>JAUNRX010000008.1:21467-36495 GCA_030539495.1 bacterium | reverse complement strand
AAAGTGTCGAAGGCACTTTATTCTTAATAGGAAGAAGGGATGATTTGATGAGCAGCACATTTGTTATGCCAAAGAAAATTATTTCTGGCGAGCATGCATTAGAGGAGGCAAAAGAAGTCTTCCAAACAGCAGGAAAGAAAGCGTTGATCGTAACCGGGAAAGTAATGGTCAAGGTTGGAAATGTAGATAAAGTTACAAAGATTTTAGAGGAGCTTTCCATTGCTTATGCGGTATATTCTGAAATTACCGGTGAGCCAACGGACACCATGATCGAAGGGGGCTTACAAACATATAAAGAAGAAGGCTGTGATTTCTTAATTGGTCTTGGAGGGGGAAGTCCTTTGGACTCTATGAAAGCGATAGCGGCACTGGTAACTAATCCGGGAAGTATCTCCGATTATATGGGGAAATCCATTACCACCAAAGTGCCAACCATGATTGCCATTCCAACAACAGCCGGAACCGGATCGGAGGCAACCTGGTTTACGATTATTACAGATACAAAGAAAGACATTAAGATGCTATTAAAAGGACCGGTATTACTCCCAGATGTAGCAATTATTGATTCTAAGTTTTCCTTAACTGCACCAAAGTCAGTAACGTCAGCAACCGGTCTGGATGCACTTACCCATGCAATTGAAGGGTATACATCAAGAAAGGCACAGCCAATGACAGATACGTTTGCAATCTCTGCAATCAAGCGTATTTTTAAATACCTTCCGATTGCCTACCAAGATGGCAGCAATGAAGAAGCAAGAGAGCAGATGGCACTGGCTGCATTGGAAGCCGGAATTGTCATTAATAATTCTTCCGTTACCATAGTCCATGGAATGAGCAGGCCAATCGGTGCATTGTTCCATGTACCACACGGAATGTCAAATGCAATGTTATTAAAAGAATGTTTCACTTATGCACTCGACGGAACTTATGAACGGTTTGGCCAATTAGGAAGAGAAATTTTAGTTGCAACAACAGACGACTCTGAGGAAGAAGCAGCGAAGAAATTTCTACAGGCTGTGGTGGACATTTGCAAAGTATGTGAGATCCCTACACTAGAGGAATACGGAATTGATAAGCAAGCATTCTTTAGTTCTATTATCAAGATGAGTGAGGATGCCATCGCCAGTGGAAGTCCTGGAAATACAATAAAATCAGTACATAAAGAGGATGTAGTAGAGATTTATCGTAAGTTATGGAGTAAATAGGAAAATAAGCAAAATAGAGCAGAAAGGGCCTGAGAAAGGCTATAGGTGGTTAGTATGAGAGAAATGTCAAAAGAAGAGATCAAACAGTTGGACAAGGAGCATGTATTGCATTCCTGGTCTGTACAAGGAAAATTAGATCCTATGGTAGTAACAAAAGCAGAGGGAATTTATTTCTACGATGCTGATGGTAATAAATATTATGATATGAGTTCCCAATTAGTTAACTTAAATATTGGCTTTGGCAATACAAAAGTGGCAGATGCCATTACCGAACAAGCTCATAAGCTTCCATTTATCGGACCAGCATATGCTGTGGATGTAAAATCAGAATTAGCAAGAAGGATCATTGAACTGGCTCCTGACAATATGAGTAAGGTATTCTTTACCTTAGGTGGTGCAGATGCCAATGAGAATGCATTGAAGATGGCAAGATTATATACAGGCAGAAATAAGGTGTTTAGCCGTTATCGTTCATATCATGGTTCTACTATGGGTGCCGGCAACTTAACTGGTGAGCCTAGACGATTTAACTGTGAGACAAATGGCGTATCCGGTTACATTAAATTCTTTGATCCATATATTTACCGTGAAGCCATTGAATTTAAGAGTGAACAAGAGGCAACTAAATTCTATCTTTCCAAATTAAGAGAGCAGATTATTTACGAAGATCCAAATACGGTTGCAGCCATTGAATGTGAGACAATTACAGGAAGCAACGGCTGTATCATTCCTCCGGATGGTTATTTACAAGGAATTCGCGATATCTGTGATGAATTCGGAATTATGATGATCTGTGATGAAGTTATGATGGGATGGGGGCGTACCGGTGAAACGTTTGCCTTTATGAACTGGGATGTAAAACCAGATTTAGTATCCTTTGCAAAAGGCATTACTTGCGGATATTCTCCACTTGGCGGAGTTATCGTGGATAAGAAAATTGCAGATTATTTTGATGATCATAAATTACTCTGTGGACTTACTTATAGTGGACATCCATTATCTTGTGCAGCTGGTATTGCAACTCTTGATGTCTACGAAGAAGAGCATTTAGTGGAGAATTCCAGGGAAATGGGCAAGATCTTAGGAGAAATAGAAGAAGAGCTAAAAGAGAAACATCCTTGTGTTGGTGATGTTCGTTACAAAGGTTTATTTTCCGCATTAGAGTTAGTGAAGGATAAAGAGACAAGAGAGCCTTTGGTTGAATATAACAGCGATCCAGAGAATATCATGGGGGGAATCGTTGGCTCATTAAAGAAGAAAGGTTTTTCAACTTATAGTCATGAAAACTGCATTATTGTTGCACCTCCATTAATTATCAATGAAATAGAATTAAGAGATGCAATGGAAATTCTTGATGAAGTGCTAACAGAAGTAGATGCTATGGTATGTGCGACGGTTTAAATAACTGTTAATTGGAACGAGAAGAAAATTGGCTCGTTGTTGGCGTAAATTGTATGTGTCTGCTGGGATATCTTACGGACGCAAGATAGGAGGAACATATGAAACATTTCGTAGTAACGATCGGTAGAGAGTTTGGAAGCAAGGGATGTGCCATAGGAACAGAGCTTGCAAAACAATTAGGTGTTAACTTATATGATAAAGACCTGGTAGAAGAGGCTGCCAAGAAACTGCAAATGGATGAAGAAACGGTACGAAGTGCTGATGAGGTTTCGGCAAAGGATATGGAAGATATCGCAACCACATACGGCGTACAGAATTTTTATATTTCCACCCAAGTACTTGCAGCACAGGCAGAATTTATTGAAGAAGTAGCAGATAAGGAATCCTGTGTCATTATGGGAAGATGCGCAGACTATATTCTAAAGGATCGACCTGATTGTCTTAAAATTTACATTTATGCACCGTTTACATCCCGAGTAAAACATATTATGGAAGAATATAAGCTGTCTGAGTTTGCAGCAAAGAGAATGGTAAAACAGACAGATGCAAAACGGGATGAATATTATCAATATGTAACAGGAATTAGTCGTGGAGAGCACACTGGCAAGGATTTAATGATTGACAGCAGCTTGATGGGGGTAGAAGAAACTGTGAACATGATCAAACAAATGGTAGAGAAGAAGTTTGCTTAGAAGAAAGATCCAATCATCAAAGGTGATGGTAAGCGATTAGATATGTCTTTTGGACATTTCTAGAAGTTTACGATCACCTTTTTCATTCTCACTGTTGTTATATAAGGAGGTAGTTGTATGAGTGCAATAAAACGAAAAATTAAGAAAATGAACTTGACCACAAAGATTATGATTGGCCTATTGCTTGGTGTAGTGGCAGGATTTTTAGTTCCATCCACCTGGACTGGAGTGATTAAAGCATCCCAGACAATCGGAACTATTTATATGAATGCATTAAAGATGATGATCTATCCATTGGTATTCTGTTCCTTGATTGTGGGCATTAAGAGTATGGGAAGTATCTCTGCAACAGGAAAAGTAGCAGGACGTGCGATGATTTATTTCTTGTCGACTACATTTTTAGCATGTATTTTCGGTATCTTTGTTCCACAGTTTTTAGGAATTGGAAAAGGAGCATCGTTAAATCTGGTAGAAACAAAAGTAGAAGTAAACAATGTTTCTAATATCTTAGATACGATTACCAATCTGATTCCTTCTAACCCAATTGCTTCCTTTGCAAACGGTGACATGTTATCTATCCTTGTGTTTGCAGTAATCGTAGGATTTGCAATCCTTGCATTAGGAAGAAAAGCACAGCCATTTATGGATGTTGTTGTTTCTGTAAATGAAATCAGTATGAAGATTTTATTTGTTGTTATGAAATTTACTCCAATCGGTGTATTCTGTACTATCTTACCTGTTATCGCAAGTAATGGTTCCGATACGATCTTATCTGTTGGCCAGGCATTGCTTACTACATATCTAGTAATTATCGTATATGCTATCGTTGTATATGGCATTGTTGTAAAATTTATTGCCAAAGGAAGCCCAATTAAGTTTGCCAAAGCAATTATGCCAGCAGCCTTAAATGCATTTGGTACTTGCAGTAGTTCAGCTACTATTCCAATCAGTATGCGTTGTGCAGAGGATAATATGAAAGTTCCAAAAGAAGTAACAAGTATTGTGTTGCCATTAGGTGCCACGATCAATATGGATGCTATCTCAATCCTGATGTCCATTATGATTACGTTCTTTGCCAATGCATGCGGTATTCATCTTACTGTAACCAATATGATTGTCATCGTTCTTTCCAATGTGTTATTATCTATTGGTACTCCAGGTATTCCAAATGGTCAGGTTGCTTCCTTTGCAGCGTTGATTCAGATTGCAGGAATTCCAACAGGTGTTATGGGTATCTTTATCAGTGTAAGTACCTTGTCCGATATGATCGTTACAATGATCGATGTTGTTGGTGATATGGGATGTTGTGCTGTACTTACCCATATCCTTGGATATGATGGAAAGGACAAGAATAAGCGAAAACTTTCCAGTTCCATGGATGAAGTAAAAGATGTAATGATGGATCCAACGGCAGTAGATGTAGTTGGCAGTGTAGCAGATATTTAACTAAAAAAGCCCATATGTCTAGTAACTTAGACATATGGGCTTATGCAATGGTAATAAACGATTATTGGATTCTGCAGCCGACATTTTCAATACATGATTTTATAGTGTTCTCATCAGTAGCACCATTATATCCTACTTCAATGGAACTTCTTGCTAGATCCACATTTACCATGGAAATTCCATCAATTTTACCTAATGCATTTTTGACCTGTGTTTTTACATCTGTATTTTGTAATCCGGTAACGTTATAGTGTACTTTGTTCATGATAGCCTCCTTGTATAGAAATAGTATTTCTTTAAAGGCGTAAAATCATGCTGGTAATATAAAGAATGAAAAAAATCCCGTAGTCCATAAAGTTGGACATACGGGATTTTTTTTATATACTAGAAACTATGCAGTTTGAACGTTAACAGCTTGTTCGCCTCTGTTACCTTGTGCAGTTTCGAAAGTTACTTTTTGACCTTCTTCTAAAGTTTTGAAACCTTCAGTTACAATACCAGAGAAGTGTACGAAGATGTCTTCGTTTGTTGCGTCGTTTGTAATGAAACCAAATCCTTTTTCTGAGTTAAACCATTTTACTGTACCTTTATTCATAATAAGATACCTCCATTATTTTATTTATATTTTCGATGAAAAAAAAATCACATATTTTTGTAAGTTATCATACATGGATAATGACTTACAAAAATATGTGAAGTAAATTAAACATTTTAAATACATTTCCTATGATAACATCAAAAATATGATAAGTCAAGCTATTTATTGAAGAAAAATAATTATTAGTGTCAATTTATCAGGAAAAGTGTTAAAAAAGTGAGAAAACCTTGTCCTGATGGGTAGCAAATTAATTATTTATTTGTCTGACTGAAATTATGGCTTGAGGAAGAAGAAGCAGAATCTCCGCTGACGTAATCGCTTGTGTTATTGTTATTATTTTTGTATTCATGGTTGTTGATTACGGAATTTCCATTTCCGTTTCCTGCTTTTTTGTTCGTGACATTTAAATTTTGAGTTTGATTTTTCATGATAAACCTCTTTCTTTTTATAATACATTACATAGTATTACCGTTAATTCAGAAAATCATTCTAAAAATAGAGTTGATAGATAAAAAAAGATTAAATTTGTGGTGAATTATCATTTGGTTTATACTAACTATAAGAAATAAAAGGTAAGGAGGTAGAAAAGTGAAACGCTTACTTGGATTTTTCATAAGTTGTCTAATATGCTGCTGTATATTTTCTGGATGTTCCAGGTCTAAAAGACAACATCTTGCAGAGTCGTACTCTAGAAGAGACATAAAAAAGTTGACTTCTGAGTATCTGGAGGATAAATATCAGTTAACGGATATTGAGTTTGGAAAGATTGGGACGTTTAATGAGGTTTATGGCGGAATAGATGCCACTGTTCTCACAAGAATTAAAGGATTTATTATTGAAGCAAATGAGTTTAAGGTGTATCTGGCATTTGACAACGCTGAGGACTATAGTTTTTCGGATGATTATCAAAGCAGACAGATAGAGTCTGACCTGCAAAAAAAGCTGGACTCTGCCTTTTCTGGAACAGGTCATTTAAGTATGGACTATAAAGATTATGATACTTATAATGACAACCAGAAACTGTATGGCTATAATGACTATGAAAATTCATATGCTGACTTTTATAATGGAAATCTTACAAACTTTTTTGTAAACAGTCGTCATATCCATAAGGCCAACATTTATTTAGAAGGAGAGCAAGAACAAAAGACCATCTCCAGGATCAAGGAAGCTATGGATGAGACTGGAGTCAATTATACGATTTATGGATTAAAAGATAAGCAATATAAACAACTGGAACCACATTTTGACGATTATGATTATATGGCTCCTTATTTGCGAAGAGAGGATTGTATTACATACTAGCAATATTTGGTGAGAAACTTACAGTATGATTTTTCTGGATAAGCAAAAAATAGTGGTATTAGGACAAAATACTACTATTTTTTTATGTAGAAACTCAGGAGGAAAAATGAAAAGAAAATTTACATTTCCCACTGCGTATACGGTACTGTTCGTCGTGCTATTTCTAGCATGTTTACTCACCTTTTTTATTAATGCAGGTTCGTATGCCAAATTATCGTATGATATGGACGCGGGAATATTTACGGAAGTACTTCCGGATGGAACGGCCAAGGCCTTTGAAGGAACGCAGGAGACTCTAGATGAATTAGGAGTTTCCAATGATATAGCAAAGTTTCAGGATGGCAGTATCAATAAGCCGGTAGCAGTCCCTGGAACCTATGAACGAGTTGCACAAAATCCCCAGGGAATTAGAGAGTTTTTAATTGCTCCGATTCTTGGAGTGTATGACAGTATTGGCATTATCTTATTTGTATTTATGATCGGAGGTGTCATCGGTGTCATTAATGAAAGTGGAGCAATCAATGCCGGAATTGCTGCTTTGTCACGGGCAACAAAAGGGCATGAATACTTACTGATCATCTTTGTAACCGTTTTGATTTCCCTAGGTGGTACCACCTTTGGACTGGCAGAAGAGACGATAGCCTTCTATCCAATCCTAATTCCGGTCTATTTGGCTGCAGGATATGATGCATTAGTCTGTATCGCCGCAATTTATATGGGTTCATCGATAGGTACCATGTTCTCCACAACCAATCCGTTCTCTGTTGTTATCGGTTCTAATGCAGCGGGAATAAGCTTTACCCAGGGAATACTGTATCGTTTGATCGGGCTTGTAATTGGACTTGCTATTGTTATTTTCTATATCGTGCGATATGCCAATGGTATCCATAAGAACCCGGAGAAATCCCTTCTTTACGATATGCGTGAAGAAATCAGCAAGCATTTTAAAAGCGATATAAAGGAAGAACCATTTACTACAAGAAGAATTATTATCCTAATTATCTTTATCTTAAGCTTTGTAGTGATGATTTATGGTGTATCCAAGCTTGGCTGGTGGTTTGAAGAGATGACAGCCTTGTTCATTGTAGCCGGCGTATTGATTGGCGTTATCGCCGGAGTAGGTGAAAAGACGTTTGTTGGAACCTTTATTGCCGGAGCAGCAGACTTTATGGGGGTAGGCTTGGTAATCGGTATTGCTAGAAGCATCAATATCATCCTGGAAAATGGCCGTGTTGCCGATACGATTTTATTTGGCCTTTCCAATGTGGTTTCTGGAATGAGTCCAAACTTATTTATTATCCTGATGATGTTTGTATTTATGATATTAGGGTTCTTTATTGCTTCCTCCTCCGGTCTTGCAACCCTGGCGATTCCAATTATGGCACCTCTTGCAGACTCAGTCGGAGTGCCACGAGATGTAATTATTACAGCATTTATCTTTGGACAAGGCATTATGTCATTTATTACACCGACTGGACTGATCCTTGCCAGCTTGGAAATGGTTCATGTTACGTATAATAAGTGGCTGCGATTTGTCCTGCCGTTGCTAGGAATTGTAATCGTGCTGGCGGTTGCCATTTTGTTACTGGAAGTAAATATTTCTTAAAATTAAGATTGCCTTGGTGGTTCTAAAAATAATAGTTGAACCATTAAGGCAATCTTAGTTATGATAATCACAAGTACTTTCAAAGGATAAAGAAAGTTTATTGAAATAACAAACTGATACATATCGAGCAAAAAAAGATAAAAAACAAGCAAATATCAGAATTGTTGCAACTTCGCTTATATTCTATAATTTTATATGAATTAAAATAGAATTTAGGGGGAAAAAAGAATGAAAAAGAACAAATTGATAGCAGCAGTATTAGGATTGGCATTGACTGTAACAGCAACAACAATGTCATTTACAACAAACGCATTTGCAGCAAAGGATAAGGATCAATATGCAGGGGTTGGGTCTTATAAGGCATTTGGTATAATGCAGACATCAACATGGATCTATCGAGATGCTTTTGATACTGATTCCAGTGGATTTAAGAACAAAGATTACAATAGCGTAATGAATTCAACATCTAAAAAGCCAACGAAAACAAAAGTTATCGATACACAAATTGATGGCGATGGCGACTATGTAATTGCATTTAAGGATCTTGATTTAGCAGAGTCTAAAGACTTTAATATGCTTGGTATCTCTACCAATATCGCATTGGATTCTAAAATCAAAATAACTGCTGCATCTGCAAGTTATGATGGAACAGAACTTACAAGCGAATTCAAACAGAAAAATGATGATAAAAAATACGTTCATCTTATGTTCATCAACCAATATGATGATACAATGAAAGATAAAGTGAAAAATAATGTTCCTGCTGATGGTTCGACAATTATCATGAAATTTACTGTATCCGGATTTGGATATGAGAAAAAAGTAAAAGATTCAGCAGAAATCTCAACAGCTACTGCAACACCAGCTCCTACTCCAAATCTTCCTGAAGACAAATCCGATGTAACAGTAGCACCAAAAACACCAGCTGCACAGACAACAAGCGCTGACAGTAATGACGGTGGTTCCAATGTTGGCATTATCATTGGTGTAGTTGCTGCTGTAGTCGTAGTTGCAGGTGTCGTAGTTGTTGTCGTTGTTCGTAAACGTAAAAACTAGAAATAAGGGGAACTAAAATGGCTAATCCATATTTACCTGACTGGGAGTACATACCAGATGGAGAACCAAGAGTGTTTGGTGATCGCGTCTATATCTATGGTTCACATGATAAGCCAGGAAGTGATCGGTTTTGTGACTATAAGCTGAAGGTCTGGTCGGCAGATTGCAAGAATTTAAATCATTGGACTTGTCATGGTGATATCTTTCATACAAGGCCAGATGAAGATCATGGCTCAGATGTAGATTGGTCAGATCATGAACTATATGCTCCTGATGTAGTTTATAAGGATGGGCATTATTATTTATATGCCTATATTGTCAATGAAAAAGGATGTGTGGCAGTAAGTGATAAGCCTGAGGGACCATTTACCTTGATTTCTACATACCATGTGGGAGCAGATGAAAATGAAATTCTTAAGGAAGGGATTTTTATTGATCCTGGCGTGTTAGTGGATGAGGATGGAAGAGTTTACATCTACTGTGGTTTTAACCATTCCTTTCTTGCTGAATTAGACGGAACTACAATGGTGGATATATTACCGGGAAGTTTTAAAGATCGATTTCTATCAGAAGAGGAACCAACTGCATTTTTTGAGGCATGCTCTCCAAGAAAGGTGAATGGATCGTATTATATGATTTATTCACCAAAGTGTGGGAGTCGTCTAGTGTATGCGACCAGTAACTCTCCCGTTGGTCCATTTCAGTATAGAGGCATCCTTATTGATAATGGAGTGGATTATCCAGGCGGTAATAATCACGGTTCCATCTGCGAAATCAACGGCCAATGGTATCTTTTTTACCATAGGATGACAAATAACACAGTCATGTCCAGAAGGGGATGTGTTGAAAAAATAGAGATTTTAGAAGATGGAACCATACCACAGGTTGAAATGACCTCCCTTGGTTTTGAAGATGCATTGTCCCCTTATGAGACTGTGAAAGCTGAGATTGCCTGTGTGTTGATTGGTGGATGCTATATTAGTGAGGCTAGCCCATTTAGCCGTAGGATTCAAAATATTCGTAATAATAGCATCATTGGATATAAATATTTTGACTTTGGTAATGATTATTCTAGCAGCACGATGGCAGTGGTTCTCCATCTTATAAGCTGTGGAGCTTCTGGTACGATACATATTCTTATTGATGATTATAAATCAGGAGAGGAAATTGGAACCATAGTATTTGAAGGCTCAGAGGAAATCATTACAACACGGGTGAAAAATGTAACCGGCAGGCATTCCTTATTCTTTCTATTTAAGGATAAGTTTGAAAACTGTCAGTTATGTCAGTTTGCAGAACGTCCATTATGCCAGTTTGAAGAATTTGTATTTATGAAATAAGTAATGAACAAAGTGTCGAAGAAACTATGCCGCGCTGAAGGGATTGTTACAGGTAAAGTAACAATCCCTTTTTTTAATGCTTATATTGATTTCGATAAGATAACGGTGCCATGCCGGTGATCTGTTTAAATAACCGGGTAAAATAGCTGGTGCTTTCAATTCCGATGGCATTGGAAATCCAGGCAATCGACATAGAAGTATTTAGTAGTAACGACTCGGCATGGCGAATTCTAAGGATGTTACAGTATTGTGTATAACTAAAGCCAGTTACGGATTGGAATAGTCGACTAAAGTGGTAGTAGCTAATGCCGGACATATGGGCCGCAGTCTTCATATCCAATTTTTCATCTGGATGTGAAAGAATATAGTTCATAACGATATCTAACTGCTGCAATTGGGAGAAATCCGTTTCCTCGGTCTGGAAGGTAAGTTGTTTTTCATCTACAAGCTGTGAAAGCAAGGATAAGAGAAGACTTCGTTGTTTCCACTCCAGGCTTAATTCTTCATTTAAAGAATATTTTTGTATATTAACGGGATCCTTTTGTTCCTTACATAAGGAGGCCAGTGACAATAGTAAATTCTCAACCTTGGAGTCTTTCTCGATTACAGAGTAGGGAAGCATGCCTGCTTTAGTTGGAAGTGTTAAGATTGAGGAGACACCAGGGCCGTTGGATTGTAAGAAAGGCTGTGTAAATTGCAAGACCAGGTCGGTCACATCGGTAGTATTCTGATTGCTATGTACAATAAATGGCGGGATAAAAAATAGTGAGCCGTCTGTGATTTTGTAAGGAATACCATTGAATGTCTCATAACGTGTCCCATGAATGACATAGGAAAGCTCATAATAGGAGTGGCAATGAAGTGGAAATGAGTCATTTGCTTTCGTATCGTAAGAAAAACAGCTAATATTTGATTTTTCGGGTAGTTGGTTCCCTTGAAATGTAGTTTGATAATACATACCTTATTCCTCCAATTTGGTGTAATATTCTCACTTTTTCAATTATAGCTATTGTAATATAAAAAAAAGTATGATTCCATTTAGAAAATTATACAGAAAATGGGGTATATTATAGTCTTGTTTAGTTCAATGCATTATATTTACTTCATCTTGTAAAATATGGTATTATTAAGTTATGAAAAATGTAACAGGCGAATTTGGACAAAAAGAGAAGTGCAACTCTTGGTTAGGAGGCAGCTATGCATTTTAAATATATCAAAACGAATAATTTAGAGCTCATCAATCAGGTAAATAAAAGCAGCCATGCAGTACCTGAATATGACATTACTAAGAAGAAAATCCATCCGGAATTTTATTTAAGCGCCAGCAGAGAGGTGGTCATGATTGGAAGGATTGATGCCAATTATATTAACTGGCTCTCTTTTTCATCATTAGATGACAAAGAACTAAATGCTAAGATATTCAATTCCATTATAAATGAGCGTCATCCTTATGTGTCTCAGTCTGCCAAGGTCTTGGGCAAACGATACTATGAAGTAAAAGGATGGCTAAAGGGAGAAATTCGTCATACAAGTGTAGGCGGAATGCTTTGGAATACACCATTTGGACACTATTATGGGATGGGAAATGTAGAAGAGCACGGAAGACATTTTGCAAATGATTTAACGAACTATTTTGATAGCCAGCTACAGCTTTGTGACATGCGTATGGCAAATGGGGATTATGAGAAAATCTTGTATCAATACCTGGAGTTGTTGCAGAAGAAAGATGTAGATTATATGTATTATGAGCAACTAAAGCCACTAATTCATATTATTGAAAATGAAGCCTATCTGGTACTAAGTCCAAATGAAGAAGTAAAAGAGCTATATTTACAATGTTTAAGAGAAATCAATCGTTTATACAATGCGTATATGACAATCGTGAAATAGGATGAATAGATGAAGATTAATCGGTTATTTGAGATTGTATATTTGTTATTAGATCATAAGACAATGACTGCAAAGGAATTAGCAGATCGTTTCGAAGTTTCTCCCCGAACTATTTATCGTGATATCGAAAACCTGTCAATCGCAGGGATTCCGGTGTATATGAGTAAGGGGAAAGGCGGCGGAATTTCTCTGCTACCAGACTTTGTATTAAATAAGACCGTTTTGTCAAAAGAGGAGAAGTCAGGAATATTAGCTTCTTTACAGGCTGTAAGTTCCGTTCGGCCGGAAGAAGTGAATCCTGTACTTTCCAAGTTAAGCAGTCTGCTAGGAGAGCACAATACTGATTGGATCGAAGTAGACTTTGCCAACTGGTCCAACGTAGAGTATGAAAATGAAGTATTTGGACAGCTGAAAGAAGCAATTCTGCATAAGAAAATCATATCCTTTGACTATGTAAGTGGAAAAAAGGAGCATACGACTCGTTTGGTACTTCCGTTGAAATTATGCTTTAAGGGACAGGCATGGTATCTTTATGGATTTTGTAAGACAAGAAAGGAAGAGAGATTTTTCAAACTGAGACGCCTACATAATCTGATTGTGACTGAGGCTTCCTTCGACTATCCAATCCCGAAAAAAGTTCTAGTAAATAAGAAAATGCCTGAAGAGAATATGGTTACTATTCGGCTTAAGATATCGAAGGAGCTGGCATTTCGTGTTTATGATGAGGTAGAGCAATTTAAGTTAGATCAGTCGGGTAACTTTCTTTGTACCATAATGATGCCAAATGGAAGGTGGCTCACCGATTATATCTGTTCTCTTGGAGAATACTGTGAAGTACTTGAACCTGCCTGGCTGCGAACACAGATCAAAGAACAGTTAGAACGCACATTACATAGATACGAATAAAAGAGAAGGAGGAAAATATCCTTCTCTTTTTAAATTATGTGAACAACGAGCCAAAGTGATGCTAGCATTACCTATATTCAAAGAACAATTCATTCGCATATGTATTTACAGTACAGACGGTTCCAAATGGAATAGTAGCCATTGGCTTACCATGTCCAGACTGTACCCCATAGAGTACGGGCTTTTTATAGAAATGAAAGAAGTCTTTGAAAAAGGCAAAGAGGTCATAGGAAGGATCGGATGGATTCTCACAGTCTGTAAAATTGCCAAGGATTACGCCGGCAACCTGATCAAAGACACACGAGAGAGAAAGGTGATACATCATCTTATCTATTCGCGGAAGTGTTTCCCCGATATCCTCAAGAAATAATAGTTTACCGTTAAAGTCTGGCTGATAGAAGGTTCCTATGGATGGACTAACAAGGGAAAGGCACCCTCCAATAATCCGTCCGCATGTATTTCCCTTTACAATTACAGCAGGATCAGTTCCATCCGGTGAATGATAGCTTAGAGTATCAGGCATTCTGGTTGCTTCTTCAAAGGAGCATTTTGTGTAATCATCGTAGTCATTGATCATATTGGAGGAGACCATAGGACCATGAAATGTAATAAAATTACAGAGTTTGTGGAATGCTAAATGAAAGGAGGTAATGTCGCTATAGCCAACAAATAGTTTCGGATTCTTTGCAATGGTTGGATAGTCAAGTAATGGCATAAGCCTTGTACTTCCATAACCACCTCGAAGGCAGAAGATGGCATCGATTGCAGGAGAATGAAACATGGAATTAAGGTCGTCTGCCCGAACTTCGTCAGAGCCAGCCAGATATCCATGTAATGATTCGCTAACACTTTCACCAAGTACGACGTTCATGCCCATATCTTGTATAGTTGTGATACAAGTATTTAATTTGGAAGGAGCAACCGGAGAGCAAGGTGCAATAAGACCAACGGTATCTCCTGGATGTATTGGATTTGGATAGTTCATAGGAAACCTCTCATTTCGTAGTTGGTATAGTATATGAAAAACTAGAAAAAATATTTTAATATGACATACAGTTGTCATATTAGCTTCGATACAATAAGCGTATCAAAGAAGAAATGAGGAAATGAGGAAATGATTATGAAGCATATTACAGTAACGCTTGAAGAAAAGATTGTGGTAGGGGTAAGTGCACAGACATCAAACGAGGATCCTAAGATGACAAAAATTATTGGCGGCCTTTGGGAGACTTTGTACAACACCGGAATTTATGGATTAATCAAGAATAAGAGAAATGAGTATGCCATTGGATTGTATTCGGATTATACTGAGGATGGCGGTTATACGGTAACTGCTGGTGTTGAAGTTGGTACTCCTGATAATGATGACCTTACAGTAAAGGTAATCCCAGCTGGAAAATATGCAAAGTTTGAAGTTCGTGGCGACTTGCATGTGGCAGTAGCTGAGGCATGGAAAGAAATCTGGAGCATGGACTTGGAGCGTAGTTATACCGGAGATTTTGAAGAGTATTTAACATCTGATGTGGAAAATGCACAAATTGATATTTATATTGCATTAAAGTAAGTTGAGAAGTCGGGGGGGG
>JAUNRX010000008.1:0-21367 GCA_030539495.1 bacterium | reverse complement strand
AATGCACAAATTGATATTTATATTGCATTAAAGTAAGTTGAGAAGTCGGGGGGGGCTTTTAAATGGATAAGGTGGATTATAAAAAGATGCAGAAAGAGTTGTATTTCCCAGGTAAGACTCCATCCATTGTCGATGTGCCAGAGATGATTTTCATTGCAGTGGATGGAAAGGGAGATCCGAACCAGTCAGCAGAATATAAGCAGGCAATTGAATTATTATATGCACTATCTTATACAATCAAAATGAATAAGAGGGAAGACGTACGTCCTGAAGGCTATTATGAGTATGTAGTACCACCTCTAGAAGGTCTTTGGTGGTCAAGTGATGACAGGTTTATAATGCACCCACAGATTAACAAGGAGCTCTTTACATGGACTGCGCTTATTCGTCAGCCGGAGTTCGTGACAGAGGAAGTGGTGAACCAAGCAAAGGAAATCTTAAGGAAAAAGAAACCAAAACTTCCTTATGCGAAAGCCAAACTCTTTCATTACATAGAGGGGCAGTGCGTACAGATTATGCACTATGGTTCCTATGATGAGGAAGCCTCCAGTATTCAAAAGATGGAGGAGTTTTTGGAGACAACGGAATTGTGTATGGATTTATCAGAAGCGCGAAGGCATCACGAGATCTATCTAAGCGATCCAAGAAGGACAGCGGTAGAGCGACTAAAGACTGTAATTCGATATCCAATTACATATAAATAATTAGTCGTAAATAAGAAAGGTAGGCCATCCAGTTATGGTCTGCCTTTCTTTATGTGTGAATTAGGAAATAAATGGTGGATGGAAAATAAAGTATGTTATAATGGGTATATAAGAAATGCGTATTGGGGAGTGAGTAGTTTGGAGTATGAAATTATTAGCGGGACATTTGATACGGGCACCGATGAGCAGCAGGCAGGGTATGTTAAGCTATTTGGAGAGGAGAAGGTTCAGGAACGATTTGAACTATATTTTCATTGGTTTAATGTGGTGCATGAAGTGGGACATATTCTTGTGGAACAGCAGAAGAAACGGATCAATCCTGTGGAAGAAGAACTCTTAGTAAATCAGTTTACCCTAGCCTATTGGAAACATGTGGGGGGAGACGCTGAACTCGAGGTACTAAAGGAAGTTATGACAGACGCAATAAGCAAGATGCCTAATCCAATTCCTAGTAAACAGACATTTACAGAATATTTTAAACGGATATGGGGTACTGCTAAACTTTACACAGTCGAGATGTACGGATATTTTCAACTATCCTCAGTATTGCATGCCATGAAACAAGAAAAGTCATTAGAAGAGGTACTTTATGAGCTAGGAATTGAGCAAATGGATTTAAGCATGATGGAACCAGTACACATGGAGCCATCGGCAAAGAATGCAAGTCAGATCCTTTCTAGCTGTATCAGTAATTTACATAATGCAGGGATAATGATGCCTTCCGTCAGACTCGAACTAGTAAAGAATCCGGAAGTGCAATGTTGCCAACCAGTAAAAGAACGAGAAAGTAAAAAGGTACATAGAGTAGGAAAAGGATAGGAAATAATAAGGAAAGGAGGAACAGCAGTATGGATAAAATGTATTTTGATCAAGTAGCATCCTCGTGGGACAGCAGACGCAGAATTAGGAGAGCAGAGACACTGGCAAGTATCATTAAAGAAGAAGTACCGGACATGAAAGGAAAGAAGATCTTAGAGTTTGGTTGTGGGACAGGCCTCTTGACTTTTCAGTTATATCAGGAAGATGTGCAGATTTATGGGTATGATTTATCACCGAAAATGTGCAGTATTTATGAAAAGAAGATTGAGTTATATGATCCCTGCAGCAATGTACATTTGTTAAAGGAGCTAGCCCAGGAAAAGGACTATGACTTAATTTATAGTTCCATGGTATTTCATCATATTACAGAGATTGAACAGAAGCTAGCGGAGTTGAAAGGATTGATGGCAGAGGGTGGAACTTTTTTAATAATTGATTTGGATAAGGATGATGGAACCTTCCATAAAAATGAGGAAGGCTTCTATGGACATAATGGATTTGTGCATAAGGAAATTAAAGAATTGCTTGAGAAGACCGGATTTCAAAATGTAATAGTTAAGACTGTTTATCAAGGAACAAAGTATGTGGATAATGGAGAGCTGCCATATTCCTTGTTTGTTGCAAAAGGGAATTGCTAAGGGATTAAGAAGAACGTAGAAAAAAGTCATTAGTGAATTAGAGAGCGCGTAATTGCGCTCTTTTTCTATTTTGGATATATAGGAGATTAAGATGTTAATATCCTAGAAAACCAAACTTGTTGACAAATCAACAAGTTTGGTTTAAGATAACGCTATCAACAAAAACAAAAAGGAGAACAGTATGATCGATCGTTTTGAAACGTTTGTAACACGAATGAATCAGATTAATCGCAGCATTCAGGTTATCAAGAATAATGAGATGGAGGCCTATGGATTAAAAGGCTCCCAAGTGATGTGTCTATATCAATTGAAGCAGCATGAGCAAGGGGTAACCTCTAAAGAGCTAGCTATTTTATGTGGAGAGGATAAGGCAGCAATTTCAAGAACGCTTGCAAAACTAGAAAGTAAGGGACTAGTTTCTTTTGTAGATATGGAAGGAAAGAAACGTTACCGTACGATCATTATATTAACAGAGGAAGGCATAACCATCTGTGACAAGATTAATCAAAAGATCAGCCAGGTAGTAGAAAGCAGCGGGGAAGGCTTTAGTGAAGAAGAACGAGAAGTATTTTACCGTGTGCTAGGAGTAATTGCAGATAATCTAGAACGACAAGTATAGAGAAAGTAATGAGGGGATAAAAAATGAGTATAAGAATAATATGTGATTCAGCAAGTGATATTACAAGAGAACAGGCAGAAAAATGGGGAGTAACCATCTTGCCAATTAAAACAATCTTTGGAGACCAAGAATATTTAGATGGCGTTACCATGGACCATAAGGAATTCTATGAAAAATTGATCGAAACAGATGAACTTCCAAAGACAAGCCAAATCTCGCCATATGATTATGAAGAGGTGTTTAAAAAGGGAATCGAAGCGGGCGATACAATTATTTGCATCACGTTATCTTCCAAGCTATCGGGCTGTTACCAAAGTGCTCATATTGCGGCAGCAGAGTTTGAAGGCCAAGTTAAAATCGTAGATAGTGAAAATGTATGTATTGGAGAGCAGTTATTGGTGGAACTGGCAGTAAGGTTACGCAAAGAGGGAAAAAATGCAGAGGAAATCGTAACAATCTTGAGTGAAGAAAAGAAAAATATTCGTTTGATTGCATTATTGGACACTCTGGAATACTTGAAAAAGGGTGGACGCATTTCGACAACTGCTGCATTTGCAGGAACGTTACTTTCGATCAAGCCGGTCATTGCGATTAAGAATGGCGAAATTACCATGTTAGGAAAAGCAAGAGGGTCAAAAAATGGTAACAATATGTTAATCCATATGGTGAAAGAGGAAGGCGGGATTAATCTAGATATGCCATTAAGCTTGGCATACAGCGGACTTTCAGATGATATTCTTCAAAAATATATACAAGATAGTACGGAGCTTTATCAAGGGCAAGTAGACAACCTTCCAATTTGTACAATTGGAAGCACCATTGGTACCCATGTAGGACCTGGAGCAATTGCAGCAGCATTTTTTGTAAATCACTAAAGAAAGAGCGGATACAAGAAGTCACCTTCCTGTATTCGCTCTTTTGATTTACGCGAACAACGAGCCAAAGTGATGCTTGCATTACCTTGGCGACTGTCGCGATAACGAGAGAAACTCGCAGAGCGTGTTTCTTCTCGTTACTCCATATCCTGCTCTAATTGATCAAGAATAGGCTCGATCTGTATTAACATATTACTCATATCCTCAAAATAAAAGCACTTTTTGGTCAGCTTAGCTGTTGTGGTATCGATGTTTTCTGTAACCTTAGTGTAGTAGGTATTGGAACGTGCAAAGGCATCCGTAATGTCATCAATCTTATGGGTACAGGAGTTAGCAGTATCTTTCAGCTGAAGATTGATTTTTTGTACACCATTGGCATTGCTATGTATTTTGGAGAAATCAGCCTCCGTATTCTTTACATTTTCTACTGAGGTTTCAAGTGCCTGATTGGTCTCCAGCAGGGAAGTTGTCATATTTTCTGAATTCGAACGGATATGGTCAATGGAAGTATTAACATTATCCACTAAGGTTTTGATTTCAACCGAAAGATTTTTGACTTCATCAGCAACTACGGCAAATCCTTTTCCGGCCTCGCCTGCACGGGCAGCTTCGATAGAGGCATTTAGTGCAAGCAGGTTAGTCTGATTGGCGATTTTAATAATTCCGGACAGCGTATTCTGGATTTCTTCAAAGCTTGTCTGGTAATCATCGCAAACCGTTTGGATTTCGTTAAGATTTTTTCCTAACTGAAGATTGTCCTGGCGAAGGGAATTCATATTGCTCTGAGCATCCGTTACCGCCTCAAGAATATCAGTCATACTGTTCTGAAAGGAATCAGAGATTGTAAGCATATTGTTAAAATCTCCTTTAAAACTTTCCATAGACTCTGTGATTTCAGATGCACCGGAGATGACATCTTTAAATGAGCTGTTAATTTGTTGGATTTCATTAATTGTCTGACTCTCCTGATGTAATAACTCATTTTTTTTGTCAATCAGGTAGTTTGTTATGTATCGAATCGGATAAAGACCGTCAGTTAGAACTTTTCTTTTATTTTTTGACTCATTGTCAATGGAAGTTGTAATGGGGTTTGATTTCATTTTTCGTATCGTAAACATAGTTTCCTCATTTCTGCATGATAGCTGTTGGTATTATTCAAACACTGCACAGACCATGGTCTGATTGACGTGTTGGTTATTATACTGTTCACCACCGCCGATTACACCTACATGAGGTGCAAAAGAAGCAAAGTTCTTTGCATAGGTCTTGGTATAATGCTTGCTTTCAAAGAGAAGGTAGCGATAGATACAGTCGACTGAGAAAATCAGTGAAATATGTGGGAAATCTGCTTTCATCTTATTCTGTGTATCTGCAATAATCGTTTCATAATCAACTAAATCCAATATGTAAATGCTATCGTTCTGACTAAGTGTTTTATACATGTTAATTGTGTTATCTGAATTAGTGGAGGCAAAAGAGGAAATAAAGATGTCATCGTCAACGACACGACCAAGAGGATTGGTAAGGACATAGTCCATTGCCTTGTCTTTGGGAATTCCCATTTCCTTGCAATATACAGTTAATGCCGGCTGATGATCGAGCTCAATAAGCTTACGATGTTCAGGATCCGCCTTAGTTACATAATGAATGGAATGAGTTGCTTTTTCGTAAAGATTTTCTTTATATACCCTGATGCGTCCAGTCTTATTTTTAATAAAAACATAAGCACAGGCATTTGCATATGTTTTTCCATTAAGAGCAACTTCAGCGAGTGCTGTATCTGGATAGCCAAAGACTGAGCCACCAATCAGGTTAATCTGCTTTTTCTCTAATACCGCATTTAGAGTGGTTACAAGGAGTTCTTCCCCCGCCGTGGTAAATGCGATGCATACGGTATTCTTTTTGTCTGGTGAAACTGCATTTAGATGGGTCTCAATATCTGCAAGAGCGCGTGCAGGAGTGGTGGTTACCTGCTCAATAATGCCGCAGGATGCAATAATATCATCATAAAATGCAGTTAGGATTAATTTGTTGTCATCTACTTCTCCTTGAGAGAGAGAAGTCCCGCTTGTGCCGATAATTTGTGCAGCGGGATATTGTTCTTTTAGTAATGTAGAAATGTCTGAGAGGTAATTGTATGGCGAGATCGTAAGGATTAGGGATGGATTGATCAATCCTTTTGTTGCCTCTGCAACCATCTTTTTGGCACTTCCTCCAGAACCAGTTCCAAGATAAGTTTTCATAATGCTGTCCTTTCAAAATTATGTAGTTACTATTAGTTACTAAGTAAGCCGATAAATAAGTGAATTGAATAGAATGATTTACCACTTATTTATACAAAT
Source organism: bacterium (assembly GCA_030539495.1). Classification (GTDB taxonomy): domain Bacteria; phylum Bacillota; class Clostridia; order Lachnospirales; family Lachnospiraceae; genus KM106-2. The sequence goes on along the minus strand of JAUNRX010000008.1, from coordinate 15,370 downwards.
TATATGTAATAACGACAAAAAACACAATGGGATGATTAGACCATGCAAGAAAAAATAAAGAAAATGAATTAGGCACCTAAGAAAATGAAATAAAATAAGGTGCCTAAGGAGAAAAATTTAGAAATACAGGGTTATGAAATTTGAGGCTTAAAATCATAATAAAATGCATATTGTTGGAATACGCCTGCTACACCATGATAACGTTCGAAGGGGAATCCATCGGCATAGTTTTCGTCCAAGACATGTTTTATATGGGTGTCGACAGGAAAAGCATCCAGGTGATGTAGTCCATAGAGACAAATACATTCCGAAACTTTAATTCCAATGCCATAGAGTTTTAGAAGTTCTGTTTTGGCTTCTTCATAGGAAAGAGAATATAAGGATTCTAGGGAAAACTCTCCGCTTGCAACAGTCTCAGAGACACGTTTTATATATTTGGCACGGTAGCCAAGATTACAGTTTCTTAATTCCAGCTCCGTAGGAACAGCAAGTGCCTCAGGTGTTGGAAAAGTGTAGTAAGGCTCTCCATAGGAGTTATGCTTTTCTTCTCCATATCGCTCACAAATCGTCTGAATACATTTCTGGATGCGCTTAATATTATTTTGCTGGCTGATTAAAAAAGAGATGATCATTTCCCATAAGTCCTGTTTTAAGATGCGGATACCGGAGCCATAATTCATTGCAGTTAACATGTATTCATCATTATGGTCGATTTGATTGACAATTTCGCCATAATCCTCATCTAATGAAAAATAAGACTTCCAGTATGTTTCATAGTCTTCTTCACTACATAAGAATGTTACCATATTACCATCCTGTTTCAGCTCAAGATATTGGCCAAATGCGATAACTTCAAAGTAACCTCGGCTATTTTTGTGTATACGAAAACATTGGCCGGAATAGCAGATTTGTTCAATGTCAAAGTGTTCAACCTCTAGTTGATACATAGTACCTCCTTATTAATAGAATGAGGAAAAGCCAGCGCCTTTTATACGCTGGCTTTCTTAACTTTATTGTAATCCAAGTTTCTTTCTTTTAGCAATGATATAGCCTTCGATATCTTTTGCTACTTCTTCTGGATCATCACCTAAGATAACCTTACCACCTGTCATACCCTCAACGTCTTCTGTAAGAAGTTTTACTAGTTTTGGAGCACCTGTGATAAATGGAGTAGGGGATAAATGAGTGATAGCGCCATATGCTACGGCAAAGATACCATCGATGGTAGCCTTTTGTTCCATCCATTCAGGAGCAGTAACAGCGATAGGAAGGTCAGGAATATCCACATCAAGATGGTCTGCCAAAGCAGTAACAAGCATGGAGATTCGGCCGGTATCCGTACAAGTACCGAAGCTTAGCATAGGAGGAATATTAAGCATATGACATACTTCTTTTAAGCCAGCGCCTGCATATTTGTCGATGGCTTCTAAGTTAGCAAGTCCTGCAACTTCAAGTCCATGGTTACCGCAGCCACCTGCAACTACTAGGATGTCACGTGCGATTAAGTTCTTTGTAAGGTTGACTGTATTCCAGTCTTGAGGACCATTTCTAAGAGTGGTACAGTTGGCAAGGGCAACGATACCTTTTAGTTTGCCTGCTGCAATCACATCTACCAATGGATCAAGTTTATTTCCAAGAACGCTAAGTACTGCTTCGGTAGAGAAACCTGCAATTGCCTTAGTTACATACTTAGGAACCATAGGATCAATTTTGCCATGACGTTTCTTGAAGTTTTCAATACCTACCTGGATTAATTTATCTGCCATATCGGTTGCTTCTTGTGGATGGTAAGCAAGTCTTGTCTCAGTACCGGGAACCCCAATAATTGTGCTAATACTAGCCAATGCAACTTGGTATTTTTCAGCATATTGATCGATGGCTGGTGGAGAACAGTTTTCATCCATAGCAATTACATCGACAGTACCGGTAGCAAGAAGTGGTTCGATAGAGAGCCAGTTGCCCATAAGGCCGACAAATACTTCATCTACTTCAAATCTCTGTAATAATTCTTGGCCTGTTTCAATGGAACCAACGACACGAATGCCTTTTGCGCCGGCAGCAATAGCTTCTTCTTTATACTCACCTTTTCGAAGCTTTTCGATTGTAGTAGCACCTACAAATGGCTGATGTCCGTTAAATACGATATTTACATAGTCTGGATCCATAATACCTAAGTCAACGTTTACTTCATGAGGCATAGGAGTTCCAAACAAAATATCCTGGATCATTTCAAGACCGATTTGTGCTGTATAAATAGTAGATAATCCAAGGCGAAGAGCTTTTCTGGCAAGGGAAACATAATCGCCATCTACATTGGTCAAACAACTTGCAATTGCATTTTGAATTTCATGATCCACACCGGATGGATAGATATTATGTTCATGCCATACCGGGATTCTTTTTCGTGGCGCAAATGCTTCTGTCATAACGCTAGGTTGTTCAGGGCCGGCTTTCATGTCTTTGTCAAGTAAATCGGCTAGTTGGATGGCAAGCTGATTAATATCTTGATTGGTATTGATTCCTACTTTTTCACACATCCATTTTAATTTTGCTTCATCTTTTATTTTAAATGGAGAAGTACCTTCACCGGTTGTTCTAAGGGAACGGATGGCCTCATAACAATGATGAGCATACGTACCGGCACCCATGATATTTTTCATAAAGAAGTTTCTCATTGCCATGGCATCTGGTCCGATACCACAGACCCCTGCAGTTGCACCGGCTTTTTCACTAATTCGGCATGGACCTTGAGAACATAGCTGGCAGCTTAAGCCTTCCAAACAGAATTTGCATCGGATTTTTTCTTGTGGACCCCATCTGGAAAATACGCTGGAGAGTCCATCAGTTTCAATTCGTTTTAACATTTCCTCGACGGAATCGTGATAGCTTAACCGTCCGCCCAATTCTTCTTTTAATTTGTCGTTCATAATATTGAATTTGTCTCCTTCTTATAATTCTCGAACGCTTCTTAGTATGTACCGTTAGGGGAATTGTTATTACGCGAAATAGAGTTCTGTAATTTCATCTGGGTAATTCCGTTCATCCATTGCTTTGGAAGGATTGGCTGCCATCTTGTTGGCTGTTGCTATGGAAAGCCATGTTATGGACCAGCATTATATTATTTTTTGGTATCTTTGTGTTTTTATATTTATTTAGAAGAAAAAAGAAGCAGTATTCATATAACGGAACGTTGAAAAAAATAGAATCAAATGATAGTATAGATGGATAAAAAGATATAAAAAGCACGGTAGAATAATTGGGGGAAGGATAGATGAAAAGAACGAAGAGTAATGAGGTGTTAAAGGTAATCAATACGTCGATAAATAAGATTGCGGTAGGTGTATTTTTATTATGTCTTTCGCCAATGATATTTACGGCGTTATGTTCTTATAGAATTTATGATATGAGTAGGATCAATGCATTGGGGATTGCATGGGTATTTCTTTGTATTTTGTTAGCATTGCCCTTGTTGATTATGGGGGGTATCCAGATTGTTCGCTCTTACAGAGACACAAAAACAGCATTTGAAGTATATGAAAGTGAAAGTACATATGTGGAACGGTGGATTACAAAAAGCAGGGGACGAAGTATTAATGTAATTATAGCAAGCGTAGTAGTAATCATAAGCAGTGCTCTTCCAATTGTCACAGTGTCTGTTCTTAGGGTTAGTAATGAAATCTACGTTGCCTATTCTTATGCTGCAATCTTCATCCTTGCCGGCGCCGGTCTTAGTATGTTAGGGGGCGCAATTCTAAAGTTGTGGTTTGTTTCTCGAGTACAATACAGGGTATTGGAAGGTGAGACAGCATCGAAGGAATTTACACGTAAGAAAAAGCATAAGCTTATTAAGAAAATTGTTGTAGTCGCTGTCCTTATTGTCCTCCTTGTAAATATAATGAGTAGGGGGACGTGGTATATCCAGCCCTATATCGCAACGATACCAAGCGTAGCGCACCGACAGCTTAAAATCGATTTTGATAATAAATCCGGAATTTATACAATACATAATAAGAAGGATACAGAGTTTAAAATCCTGCAGTTAACGGATATCCATCTTGGGGGAAGCCTGCTCTCGTATGCCAAAGATATCAAAGCCCTAGAAGCAGTATATCAGTTAATTAACTACACAAAGCCTGATTTAGTTATAGTAACGGGAGATTTTGTATTTCCTTTAGGGATCGAGTCATTTTCATTTAACAACTATACACCAATTATGCAATTTGCATCATTTATGAGGAATATTGGTATCCCTTGGGCATTTACCTATGGAAATCATGATACGGAGTTTGTTGCCTCACATTCAGAAGAAGAGTTAAATCAATTATTTCACTCATTTTCTTATGAGACTACAGGTTCTTTATTGTATACCAATATTCAGCCGGATATTACAGGGCGAAGCAATCAGGTCATTCTTGTAGAAAACGGAGATGGTACGGTAAACCAAGCGTTATATCTTATTGATTCCAATTCTTATACAAGTGCAAAGATTAATGATTATGACTACATTCATGATGATCAGGTGCAATGGTATGCAGACACTTTAGAACAGGTGGAGACACAATATGGACAAGATATATCCTCTTTAATTTTTACACATATACCACTGCAAGAGTATAAAACAGCCTATGAATTATATAAGTCTGGAAGTGAAGAGGTAACATATTGTTTTGGAAATGTGGGAGAAAAGAACGAATCCATCTGTTGCTCTGATTATAAAAGCAAGCTATTTGATAAGGCTGTCGAGCTGGAAAGCACCAAAGGGATTTTTGTGGGACATGACCATTATAATAATATTTCTATGAAGTATAAAAAGATACAACTGACATATGGAATGTCGATTGACTACCTTGCCATGCCTGGGATTGCAAAAAAGAAGGAGCAGCGGGGAGGCACTCTGATTACCTTGCATAAGGACTCAACAATGGATGTGGAGCAAGTACCATTGATGAAAATTGAAAAGGAATAGGAATGTGTCATGCATATCATTGTCAGTAACGTGTAAAAATATCTAACCGTAATAAGGAGAAACCATGAATTGGATTTTATTATTAGAATGTAATCTGGTTTATAAAAGAACAAATGAATTTCAGAGAAGATATTTTCTTCAGTCGTATTTTGTGATATTCTATAATTCGACAAGAAACGCTAAAAGATTCAACTAATTTCTTACATAGTAAAATTGGTTAATACGACACAAAGGAGAACTTACAATTGGGAAAAAATCAATTAAGAGAAGATAGTGTTTATGTATACATGGCACTAGAATATGATGCTGATTTTGTGGATGAGAATGAATTGGATTATCGATGTAGCGAAAAAGGCATTTTTAGCTTGCTGCATGGATTAAGTATAAATAAAAAGCGTTCCGCATACGTGGGACCGCACAAAAATGTTCCCTATTCCTATTTGGCTTTAAATGAATGGATCAAAAAGAATAGCAAAGAGTATGAGGATACATTAATTGCTATGGAGCTTTGGAATGAGGTCAGACATCCACGTCCAAATAGGACTTTTTTATATATGTATGATTACAGCAATAAAATGGTCATTACGATGACGAAGGATGGCACAAAAATAATGAATGCCAATAGACCAGAGGCGATACGTTTACTATCTAAAAAGCTTTTTATGACCTATGAGGATTGTAAGGAGCATATCGATCACATAAATGGAAAACTGTTAGATGAAAGTCTTGAAGAGGTACAAGAGACTCTTCGTGAAGAAATTAGAGCAAAAGACAAACTACGACAAGAGCAAATGGAGGAGCTGGATGAAATCAGTAGAAGACAAGGAAAAGAGTATGGAAAAAATGTATCATTTGATCGATGCAAATGGAAAGGTGTACGACAGCAAAGTTCCAGGAACATTAGGAGGCCATAAGAAGCTAAAGATCTACGGACGTTTAGATTGTCCTTCGGCAGCAAGATACATTGCCAAAGGACAATATGTGCAATGCCGAGTGTTTTTCGCAGATGAAGAAACCGCTATTCAGGCAGGATATCGACCATGTGCTAAATGTATGCCTAAAGAGTATAAAAAGTGGAAACAGGAACAGCAAAAGTAAGTAATGCCGATAGGAGCAAAGTGTGTGTTCCTTACAAGGGTATTAAGACGGGAGAGTGTGTGGAACACACACTCTCTCCCTTTATACTAAAAATTCTGATTATTCCAGCCCCATTCTTTAATCTCTGAGTACTTTACATATGTTCTTGCAGGCGAGATATTCAGATGGTTTTTTACAACATTGCAGAGTTCTTTCGTTAATTTTTCGTAATCAGCAGGGGTAGCACTGCCAAAGATTGAAACTTCGACCATGGCAGCAGGCTCGTTTGTTCCTTTAAACCAAAGACTGCTATTTGGCTCAAGTCCGACCATAAGCCAATCCTCGCTTTTTCCTGGAATAGCAGTGATTGCTTGTCCCAAGTCTGTCTTAATTGCCGCTTGTGTTTCGTCAGTTACGGCTATATTTGTTTTCATATTGATAAATGGCATATCTAATTGCTCCTTTCCATGATTTTTATACGGCCATTATAGAATAACCTGCTCTGATTTACAACGCAGTATTGGAAAAACAGCTAGAAAACAAGAAAAATACTTATGTTTCTTACTACTTTTGTGGTACAATTATAGTGTAGTGAGAAAGGATGAGTATGAATGATCAAAAAGGCAGTCGTACATAAAGCATTTGGTAAGGGCACCATTGTGGAGAAAAAGCAAAACTACATAAAAGTTCAATTTGAAGCCTTTAGAGAACGTAAAACATTTTTATATCCGGATTCATTCGAAAAGTTCCTGACATTCGAAGAACCTGATTTGCAAAAAAAAGCATTGGAAGAGTTGAAGAAGATACAGGAAAAGAAAACAGCCGAAAAGGAAGCAAAACAGTTACTTTATCAGCAGCAGCTTGAGGAAGCACAAGCACCACCGAAAAAGACAAGAAAGACAGCTGCAAGCAAAAAGACAGCAAAATAAATAACAAAACTGAATAACATAAGCTTAGATGGCCTCGTATACAAAGCAGTGTGATGTATATGAGGTCTTTTATTATTGCAAATAACGAGCCACAGTGCTATTAGCATTCCTTGGCGGTTGTCGCAAGAAACAAGCCAAAATCTATGTTTCCCAAAGTATTGGCGGACGAATCCTTGTTAATACTAGGAATATATTTGACAAACGATATAGAGTTAGATAGAATTTAAAAGATAATGCCAAGATAAAGCAAGGAGACAACGATGGAACAATTATTACGTGTTGGCGTAATTTCAAATACGCACGGAATTCGAGGAGAGGTAAAGGTATTCCCTACAACAAATGATGCCTCTCGTTTTGACTATTTAAAAGAAGTTATTTTAGACACAGGGAAAGAGCAAATGACGCTTCACGTTTCCAATGTAAAATACTTTAAACAATTTGTAATCTTAAAATTCAAAGAATTTGATAATATCAATGACATTGAACGTTATAAAGGAAAAGACTTATTTGTAACTCGCGAAAATGCAGTACCTTTAGAAGAAGGCGAATACTATATCGCAGATCTAATCGGCTGTAAGGTAGTGACTGACGAAGGGAACGACCTTGGTGAGTTAATTGACGTAATGGAAACAGGCGCAAACGATGTTTATGTTGTAAAGACAAAAGACAGAGGCGAAGTTCTTCTTCCATATATCGATGAATGTATCCTTAATATTGACATTGACAATAAAGAAATTACGGCTCACATCATGCCTGGTCTCTTAGACTAACGGAGGGCTATAAATGAATTTTTATATCCTTACGTTATTTCCAGAGATGGTAGAAGATACGTTCCATACAAGCATTATGAAACGTGCAGCAGAAAAAGAGCTTATTAGCCTTACTGCAGTCAATATCCGTGATTTCTCTGAAAATAAACATTTAAAAGTGGATGATTACCCATATGGTGGCGGTGCAGGTATGGTAATGCAGCCAGGTCCTGTTTACAGTGCCTATGAGTCAATCAAAGAAAAAGCAAAAGGTGCCCGTGTTGTTTACATGACACCTCAAGGAAAAGTATTTAATCAGAAGATGGCAGAAGAGTTTGCCAAAGAAGAAAATCTAATCTTCTTATGCGGACACTACGAAGGCATTGATGAACGAGTGCTAGAAGAGATCGTAACTGACGAAGTTTCCATTGGAGACTATGTATTAACAGGTGGCGAACTTCCTTCCTTAGTTATGATGGATGCCATTGGCCGTTTGGTTCCCGGAGTATTAAATAATGATGTGTCTGCGGAGATTGAATCCTTCCATGACAACTTATTAGAATACCCACAGTACACAAGACCGGTAACATTCCACGATAAGGAAGTTCCAGAAGTATTACGTTCCGGACACCATGGAAACGTGGAAAAATGGAGACGTGAACAGTCGATCATTCGTACGTTAAAGAAACGTCCAGACTTATTAGCAGACGCAAATTTAACGAAAAAAGAGAAGCAATTTTTAGAAAATCTCAAGAGAGAGAATAACAAATAATAAAATTGCGAAAACTTGGTAATAGAACTATAAAATTTATTCTTGCAATTATCGACTAATTATGATAAAGTAGGGTTGTTGTGAGATTAAGGGTGTTCCTCTGCTACTTACTTAGCGTATTAAGAACATCTAATATAAATTAGGAGGTCGCACAAATGAATCAAATTATTAGAAATATCGAAGCTGCTCAATTAAAAGCAGAAGTACCTGCATTTTCCGTTGGTGATACTGTTAAAGTATACGCTAAAGTAAAAGAAGGTAACCGTGAAAGAACTCAGGTTTTCGAAGGAACAGTATTAAAGAGACAAAATGGTGGAGCAAGAGAAACTTTTACAGTTAGAAAAACTTCTAACGGTATCGGTGTAGAAAAAACTTGGCCATTACACTCTCCAATCGTAGAAAAAGTTGAAGTTGTAAGATACGGTAAAGTTAGAAGAGCTAAACTTAACTACTTACGTCAAAGAGTTGGTAAAGCTGCTAAGGTTAAAGAATTAGTTAAATAATTTTTTCTTAGTGATCTAGCTTTGAATCATATTTAAAAAATGTTAAGGGGCTGTCGTACTGTATTTGCTATAGTACGGAGCCCCCTTTTTGTATCATAGGAAACTGAAGCTTGAAAAAGTAGTACGTATCTGATACGGTTTCGTGCTATAATAGGAATGTTATTGGGGATAAAAAAACAGAAGTGTTGTAGAGGAGTAAGTTATGGCATTCGATTTTGATAATGGAAACCGTCAGGAAAAAAGAAAAAATCGCCTCGTACGACTAGCTATCTGGATTGTAGAAATCGCGGTAGCAATACTACTTGGTTTCCTTGTTATCCAGTTTGGATTTCAAAAGATCAAGATGTATGGGGAGTCGATGAGCCCTACTCTAATTGAAAATGATTCTATTATGGTGAATAAGATTGATTATCGTTTCTCTTCACCAAAACGTGGAGACGTGATTGTATTTAAGCAAAGCGGACAAGAACACAGCTATTATAATGTAAAGCGTGTGATTGGACTTCCAGGGGAAACAATAGAAATTAAAGATGGCCTTGTTTATATTGACGGAGTTAAGAATAAAGAAGTCGTGGAAGTAGAAGAAATCACAAATAGTGGTTTAGCAGCTACTCCATATAAATTAGAAGACGGAGAATACTTCGTCCTCGGCGATAATCGAAACAGCAGCGTCGACAGTCGATTTGCAAGTTTCGGTACCGTAGTAAAAGATGATATTATCGGTAAAGCATGGATTCGTATGAATAAGTTTGCATTTATCGGGAATTTGAATAGAAGAAAAGAAGTAGAGGAAACGGAAACGCCATCAGCAACACCAATTGGCGGTATCACTGTAAGCCCTACACCAGAAGCAAAATAACAGACAAAATAAAGAAACATGAGGTAAGACAAATGCATTTTCAATGGTATCCAGGACACATGACGAAAGCAAAACGTCAGATGCAAGAAGATATAAAGTTAATCGATGTCGTAATCGAGTTAGTAGATGCAAGAATTCCACTAGCAAGTAAAAATCCAGATATCGATGGTTTAGCAAAGAATAAATCAAGAGTTATCCTTTTAAACAAATACGATTTAGCAGATCCTGAGTGGTCTAGAAAATGGAAGGCTTGGTACGAAGCGAAAGGCTGGTATGTAGTAGGTCTTAACTCAAAAAAAGGTACAGGCGTTAAAGATGTTCAAAATATTATCTTAGAAGCATGTAAAGAAAAAATCGAAAGAGATCGTAAACGTGGTATCATTAACCGTCCAGTACGTGCAATGATCGTTGGTATCCCTAATGTAGGGAAATCCACATTTATTAATACGTTTGCTGGAAAAGCATGTGCTAAGACTGGTAATAAGCCAGGTGTAACAAAAGGTAAGCAATGGATCCGTTTAAATAAGAATGTTGAGTTATTAGATACACCAGGTATCTTATGGCCAAAATTTGAAGATCAGACAGTTGGTCTTAAATTAGCATTTATCGGTTCTATTAAAGAAGAATTATTAAATACGACTGAACTTGCAATGGAATTATTAGATTTCATGAATACTCACTACAAAGGTGTGCTAGAAGAACGTTATGAAATGGAATCTTTTGAAGACTCTGTAAAGACTCTTTACCACATTGCAGAACTTCGTTCTTGTAAATTACGTGGAAATGAACTTGATTTAAATAAAGCGGCAAGTATCGTAATTGACGATTTCCGTAATGCGAAATTAGGAAAAGTAACGTTAGAATTTCCTGAATTTGCTAAAGAAGGTAACTCCGAAGAATAAGGAGGGTTCAATTTGAAAAAGGGAAGCAGTATTGATGACAGCTTAGAATTTTGTAAAGAAATAAAATATTATGAAGAGAAAGATGATCCATTAGCATTTGATGAAAAGAATTTTCCGAAGCTAAAGGAATACATTCATTGGATCAACGACACAGACCAGGCTGTACATAGTGACTATGTGGCCTATGAGTCTGCGCTTCATAAGATGGATCAGCAGACTTCGGAACCGGACAAAGCAACGGCTCCTGCGGAAATTATAGAGTTTCCATTGGATGACGAAGAGGATGAGGATGAAAAGACGACACTATTAGGAATGATTGGTCAAATTGTGGCCTGCCTAGCAGTGGCTCTTGTCTTAGTATATGGAATTACAACCTTTGTAGTAACGTATTCAAGGGTGAATGGAGGATCCATGGAAAAGACCTTACATGATGGCAATGTGGTTGCAATTAATCGCTTTACCTACCGTTTTCATGATCCGGAGCAATTTGATATGATTGTATTTAAAAATGATAGCGACATCAATCTGGTGAAGCGTATCATTGCCCTTCCAGGACAGACCATTCAGATCATGGATGGCAAGATCTATGTGGATGGTACGGTAATCAATGAAAACTATGGAACAGAACCGATGTCTTATGCAGGAAGTGCCTCCGAACCAATAACATTGGGAGTGGACGAATACTTTGTATTAGGGGATAACCGTAATAACAGTACGGATAGTCGTTCTCCATATGTTGGATTGGTACGAAAGAAAGATATTATAGGAAAAGTCAACGTAAGACTATATCCATTTAGTCAGTTCGGCACTATTGAATAAGGTGTCTCACGACAATGGAATAAACTAGAGGTAAGATACATGAAAAGTTTAGCTATAATTAAACAAGAATTAGAGCAGGCGGAAGCTTCTGTTCGTAAACAAATGCTTGTCGAGTTAGAAAGTGACTCAAGAGTAGGAGTTAAGAATCTGATTCTTCGCTATAAGAAAATAGAAGAAAAGTATCTTGCGGAACTTAAGCGTATTGAAGTTATGAAGCAGTTTGAATACGAGCATGCCAATGCAACGTATATCTGCGGTATTGATGAAGTAGGACGCGGACCTCTTGCAGGTCCTGTGGTTGCAGGTGCGGTAATCTTAGACCCTAACCAGGACATCCTTTATCTCAATGACTCCAAACAGCTTAGCGAAGCAAAGAGAAATGAATTATATCTAGAAATCAAAGAAAAAGCCATCGCTTGCAATATTGGTATTATGCCACCAAGCGTAATAGACGATATTAATATATTGAATGCTACGTATCAAGCGATGAGAGAAGCAGTAGAAGGATTATCCGTAACTCCTGAAGTGCTTTTAAATGACGCGGTAATCATTCCTGGACTTCCAATGGAACAGGTAAAGATTATCAAAGGCGATGCCAGAAGCATCTCTATTGCTGCTGCAAGTATCCTTGCAAAAGTAGAGAGAGACGAAATGATGGTTGAATACGATAAGATTTATCCGGAGTATGGGTTTGCCCAAAACAAAGGATATGGAAGTAAGCAGCACATCGAGGCATTAAAGAAATATGGCCCTTGTCCAATTCATCGTAGAAGCTTCATTAAAAACTTTGTATAAAAAGTACTAATTGTGAGGTAATCCTATGAAAGAATCAAGAAATAAAGCTGCTGTTGCATTAGAATATAACCCAGACGAACAAGCGCCTAAGATTATTGCCTCTGGCAGGGGCTACCTGGCAGACAAGATCGTAAGTGCAGCCGAAGAGTCAAAGGTTCCGGTGCATCAAGATGTTCCACTTGCGAATACGCTTTCCAAGCTTGAGATTGGCGAATATATCCCAAAAGAATTATACGAAGTGGTAGCTGATATTCTTGTTTATGTCGATGAAGCGGATCGAATTAAGAAGAAACTGAACTTAAAAAAGTAAAGTTGGGGGAATTTCATGTATAATAAGCGAGTAATTGGCAATGACAAAGAACAGCTTGTCGTAAAGCATTTGGAATCCTTAGGATACCATGTGCTGACGACAAACTATTTCTGTCAGGCTGGGGAAATTGACATTATTGCAAAAGAGAAGGGCTATCTTGTGTTTATTGAGGTGAAATACCGCTCTAATGTGAAAAATGGCTATCCAGAGGAAGCAGTTACGAAGCGGAAGATGCATGCAATCATAAAAACAGCAAATCACTACTTATTAAGACATGGTTTATCTTTTGATAGCCCATGTCGTTTTGATGTTGTTGTCTTATTAGGGGAACAAATCAAAGTATATGAGAATGCATTTATGATTGACGAAGGATATATTTTTTGAAAGGTAGCAAGAGACATGAATGAATATAATCCAGAAAGAATTTTTGATACGAACAATGACCAGGTTCATTATAAGTACGAGAATTCTGTTTATAATATAAAATATAACAATGGCAGCGAGCATGCGTTATTAAATACAGAGCATGAAGCTCCATTTGTCCATTTTGAGACACTAGACCGCATTGAAGGCATTAAACATGGATTTTCTACAAGACTTGGCGGAGTAAGTACGGGAGACTTTACGACTTTAAACCTTAGTTTCGTTCGCGGGGATGAGGAAGATGCGGTAAAGGAAAACTATGAACGTATTTTAAGTGCTATGGGAATGCAGGATACAGACTTAGCATTTTCAGATCAGGTACATGATACATTGGTTCACCGTATTACAAAAGAGGATGTGGACAAAGACAATCGTTTTACTCGTAAGTTAGTTGGAATTGATGGTCTTATTACCAATGAGCCCGGAATTACACTGATTACTTCGTATGCAGACTGTGTTCCATTATATTTTGTGGATCCTGTAAAGAAAGCGATCGGTCTTAGCCATTCCGGATGGAAGGGCACCGTAAATAAGATTGGAAAGAAGACAGTAGAAGCAATGGCAAAGGAATTTGGCTCTGATCCAGAGGATATTATAGCGGTAATCGGACCAAGTATTTGCTTTGACTGTTACGAAGTCAGTGAAGATGTTGCTACTGCATTTATGGGTAATTTTACAAATGAAATAACATCCAAGATACTGTATAATAAAGGAAATGGAAAGTATCAATTAGACCTATGGCTTGTTAATAAGTATATCTTGATGGAAGCAGGCCTTAAGGAGCAAAATATAACAAATTCGAATTTATGTACATGCTGTAACCACAGCCTCCTCTTCTCGCATCGAGCAAGTGGCGGAAAGCGTGGTAACTTAGCAGCATTTATGTGTTTGAAATAACATTGGCAACATGATTCGCATAAGGCATCCGCTTTATGCAGACGGGAGAATGACATGAGTATAAAAGGACACATTATAACAAGCGTGCAACCTGGAAGTATTGCAGAAGAGCTGGAAATCGAATGTGGCGACACTCTTCTTCGTATCAATAATCAAGAAATCAAAGATGTTTTTGATTATCACTACTTAGTAAATGACGAATACCTTACTGTCCTTATTATGAAACCTAATAATGAAGAGTGGGAATTGGAAATTGAAAAGGATTATGAAGAAGATTTAGGGATTGAATTTGGCGAGAGCTTAATGGATAACTATCGTTCTTGTCGAAACAAATGTATTTTCTGCTTTATCGACCAAAATCCAGAAGGCATGAGAGATACCATCTACTTTAAAGATGATGATGCCAGATTATCCTTCTTACAAGGTAACTATATCACACTTACCAATATGAAGATGGAAGATATTGATCGTATTATCCTATATAAATTAGCGCCAATCAATATTTCTGTGCATACGACAAATCCGGATCTTCGTAAGAAGATGCTTCATAACCGATTTGCGGGAGATGCGTTAGAAAAGATTACTCGTTTATACGAAGGCGGAATCGAAATGAATTCCCAGATCGTATTATGTAAAGGATATAACGATGGAAAAGAATTAGACCGCACCATTGGCGACTTGGGAGCAATGCAGCCTCATATGAGAAGCTTATCCGTTGTACCATTAGGTAAGACGAAGTTTAGAGAAGGCTTAGAAGAAATTGAATCCTTTACAAAAGAGGATGCAAGACAGGTATTAGACCAAGTGCATTATTGGCAGGAAAAATTCTTAAAAGAAAATGGCACAAGATTTATCTTTGCCAGCGATGAATGGTATATCCGAGCGGAATATGAGATTCCAAATGAAGATTACTATGAAGGGTATGGACAGATTGAAAACGGGGTAGGAATGGTTCGTTCCTTAACGGAAGAAGTGCTAACTTACCTTGACGAAATCGAAGGAGACGATCGTTCTCAGACAGTATCCATGGTGACTGGCGTATTGGCAAGTTCAACAATCGATTATTTGAAATCAAAAGTAAATGAAAAATTCCCTAATATGACAATTAACCTGTATACAATTGTAAATGACTTCTTTGGTCATGAGATTACAGTAGCAGGCCTGCTTACTGGTGGAGATATCATTAACCAGTTAAAAGATAAAGATTTAGGCGATTATCTAATTCTTCCAAGCGTTTTACTACGTAGTGGAGAGGATGTATTATTAGATGATCTTACCATAAATGATATTCAAAATGCTTTACAAACCGACATCCGTATTGTACAATCAGACGGAACGTCATTTGTTAATACAATTATTACTAACTAAT
>JAUNRX010000067.1 GCA_030539495.1 bacterium | reverse complement strand
GAAACCATGCCAAATGAAGAAACCATGCTATGAAGAAGTAATGCCAACATATAGAGAAAAAAGAGTATACAGAAGGGCAATGGATAATAGAAGATCTTATGGTTATGTAATGGATGATAACGATGATAACTATGCAGACGATATGGATGCAAGAATTGCAAAATATTATGGATATTGCAGTGATACGAGACCAGTAGTAGAAGAAAGATATTCAAGATATTATGATTACGACAATGATGGAGTATATGATGCAATGTATGACGAAATGTATAAAGGATCACCTTATGCAAAACGCGCACCTAGAAGAAAGAGAGACTATGCAAGAGATGATTATCATGAAGATATGACAGACAGAATGGATGACTGTGGTTGTGACAAAGCTTATGGCAAAGCAGATGTATATGATGTAGATTACGCAGAGTATTGTACTGGAATGTACAAAGGCTGTTTCGCAAAACCAATGCGTAAAGCATATATCAGAACATGGGAAGAGGAGAATGACTAATAGATAGTTAACGAGCAGGCCTTCTATAACACCAAGAGAGTGGATAGAAGGTCTGTTTTTGTATACAAATAAAAATTCTGTAGACACTACTTGTAAATACATTTGCTATGAGGTGAAGAAATGCAAGTACAATATTGGTTTATTCCTTTGACCACAATCTTGAGTTTTATTGTCTTATTTCTATTATCTAAAATACTTGGATGTCGAACTATTTCATCCATGAGTATGTTTGACTATATAAATAGTATAGCAATTGGATCAATTGCAGCCCAATTATCCATTGCCCAAGAGGATGAGATTGTTCATAATATGATTGCTATGGTTCTATATGGAGTATTAACGTATTTAAGTGCAATTCTGTCTGAAAAGTTTAAGCCGTGTCGAAAGATTTTAGTAGGCCATCCCATTGTGCTAGTTGATAAGGGAAAATATTATTTTAAAAACTTTAAGAGAGCCCACTTAGAAATGGAAGAGTTTCAGGCAATTGCAAGATTTCAAGGATATTTTGATATGCAAAAGATCGATAGTGCAATCCTTGAAACAACAGGCCAAGTAAGCATTATTCCCACTGCAGATGAAAAACCGGTCGTTGCAAGTGATATTAATATAACACCAGAACAAGAAGTCATTCTTGCAAATATCATCTTAGATGGAGAGGTTTGCAAAGATAATTTAAAGAGAATGGGAAAAGATCAGACATGGCTGGATAAGGAGATTTCCAGATATAAGATTACCAGTCTAAAAGATATTTTCTTAGCAACATTAGACGAGAATAATACAATCAATTTTTACATCAAAGCAAAACCTCCGAAAAAAGATATTTTATAAAAATAACTCGCATGACATAGCATATAGTGTCATGCGAGTTACTTTGTTATTGTCTTAAAATACTAAGTGAACAAGCGTTGTCACGAAGAAGTTCTAAGGCTAAGAGATCAAGGCGGTACCGGTTTTTAAGGAAATCAAGGACACCATCTACACCCTTTAGGCCATGAATTTTTCCATAGTTTGATTTCTCTACATAATGAATCATTTGCTGCACCCAGTCTCTACTAGGATCGCCTAGTAAATGAGCTACATCGTTTGGCTCAATATAGAGAAGTTTTGGATTTAAAGCAGAAACGGTACAGAGTAAATCCTCTAAATGCTTCATAATATCAGCATCCTCCATATCATAAAAGCCCATCAGCTCAAAGATATGGTTTTGCAGGAAAGCACACTCAAAAATATAAACGGTATTAGTCGTATTTAGTGCCTGCTTACAAAAGCGGCGCCACCTTTTTAGAAGCAGAGAGGTAAATTCCTGCAGAGGCAGGCGACCATCATAAATAACTCTGGCAGCCAAGTCTTCATAAAGACAATCATAACTTTCATCAGGAAAACGGAGTTTTGTATATGCAATAACCACATGGGAACCTTCCATGCAAGTTTCTTTCTGTATTCGATCTAAAAGTTCTTCTTTTTCCTGTGTTTTATTTCTTCGCCAAATATCAAGAATATTCTTAATAAATTCCTGATATTCCTCCATCGTTAAATATGCGTTCCATGCCATGTCAGCAGGATGAAGGTCTCCTTCCTTATAGAAAATGACAGTTTTCCCTTGGTTTTCTAGTTCGTCTTTTAGTGCAGAGGTATAAGGCATTTTATCAATCCCAGGGAGCCCTTCCACCAGATAAAGTTTATGAAGCCCATTCATAGGTATCTTCTCCTTATTTCGTTTGCATCCTGATAATATAAGGTATGCAAAGAATGTAAGGCACATTACATAAGAGGATAGATTAGTTGTACTTTATGCTCTAATTTGTTTAGATACTTTAAAAACTCGATATTTGGCAGGCGATCGGTGATCAAGACATCAATAGCATTTAAATCACAGGTTTTACATAAATAATTGGTTTCAAATTTGGTACTATCACAAAGTAAGATACGAGTCGTGGAATTAGAAAGCATAAGACGCTTGATTGTGGCATTTTCTTCGTTTGCTTCGGTAATTCCAGATTGTATCGACAGCCCACAACAAGAGAAGAATACTTTATTTGTCGAGAACTTTCGAATCGTATCTTCAGCCATAGGACCGATCATGGAAGACTGCTTTTGTAGACGTCCTCCACAAAGAAATACTTTATGACGAGGCAACTCATTTACAATCGTTGCCGTTGTAAATCCATTGGTAACAATGGTTAGGTTATGAAAATTAGATAGTTGTTCCGCTAATGTGGAAACGGTAGAAGAAGAATCAAAAAATAAGCTATCTCCTTCTTGTATGTACTGTAAGGCCAATGAGGCAATTGTTTGTTTCTTTTCAATCTCGGTCTTGGTTCGAAGTAAAAGTGGGGCATCCTCGCTATTTCCCTGTATACACGCAGCTCCTCCACGTACACGACGTAAAAGTCCTTTTTGATCCATTTCTGTCAAGTCACGCCGTATGGTAGCTCCACTGGTATAGAGTTTGTTACATAAATATGAAACGGTAACGAAACGTTCCTTATTTAGCAAATCTAGAATTTGTTGTTGACGCTCATATCCTAGCATTTCATCCTCCTCTGAGCAAATATGATTAGTTTTGATTATTATAATAACACTGATTATCGAATTGTTCAATGTTCGTGCCAAATATAGACGAAAATACTAAGGTTTACTATACTATTTGTATAATTATTTATGGGAAAACCATGAATGATGGGACAATTTCAATAAAAGGAGATTACTAATGGATAATAAGGAATATGAAGCAAAAGTAAAGGATGAAATCTGCGATGTATGTCATAAGATGTGGCAATTAGGGTGGGTAGCAGCAAATGATGGAAATGTTTCTGTAAAGTTACAAGATGGAACTTTCTTTGCAACGCCTACTGGCATTAGTAAAAGCTTTATAACACCGGAGAAATTAGTTCGAATCGACGTAGAGGGAAATGTATTGGAAGGATTGCCTGGATATAAGCCATCCAGCGAGATCAAGATGCATTTACGCTGCTATCAAGAAAGGGAAGATGTAGGGGCAGTTGTTCATGCACATCCACCAACAGCAACCGGTTACGCAGTAGCTCACAAATCTTTGGATAGCTACAATATGATTGAGACAGTCATTGCCTTAGGATCAATTCCGGTAACTCCATATGGTACGCCATCCACTTATGAAGTTCCTGATGCAATTGCACCATACCTTGGGGAACATGATGCAGTATTACTTGCAAATCATGGAGCATTGACGGTTGGATGCGATTTAATTACGGCATATTATCGAATGGAGACCTTGGAGCTATTTGCAAAGATTAACTTAACGGCTACCTTGCTTGGCGGAGCAAAAGAGATTTCGAGAGAAAATATTGACCGATTAATTAGTATGAGGGATGGCTATAAAGTAACCGGACGTCATCCTGGCTATAAAAAATACAATACTGAGGAAGAGAAATAAGAAGGAGGAGTATACAATGAAAATTACATACCCTAAGATTGGCATTCGCCCAACTATTGATGGACGTTGGGGTGGAGTTCGTGAAAGTCTAGAAGATCAAGTAATGGGAATGGCTACCGGTGCAGCCAGATTAATTAGTGAAAACTTAAGATACCCAGATGGAACGCCTGTAGACTGCGTCATTGCAGATACAACAATTGGCGGTGGTGCAGAAGCAGCAGCTTGTGCAGATAAGTTTCGAAAAGAAAATGTTACGGCGACATTGACAGTAACGTGTTGTTGGTGTTACGGAAGCGAGACCTTTGATATGGACCCTCATACAATCAAAGCAGTTTGGGGATTTAACGGGACCGAGCGTCCAGGTGCAGTCTACCTTGCAGCAGTTATGGCAGCTCATGCACAAAAAGGATTACCTGCATTTTCAATCTATGGAAAAGATGTAAAAGATGTAGATGATCGAAGTATTCCAGATGATGTTGCACAAAAAATCCTTACGTTTGCCCGCTGTGCAATGGCAGCAAGCCTGATGCGTAATAAAGCCTATGTCAACGTAGGCGGAGTAGCAATGGGAATTGCAGGTGCTTACTGCGAAGCTGACTTTATGCAGAAATATTTGGGATTACGTCCTGAATGGGTGGATATGACAGAAATCTTAAGAAGAATTACCCTTGGCATCTATGACCATGAAGAATATGAAAAGGCACTTTTCTGGGCAAAAGCAAACTGTAAAGAAGGCTTTGATAAGAATGCAGGAAAGAACCTTCCAGATGTGGTAACCAAATCCAAAGTCGTTCCAGCGGACAAGGACTGGGAGTTTATTGTAAAACAAACCCTGGTAGTACGAGATATTATTTACGGAAATCCTAAGTTAGATGACCTAGGATGGCATGAAGAAGCATTAGGCCGAAATGGTATCGTAGCAGGTTTCCAAGGCCAGAGGCAATGGACAGACTGGCTTCCTAATGGTGACTTTATGGAAGCAATC
Source organism: bacterium (assembly GCA_030539495.1). Taxonomy (GTDB): domain Bacteria; phylum Bacillota; class Clostridia; order Lachnospirales; family Lachnospiraceae; genus KM106-2. The sequence continues at coordinate 13,356 of JAUNRX010000067.1, read as the reverse complement.
ATGGCATCCAGCTTTGACTGGAATGGGCCTAAGGCACCAACTCCGTTTGCAACCGAAAATGATACGTTAAATGGTATTGCCATGCTATTTGGAACACTGCTTACCAACTCCGCACCATGCTTTCATGATGTACGTACCTACTGGAGTAAGGAAGCAGTGGAACGTGTTAGCGGAGTTAAGTTAGAAGGAACAGCAAAAGACGGCTTTATTCATTTAATTAACTCTGGAGCTACGGCATTAGACGGCACTGGTGCAAGTAAGGATAAAGACGGTAACCCTTGTATGAAACCTTTCTGGGATATGACAAAAGAGGATATTGATGCCTGCTTAAATGCTACTGACTGGTGTCGTGCGGACTATGAATACTTTAGAGGAGGTGGCTTCTCAAGTCACTTTAGAAATGTCGGAGAGATGCCGGTTACTATGATCCGTGTCAATATTGTAGATGGTGTAGGCCCAGTCCTTCAGCTTGCCGAAGGTGAGACTGCAGTCTTAGATCCTAACGTACATAATATATTAGATCAACGTACCGATCCAACTTGGCCAACCACTTGGTTTGTTCCAAGACTAACCAATGAAGGTGCATTTATAAGTGTTTATGATGTGATGTCTAAATGGGGCGCAAACCATGGTGTAACGGTATATGGTCATATTGGTGCAGAACTGATCACCCTTGCAAGCATGCTTCGTATTCCAGTCAGCATGCATAATGTAGAAAAAGAGCGTATCTTCCGTCCACATTCCTTTAACGGATTTGGAACCAGTGATTTAGAAGCTGCAGACTTTGCTGCTTGCAAACATTATGGACCATTATATAAATAGAATAAATTAAGATATTATAAAAGGGACTGTCGACAAGCTGAGAGTGACAGTCCCTTTTATAATATCCATGTTTAAGGAGTTAAGAATTGGTTCGCTTTACCTTGGTAACTACTAATCCAATGATAAAAAGAGAAACGGCAAAGAGTGCCTGCACTCCAAAGTCGGTAAGTATGGTAGTCAGTCCTTCCGAGCTAGAGGTATAGGTATTAAAACGATTATGTGCATCTATATACCAGTAGGCAGGAAGAACTCTTGCTACTTTCAGAACATTCGCACTCATAATACTTGTAGGAACGAATACACCACATAAGAAGCTCATGCCCAATCCCACTGTGTTGCCAATCATATTGAATATATCAGCATTGGTTACAAGGGCGCTTATAAGAAAAGTGAATGCAACTGTCATTACTAAGAATAAAAAGCTGTTGATGGTGCATAATAGCCCAAGCTTGCCAAAGAAGGCATCCCTATAAATAATCGCTGCAAGAACGATAAAGATCAGCCAGCAGAAAAAGGAGAACAAAGAACTGCTAAGGATCAGGAAAAAGTTCTTCTTACGTAGGCTAAGGGAAGAGGCATTCATACGGGCGGTCAGATCCTTGCTGTTAAAACGAACTAAGATTGGACCAAGGCTGCAGAGTATTACGCAAATCAACACGTAAACTAGGTACTGGAAGTAGTAGAGCAGGTTTAGGGAAGAGGAAGGTGTCTGATCCCCTGCTAAGTTCACGTTAGTTGAAATGGATAACACTTTTGTTGTATTTTTTACAGCATCCTCGGTACTTGCACCAGCCTTTACATAGGTTTTTAGCGTCTTATGATATTGGTCAATCTGGGAGTCAATATAGGTTCCGGAAAAGGAATCCGGTACTTTAACATTTTGCAGCAGGTTATCAAAATTACCTTGTTCAATCTGATCTTCATATCCGGCAGGTATAATTAAGATATAGTCTACCTTCCTAAGAAAAAGTGCATTTTGCATGGTCTCGGTATCATCCTCCATCTCTTTAATATTCTGTAAGGAGGAAAGATAAGAAGAAAGCTCTTTGCTAAAGGAAGAGTGATCCCGGTCAATAATGGCTAGGTCAGCCTTAGTATCAGAAAATGTGCCAGCATCCTCTTTTGTGCGGCTTCCGGCAAGAAGCAGGCACAGGATAAGAAATACAATAAAATAGATGCTGACAGAAGCAACATAGTGTTTTACAACTTTGAAAAAAGTATTAAATACTTGCATAACGTTCCCTCCTTGTCACGATAAAGCTAGCAAAACAGAGGACTACAGCCATAATTACTAAAATAATCATATTCTGGCCATAGCGACTATAATTATCAAAGATTGACAAGCTATATAATGAATCGTTAATTAGGGCAGCCGGATTTAGACGATTAGCAATTGGACAGAATTCTTCCACCCACTCTTTCATGTTGGAAACCATAAGTCCGCTTAAAAAGCAAAGGAAAAGGGTAATAGCAATAAGGAACGAGAGTTTTAGTACTGCCGAAAATCTACCGACAGAAGTAATAAAGATTCCAAGAGAAATACCAATCACGCACCCTACAAATGCTGTTAAGAAGACAAATGGAAGCCGGTCTCCAAAGTTAACATGGAGGACAAATGCAAGGTAGCAGATTAATAGGCAGACCGATGCAAATTGAATGATCAAGGAACCTAGAAAATCGGTTGTTATTACACAAAGCCGATGAGCAGGTGATACCGCCCTTCTTGCAGCAAGGGTACTTAAGTTAGCCTGAGAGTTGATCGTTGCGCGAAATCCAAACATACAGGAGAATAAGCAGGCCATTGCAATCAGTGAATAATAGTAGTTAGTCATAGGATCTGTGTTTGTATGATTGCTTAATGTGATTTCCTTATTGGTATTTAACGAGGAGGCAGTGACTGCTATCGCATCCTGCATCTTCTCAGGATAGGTCTTTGCAATCGTTTCAACAGTGACAGCAGTGCGCTGATATTGGTCTACAATAGATTTTAGAATACTTTGGTCATAACCTTCTTCATTAACAGTAAGAGAAAGCTCCTTATTTACTGTGAGAATTCCGGCAACCTCTTTTTTATTCAGTTTATCTGTAGCATCCTTCATGGAGCATTTGGTTACATTGATAAGATGTGTATCACTATCTTGATCCACAGAGTCCAAGAAGTCAGAAAAATAGCTATCCATAGCAGTTTCTTCTACAATAGCAACATCGATAGAAGAGAAAGTTTCTGCCCCTGTCATTACATTACTTAAGGCAAGATAGAACAATGTGCCTAAGATAAATGGAAACGCCACGCTCCAAAATAGTTCCTGGGATGGTTTTAGAAATGATTTGATTCGATATTTCAATAGTTGTATAAACATAACGATCCCCTCTCTTAATCTCTTAATTCTTTTCCAGTAATCTCTAAAAATACATCATTTAACGTTGGGAGCTCAGAGAACACACGGCCAAAGCTGATATCCTGCTCTTGCAAGTAAGAAAGGATACGAATGACATTATGCTTTCCGCCAGAGCATTTAATCTTAACCTGTTTTCCATCATAAGAAACATGGAATACATGCTTAATCTGACGTAAGTCTTCAATTGTCTCAGTCCCTAGATTAACAGCTTCGATCATAATGGTCTCACCAGTCTTGATCATGAGCTTAAGTTCCTCTGTGGTGCCAAGCGCCAGATTTTTCCCCCTATCCATAATGGCAATCCTTGTGCAAATTTGTTCGACCTCTTCCATGTAGTGAGAAGTATAGATAATTGTAGCCCCTTCTTTGTTTAGTTTGACAATTCCCTCTAGAATGTTATTACGGCTTTGTGGATCGACAGCCACCGTTGGTTCATCCATTATAATTAATTTAGGCTTATGTGCAATGCCACATGCAATATTTAAACGTCTTAGCAGGCCGCCAGATAGCTTTTTAGGGACAAATTTTGTAAACTCTTGCAGTCCCACGAAAGCAATGGCTTCGTTAACCAGTTCTTTACGTTTCTTCTTATCCGTTACATAGAGGCTGCAAAAATAATCAATATTATCGTATACGGTTAATTCCTCAAATACAGCAACGTTTTGAAGGACTACACCGATATTTTTCTTTAAGTCATAGCGGTTAGGAGCCATCTTTTCACCAAATAGTTCAATGGTACCCTTGTCATAGGTGAGCAGTGATAAGAGGCAGTTGATGGTTGTTGTCTTGCCGGAGCCGTTTGGGCCAAGAAGACCGAAAATTTCGCCTTCTTTAATATCCAGATTTAGATGGTCCACTGCAATCAGGTCTTTATAGCGTTTTACCAGGTTTTCGATTCTAACTACGGAATTACTCATGATATTCCTCCTTAAAAGTTATCATTTCTTGTTTTGATACACTTATCTTATTCTAGAAATCACGAAATGAACAGTGAACGATGTAAGAACCAGATGTGACAAATGTAATACTCAAAAAGTAATGTTATTTTTTGCTAAGTTTTGTTATAATGACTGTAAGAGAGAGCATGGGAGGATTGAAATGAACCAATTAAAAGACCAGGCAATGTTGTACCTGATCATAAGCATTCTATTACTATACAAAGAAATCTCCTACGCATCAATCGGTACTATGCTTATTACCAGTATAGTAATAGGAATGATTTACCTTATAGATAATCAAAAATCAACTTGTGTTCTAGTTGTTCTCTATTTTATAATTGCAATGTTAGAGCCATTATGCTGTTACTATCTACCGGTTCTGTTCTATCTCTGTCTTCAATATAAATATCCACTGTTAATCGTGGCATCATTGCCTATGGATATTTTGTCTTTTGCAGATGCAACTTTTATAGCGAAAGTTTTTCTTATACCAATGCTATTGCTTGCTTTTTATATGCAGGCAGGAACAAAGAGAAGAGACTTATTGGAGCAGAAATGCAAGGAGCTTCGGGATACCGGAGAAGAGGTTACCACTCTTTTGAAAGATAAAAACAGGGCATTGATCGAGCAGGCAGAATATGAAGCACACGTTGCAACCCTAAAGGAGAGAAATAGAATATCCCGTGAGATACATGACCACGTTGGGCATATGCTGTCTAGGGCATTATTGCAGACAGGTGCATTAATTGCGGTAAATCGAGAGGAAAGCGTGAATGCACTATTAGCAGAGCTTAAAAATACACTGGATACTGCCATGAATAACATAAGAGAGAGCGTGCATGATTTACATAATGATTCGATTGATTTAAAAGAAGAAGTTCAGAAGTTAATTCAAAACTATCAGATATATGACATTGAGTTAGAGTATAATATGGAGGATGAGATTGAGAAAAATGTGAAATATTGCTTTCTGGCAACTGTTAAGGAAGCGTTGACCAATGTGCAAAAGCATAGTAATGCGACTAAAATTGCTATGTATTTATACGAAACAAATACAGGCTATCAGTTAACAATAAAGGATAATGGCACCAAAGAGCCTGCCTGCATTAGTGACGGCATAGGACTTACCAATATGCAGGAGCGTACAGAAGCATTAAATGGCGTTTTTCAAGCAACTTATCGAGAAGGATTTCAAATTTATATTTCTATTCCCAAACAAGATCAGAAAGACAGAAAGGGTTAATGTATGAATGTATTAATTGTAGATGACGATCCGATTGTCTCATTATCACTTAAAACTATTTTAGAGACAAACGGAGATATTCATGTCGTTGGAGTTGGAAGTAGTGGAAAAGACGCAATCAAACTTTATGAACTGTATCGACCAGATGTATTATTAATGGACATTCGAATGGATGATATGACAGGATTAGAGGCTGCAAACCGAATTTTAAAGACCGATAAGTCTGCAAAGATCCTATTTTTGACCACATTTTCTGATGACGAATATATTATTCAGGCACTGACAATCGGAGCGAAGGGGTACATATTAAAACAAGATTTTGACAGCATAGTTCCTGCCATAAAGGCAATAGAAAAGGGACAAAGCGTATTTGGAGGGGAGATTATATCAAAGCTTCCTGCCATACTAAGCACATCATCTGGTTTTAATTATAAAGACGCTCATATTAGCGATAAAGAACTTGAAATCATCGCACTTGTTGCAGATGGTCTCAACAATAAAGAAATAAGTGAAAAAGTATTTTTAAGTGAGGGTACGATACGTAATTATTTAAGTAACATTTTAGAGAAACTTAAAGTGAGAGATCGAACTCAGCTTGCAATCTTTTATTTAAGGAATAGACAAAAGTAAAATTAAAATGAAGAGGTTAGGGTATGAAAGTTTTAGTAGTAGATGATGAAAAAGAAATAGCAGATTTAGTGGAATTATATCTTCAAAATGAAAATTATAAAGTATACAAATATTACACAGGAAAAGAGGCATTGGACAGCATTGATACAGTAAAGTATGACTTAGCGATCTTAGATGTCATGCTTCCTGATGTAGATGGATTTACAATCTGTAAGAAAATCAGAGAAAAATATAATTTCCCAATTATCATGGTAACGGCAAAGGAAGAGGAAATCGATAAGATTACAGGGCTCACACTTGGTGCCGACGATTATGTAACGAAACCATTTCGCCCACTTGAACTGATTGCCAGAGTAAAGGCACAGTTAAGACGAGTGACCAAATACAACAATACGCAAGAAGAGGAAATGGAAGCAGATCAGAATATCATTGCATTTTCAGGATTGGTTCTGAATAAGGAAACTCATGAATGTATGTTAAATGAAGAGGCGATTAATCTTACGCCTACAGAATTCAAGCTGCTTTGGATCCTTTGTGCGAATCGTGGAACGGTATTAAGCGCAGATAAATTATTTGAAGAAATCTGGGGAGATAAATATTTCTCCAATAGCAATAACACGATTATGGTCCATATTCGTCATATTCGTGAAAAAATGCATGAAACTTCTGAGAATCCAAAGTATATCAAAACGGTATGGGGAGTAGGTTACAAAGTTGAGTAAGGAAAGCAAGGGAAAACGAGAATTAAACTTTATGCAGAAATATCATCACGGACTAATCAAGACTCACGTGTTGATCGCTGCGATCTCATTATTAATTATGATTGCCTTGCTTTATGTACAGGACACCATTTTTAACGGTCGTTTTATTGATTTTGTATCGGATACGTTTGGATATGAGGTGGCAATCAACTTAATCATTAGCAAGAAAACATTAATCATCTGCTTTGGTTTTGGAATTATCCTAATTGGATACTGTATCGTAGAGATTCATGCAATTAAGAAATTAGGACGCGTCTTTAAAGAAATGAACTGTTTGTTTAAGAAGGATACGACACTTCTTGAGCTTGATGATGAGTTTAAGGATATCGAAGTAGGATTTAATGAGCTTAAGCTTGAAAATATGCGAAATGAGCAGCTTGCTCAATTAGAAGTGCAGCGTAAGAACGACTTAATTGCTTACCTTGCGCATGATATTAAGACACCGTTATCTTCTGTCATTGGCTATTTAAGCCTGCTTGATGAGGCAACCGATATGCCGGAGGAACAGAAGAAAAAATATACAAAGATTACATTGGACAAGGCTTGCCGTGTAGAACAATTGATTAACGAATTCTTTGAAATTACAAGATTTAATTTATCGACAATTCCTTTACAAAAAGAAAAAATCGACTTACAGTTTATGCTTGCACAGATGGCGGATGAATTCTATCCCATGCTTGAAAAAAGCGGACATACCATCGAAGTTGATGTTGCCAGACAATTATATGTGGAAGCAGATCCGGATAAGATTGCAAGGGTATTTAACAATATTATTAAAAATGCCATTGCTTACAGTTTCAAAGGAACGACAATCAAAATAAAGGGATTTGAAGAACAAGAGAATATAGTAATTACAATTAAAGATAAGGGAACCATGATTCCAAAAGAAAATCTTAAGATGATATTTGATAAATTCTATCGTTTGGATGAAGCTAGATCGACCAATACAGGAGGTGCTGGTCTTGGACTTGCAATTGCAAAAGAGATTGTATTAGCGCATGATGGAGAAATTGTAGTTACAAGTAATGAAGAGGAGACTTGCTTTACAATTAGATTACCAAAAGTGAAACAATAATGGATGGGTAAAAGGAGTCAGATCTATGGACAGTTTTCGACAAAGAAAAATTTTAAAAGAGATGAATGTATATTCAGGACGACGTAAGAGAAAGAGGATGGTCCGCATTATTGCGGCCCTTTTGGTCTTGATTGCCTTATCGGGATCTTTTGTAGCGTACTTAATACTAACCAATAAGCCTTCACAAAAGATGGAAAATCAGGTGATGTCTAATCTTGTCACTGCATCACCACAGCCAACCACATCACCTTCCACAGAACAAGGGCAAGGGGAGAATGCGCAAGAACCAGCAGTCCAGGCAGAACCAAAGCTTCCATTAGTTACAAAGGATTTAACTGAGAATGGAAAGAAGATAAATAGTAAATATGCTTGTCTTATTGCGAGTGATGGAACAGTCGTTTATGGCAAGGAGGCAGATAAGAAGATGAATCCTGCTAGTATGACAAAATTAATGACTGCTTTGGTCATTGTAGAAAATGTTAAGGATTTTAACAAGCAAGCAACAATTTTACAAGATACCATTAATTTTACCTTGTCACAGGATGCTTCTGTGGCTGGATTTGAAGTAGGAGAAAAGGTGAAATTAAATGATTTGTTATACGGTGTACTTCTTCCTTCCGGAGCAGAATGCTGTATTACGTTAGGCCAGTATGTAGCCGGCTCTGATGAGGCATTTGTAGCATTGATGAATAAGGAAGCAAAAGCGCTTGGCATGAACAATACGCATTTTATGAATAGTACTGGATTGACAGAGAAAAATCATTACTCTACGGCAAAAGATATGGCGATCCTACTTAAGAAATGCATGGAAAATGCCCAGATTAAGAAGATTTTGTCAGAAAAGAAGCATGATGTAGGTAAGACTAATATACATAAAAAAGGATTTACCTTCTATAGTACCGTGTATCCAAAGTTTACAAAACTAGATATGCAAGGTATTACTTTACTTGGAGGAAAGACAGGATATACCGATGAAGCAGGATATTGTCTGGTAAGTGCAGCTAGTATCAATAATGAAACTTATTTCTTTGCAACAGCAGGAGGAAAAGACAGTAAGACGGTAAGTGCACAAGATGCCCAATTTGTTTATAAAACAGTAAGCGACATTATTAATCAGTAAAAATATCAATCATTCAATTTTGGGGGGACGCACAGTGAAGAAGCTAAAGGGAGATTACCAAAAAGATTGTGTTGATACCAATTTTAAATTTAGTAAGGAATGGGCAAATGATGAGGAAGAGGTAAAACGTCTTCAAGAAGAATATCTAGAGCAGGTAGAGTCTACGCAGTCGACTTGGTTTTGCGAACCGATAGAGAAGCGTCCGAAGGAACCGGAGATCAACCTGATTAATAAATCTGTCATAAACAAGGAGGAACAAAAACCACCGCATGTGAGTGAACATAGGAACCGTAATCTTCAAAAGCAGTTAGAAAAGGCAAAGAAGCAGAAAATTGCGGCTATGATTGTGGCTGTTTTCTGTATTATTCTCATTATCTTAATTCTTACATCGGGTGCAAATAAAAGGGAAGAATTAGAAGTTGATTCAACCGAATTAAGTCAGGCATTGTTACCAAAACAATAAAGAAACAAAGACTAAGTTTGTATTATTATTTCCAATTCTGGAATAGTAATAGTATTGATGAATTAAGGGTGCTTTATTGTTAAGAAAAAAGCTGGAGGAGTACTATGTCACTAATGACAATTCTTTCATTTATCGCCATTGCGCTGATTTCAATTTATATGGGAAATAAGCTTGCGGAAATTCCCATTTTAAAAAATAAACCAATAAAACCTTACATCTATTGGGTTGTGACAGGAATTATTATTTTAACGGCTTCGGAACTTCATTCCATCGTATTTGGATACATTATTTACGTATTTATTTTATTTGTCGTGTATGATGTGGTTGCCTTACTTGTAAAAAGGGTAAATAAAAAGGCATATGAGTGGCTTGAAAAATGCTATTTACATGGTTTTCTTATTTTATTTTTAAGCCTTCTTGTGGCAGTTTACGGATATTATAATTCGGTAAATACAAAAGTGACAGAGTACAGTGTATCCATTGAAAATAAGCAGCCACTGCCAGGTGGTCTTAAAATAATAATGATTAGCGATACCCATGTTGGCACCGCAATTAAGGAAGCGCAGCTAGATGCTTTGATTGATAAGGTAAATAAGCAAAATCCGGATTTGATCTGTCTTGTGGGAGACATCATAGATGAGAACTCCCCAGAAGGCTTAATTGAGTATACGTATCAGGCGTGTGGTCGGTTAAAAAGTAAATATGGTACCTTTTTTACGATTGGAAACCATGAGCTATATATGAATCAGAATTACCTGCAAATAGCAAAGGGATTTAAGAAGTATGGAATTATTCCCTTACTAGACCAAGCCTATTTGGTGGACCATAAATTTTATATTGCCGGAAGACTGGACTATGATTTGGTGCGTGAGGGAGGACATCGAAAAACGGTAAAGCAGCTGTTAGAAGGCGTTAATACAGAGTATCCGGTAATTTTATTAGATCATCAGCCAGAGCAATATGAGGAGGCAAGTGAGGCTGGTGTGGATTTGGTATTATCCGGCCATACCCACAATGGACAATTATATCCTGGAAACTATATTATTTTATTAGGTAATGAATCAGGATATGGATACGAAAAACTGGGAAACCTCCATACAATTGTAAGCTCCGGTGTGGGAACATGGGGATTTGCAATGCGGGTAGGAAGCAAATCTGAGCTAGTAGAGATAACCGTAAATAGTAAATAAAAGCAAAGTGTCTTCCATTCTTTTAGAATCGAAGACACTTTCTTCATTAGGATTGTATTCTAAGATTTAAGGTAGTAAACTAAAGGTGAAAAGTCAATGCAGAGGCGTTAAATCGCCCATTTCTAGTACATACTTAAGTTACCTAGATAGAGATAGGGAAGAAGGATATTATAATGAGTCAAAATAAGACAGATGGGAAGGTAACGATTATGGTTCTGAAAAAGAAGACATTGCTGATCGGTATTATCTGTGTACTCTGTTTTGTCGGAGCCATTGCAGCAGCAGCGTATCACTCCAAGAAAGATAAGACACCAGATAGCATGGTGGCAGCGACAGCAGAAGCTACGGATGCGGTACTGACACAAAAGGTGCAGGAAGAAAATGAACAAGCTACTATAAAGCCAACCAAGGAGCCGGCAGAGTCGAAAGAAGTGGAAGCTACACCCGTAATAGTGGACAACCCAACGGATAAGCCAATAAAGAAGCCCGAGAAAACCATGAAGCCTCAAGCAACCAAGGCTCCTGAGAAAGAGACTCCAGCCCCTTCCAAGCTTCCAAGTTCCAAGAGACAATTTGTCGTTGTTATAGATCCAGGTCACCAAATCAAGCAAAATTCTGCACAAGAAGCCGTTGCCCCAGGATCCAAGAAGACCAAGAAAAAAGTTTCTTCCGGAACAGCAGGAACCTATACAGGAGTGGCTGAGTATCAAGTGAATCTTGAGGTAAGCCTTCAGTTAAGGGATGCCCTTGAACAGCTTGGCTATACGGTCATTATGACAAGGGAGACCAATGACGTGGACATCAGCAACATAGAGAGGGCAGAGGTTGCAAATAAAGCAAAGGCAGATGTATTTATTCGGATTCACTGTGATGGTTCCGAGGATCATAGTGTAAATGGTATTTTTACAATTTGCCCAACCAAGAACAATCCAAACTGCTCTGGCATTTACAAGGAGTGTTATGCATTATCAAAGTGCGTACTCGATGATGTAATCGATACCACAGATGCCAATAGCAGAGGCATTATGCAGACGGATACCATGTCAGGCATTAACTGGTGTCAGGTACCAGTGACCATTATTGAAATGGGATATATGTCAAATAAGAAAGAAGACAATGCATTAGTGTCAAAGGACTATCAGAAAAAGCTAGTAGAGGGCATGTCCAAAGGAATTCAAAAATATCTGGAAAGCAAGTAAGAAATATAGAAAAATACTTGATATAAAATCTTATATTATGTATCATTATAAGGATTTTGTATAGTTACAAAAAAGGAATAGTGATCAATAATATGGAAAATATAAATAAATCCAGTCTTGAGCTATTAGACGAATGTAAGATCTGCCCAAGACAATGTAAAGTGAATCGTAATCAAGGGAAAAAAGGATACTGCAAAGAGTCGAGTACGGTATGTATCTCCAGAGCTGCCCTGCATATGTGGGAGGAGCCATGTATTTCAGGAGAAGAAGGCTCTGGTGCAGTATTCTTTTCTGGTTGTGCCATGCGTTGTGTCTTTTGTCAAAACCATTCCATTTCAGATGGAACAGTAGGAAAAGAAGTTAGCATAGAGCGACTGGCAGAAATCTTTATAGAACTACAGCAGAAAGGTGCCAACAACATTAATCTGGTAACGCCAAGCCACTATGTTGTACAGGTGATTGAAGCCTTAAAGTTAGCAAAAGCCAAAGGATTAACTCTGCCAATCATATACAACAGCAGCGGCTACGAGAAAGTAGAGACTATAAAGATGCTAGAGGGATATATTGATATCTATCTCCCAGATTTTAAATACATGGATGAGCACTTGGCAAAACGGTATTCCAATGCAAAAGGCTATAGCACTTATGCCAAGGCAGCAATTAAGGAAATGGTGAGACAAGTGGGCGAGCCGGTTTTCGATGAGCGAGGCATAATGAAAAAGGGAGTAATTGTAAGGCATCTTGCTCTTCCAAATGCAGAAGAGGACTCAAAGGCAATTATTCGTTATTTATATGAAACCTATCAAGATAACATTTTTATTAGTATTATGAACCAGTATACACCGCTCGAAGGCGTAAAAGACTATCCTGAGATTAATCGAAAGCTGACAGACAAGGAGTATGACCTACTAGTAGATTATGCCATTGACTTAGGCGTGGAAAATGGATTTATCCAGGAAGGCGAGACACAAGATGAGAGTTTTATCCCTTCATTCGACTATGAAGGCGTATAAAAAGTAATATTTTGCTTGTTGAATACGCAGAAAGCGGATATACTTAAGATAAAGAACAAAAAATGAAGGAAAATGACAGTGAAGACAGTAGAAAATAAAGCAACATCTAAAAAGAAATCATTTGATAAGAATAAATCATTTGATAAAAAGAAATCATTCGACAAAAACAAAGCATTTGATACTAAAAAACCAGCAGCTAGAACATGGGACGGCAAAAAGTCAGACGATAGAAACTCTAATGACAAAAAGCCTTTCGAAAAGAAATCATTTGATAAAAAACCATATGAACAAAAGTCCTTTGATAAAAAGCCATATGACAAGAAATCTTTTGATAAAAAGCCTTTCGACAAAAGAAGAGATGACCGTAACGGTTCTGACCGTAGAGAATTTGAACGTAAGGATTCCGATAGAAGAGACTTTAACAGAAAAGATTATGATATAAGAGGGTTCAACAAGAAAGACTCCGATAGAAGAGACTCAGGAAGAGACGGTTTCGACAGAAG
>JAUNRX010000218.1 GCA_030539495.1 bacterium | reverse complement strand
CGTCTTCGTCGAAGTCTTCAAGATAATCTGGTGTGAAATGTTTATATACTGCATACGCGATTGCAGCAACTGCAGCAACAGCACCGATTATTGCGAAAATCATAACAACAGGGCAAGATTTCTTTTCTTCTTCTTGTTTTTGTCCCATTAATTCGCCAAGTTTCATAGCGTTGAAAAGCTCTTCAAATTTATTCATTTTTTCCCACGACCTTTCTTACGTTAATGTTATTATTATAACACTTTGTCTTGAATTTTACTACAAATAAATAAGTTAATAATTACATTTATTGCACTTTTTTTAGACGAGCAAAAGAAGCAAGCATTTTTTTCATGCCGCTGTTTTCAAATTCAACCGTAACCTCATAGTCAGTGCCTTTGGCAATTAACGTCTTAACAACGCCTGTACCAAATTTCATATGCTTTACAGTATCACCAACTTCGTAGTTAACGCTTGTACTTTCTTCACGTTTTCCAGGTGCAGGCTTATCAAATGCAGTCATAGAAGGAGCAGAGCTTCCAAATCCTTTGCTGATAAATGGATTGTTTGCAAAGAGATTTTTTGGATCATTGCTTGTTGCTCTTGGAATAGAGCTTTCCATTTGTGTAGGTCTAAATGTAGAAGATGAGGATGAGGAACCGAACTTGCTTCCATATGCATTACGGGATCTGGAGCTAACACTTTCCTGAACTAAATGTCTTGGAATTTCACGAATGAAACGGGATGGCTTGTTAAATTGAGTTTCCCCACGAACCATACGGCTTCGCGCACAGCTTAAGGAAAGTTCCTTCATTGCACGTGTAATACCAACGTAGCATAAGCGGCGTTCTTCTTCTACTTCAGTAGGATCATCGCCATTGATAGACATATAGCTTGGGAATAAGCCATCCTCCATACCACAAAGGTATACATATGGGAACTCAAGTCCTTTTGCACTGTGTAATGTCATTAATACAACGACATCGTTGCTTTCTTCTAAATTATCAATATCTGCTACTAAGGCAACTTCTTCTAAGAAGCCGCTAAGTGTTGGAATATCATCGCAGTTTGCTTCATATGCAATTACTTTATTTAATAATTCTTGAATATTTTCAATTCTTCCTTTGGCTTCTTCCGTATCTTCCGCCTCAAGGTCAGCAAGATATCCAGTCGCTTCTAATACTTCATTTACAAGGTCTTCTAAGCTGTATTTTGGATCATTTGACTTTTGCTTTAAGATCTCGATCATACTTACGAATGGAGAAATCTTAGCAACTGCACGAGCAAGGCCAGGAACGACTTCGGCATGTTTTAATGCAGCATAGAAACTGATGTCATTATTCATAGAATATTCTAACACACGGTCGATTGTAGTAAGACCAATACCACGTCTTGGAACGTTAATAATACGTTTTACGGAAATATCATCTGCACCATTGTCGATTGTCTTTAAATAGCAAAGTAAATCCTTGATTTCCTTACGTTGGTAGAAGTTTACGGCACCTACAATTTTATAAGGAATGTTATTGCGGATTAGTTTTTCTTCGAAGATACGAGATTGCGCATTGGTACGGTAAAGAATTGCAAAATCCTTATATTCCACACCGTCATTGCGAATTTTGTTATAAATATCAGAAACGATTTGGTCTGCTTCTTCGTATTCATTTTCATATTGTGTAAAGTGAACAAGGTCACCTTCTGGATTGGAGGTCCAAAGTGTCTTGTCTTTACGGCCAAAGTTATTTGCAATTACTTCATTGGCTGCATTTAAGATATTTTGGGTAGAACGGTAGTTTTGTTCTAACTTGATCACGTTTGTATTGGCATATACCTTTTCAAAGTTTAGGATATTGTGAATGTTCGCACCACGGAATTTGTAAATGGACTGATCATCATCACCAACAACACAGATGTTATGCTCGATATCGCCATCTTCATTGGTAGAAGTAGCAAGGTATTCAATTAACTTAAATTGTGCAGTATTGGTATCTTGATATTCATCCACCATGATATAGCGGAAGCGCTGACGGTATAAATGAAGCACATCAGGGCAGGTACGGAATAATTCGCATGTTAACACGATTAAATCATCAAAATCTAAGGCGTTATTTGCCTTTAAACGTTTTTGATATTCACGGTAGATTTCTGCCATTTTTCGTTGCTTATATTCAGCACCGGCTTCGCGTTCAAATTCATCCGGAGAAAGAAGGTCGTCTTTGGCAGAAGAAATTGCGCCAAGACAAGCTTTTTCTTTCCAGTTTTTTGGATCGAGATCAAGATATTTGATAACATCCTTCATCAAACTCTTTTGATCATCGCTATCATATATGGTAAAGCTTTTTTCATAGCCTAACTTTTCAATGTGACGTCTTAAAATACGTACGCAGGTGGAGTGGAATGTACTGACCCAAATATTTTCGGAACCATAGCCAACAATCTTATCCACACGTTCACGCATTTCCTTAGCCGCCTTATTGGTAAAGGTAATCGCTAAAATGTTCCAAGGGTTTACACCGACTTCATCGATTAAATATGCAATACGATGAGTGAGCACTCTTGTTTTCCCGGAACCAGCTCCTGCTAGCAAAAGTAGTGGTCCGTTGACATGTTCTACGGCTCTACGCTGTTCAGGATTTAAAGAATCATATATACTCATTTTGTTACCACCTTTTCAAAATCATTACTCGCTATTATATCATCTTAGAACATGTGTTTCAATAAATTCTGTCAAGAAAAAATAGAGACAAATGTTAAATGACTATTTACATGTAGTAATGAATACTATATAATATAACAATGAGGTGATTATCGTGGAAAATACCAATGAAGTTTATATAAAAAGAATTATTAATGAACTTAAAAAAATTGATTATATAAAACCGGATGAAATTCCAAATATTGATTTATATATGGACCAAGTTACTACATTTATGGATAGTCACTTGGCACTTTGCAAGCGCTTTGAAGATGACAAAATGCTTACAAAGACTATGATTAACAATTATACCAAAAATAATTTATTACCATCACCAAATAAGAAGAAATATTCAAAAGAGCATATGCTGCTTTTGATTTTCATCTATTATATGAAGAGTTTCTTATCTATTAGTGATATCCAGAGTATCTTTGGGCCACTGACAGAGAAGTTTTATGATAAAGAAAATCAGGTTGACTTAGAGGATATCTATAAAGAGGTGTTCAGTTTTGAACAAGATCAGATGGAATCCCTGACAAAAGACGTGATTCGTAAATATACAAAGTCAAAAGATACGTTTTCTCAGGTAGAAGATGAGAAAGACCGAGAATTCTTACAGACATTTTCCTGTATCTGCATGTTAAGTTTTGACGTATACGTTAAGAAGATGATTATTGAGCGTATTATTGATCAGGAAATTAACGGACCGAAACGTCAGGCAGAACAAGAAGAGAAAGCAAAAGAGAAAAAAGAGAAAAAAGAAAAGAAAAAATCAGAAGAATAATTTTTTAGGGACTCCGATACGAAGTAAAGTAGTATCGAAGTCCTTTTTTTATACATAGGAAACTTCTCTTTAAGAAGCCTC
>JAUNRX010000066.1:3976-18483 GCA_030539495.1 bacterium | reverse complement strand
AACCTCTTTTTATTTTATCTCATTATATATCGGCTATATTTTCATAGAAATAAAGGATTTGCCGCAGTAATCAATATTTATACATAAACTGCTTTCATTAATTCATAACCGGATTGTCTCCCTTTTTATTTGACATCCTCTCCATAAAAAAAAATCCATGTCTTATTATGACATGGATTCAGCTTGTCGACAAAGTCTCCAAGCTTGGATGAAATCAGGATTTCATCCATTTCCTCCAAAAGAAATATTATGCTTTCTCAAATGAACTTACTCGTTACTCCTGTGGCTTCAATGCTCCGTAATAGTAGCTTGCTGTTGCACCACCATCACACATAAAATCAGTTCCAGTGATAAATGCTCCCTTATCGCTCATCAGCAGCTCTGCCACATTTGCCACTTCATCTGCTGTTCCAGGCCGTCCTGCCGGGCATTTTGCAAACATATTTTTATAAAAATCACCACGGGGTCCGTTGAACTCATCAATAGCAAGTGGTGTGACAATAATTCCCGGCGAGATAGAGTTCAGCCTTGCACCACGTTCTCCCCATTTCACAGCTTCTGCCATGACACGTTTTTCATTACAACGCTTTGCCATCTGGTAAGCATGAAGAGTGTCCTTAATATTTTCTGGCTGCAAAAGGTCAAGGGATAAAAGTTCTTCTGTTGGAGTGCAGGCGAGAAGGGCATCTTCCTCTGCTGTCAACTGCGGCATACGCTTCCCGGATTGACTGGAAATTGTTACTCCAACACCCCCGGAAGCAATCACTTTTCCAACTTCCTCTAGAAGAATGGCTGTACCATACAAATCCACTTTGAAAATCACTTCAACCGGTGCCTGACTGGGTGATACACCTGCACCATTTACAAGCATGGTGATTTTTCCATATTCCTGTGCCTTTGAGATTAGCGCCTTAATAGACTCTCTTGATGACAAATCCATTTCCACGGGTTCTACATCGAACCCGGCATTGTTCATAATTTCTGCAATTGTCTTTGCATTATGGATATTTTTATCTCCCATGACAATCTTTTTTCCGTAACCCATTCTTCTGGCAATGGCCATGCTGATCTGTCCAGCTCCAGTTACGATCATAACTTCTTTTTCCATGCTAACTCCTTTCCTCTGCATAAATCATTTATTTCGTCTTATTTCCTCCAAATACCTCAAAACTCATGGTATCCAGATTTGTATCAATTTTATTTATTTCAGCCTGTGTCATTATAATATTGCCTGCTGCAAAATTCTCACGAAGCCGTTCCAGCTTTCTGGAACCGGGAATTGGCACAATATATGGCTTTTTACAAAGCATCCATGCAAGGGAAATCTGCCCGATGGTCGCCTGCTTTTCTTTGGCCATTTCAGTAAGTAACTCTAAAAGAGCTTTTGCTTTTTCATATCCTTCCTCTGTATATTGTGGCATGGCAGCTCGATAGTCCTGGCTTCCTTCAAATTTAGTAGCCGCTGTATATTTACCAGTCAGAAATCCATTTGCCATTGGGGAAAATGCGACATAGGCAATATTCAATTCTTCACACACAGGGAAAATCTTCTCATGCCACCTTGCCATCATAGAGTAGCGATTTTCAATTGCAGTTACCGGGCAGACCGCATTGGCACGGCGAAGATATTCCTCTGTTGTTTCAGAAATTCCCCAATAACGAATTTTCCCTTCTTTTATAAACTGGGCCATTGTTTCGGCTACAACCTCTGGTTCAACTTTGGGGTCAATTCGATGCTGATAATATAAATCAATATAATCCGTTCCAAGTTTTTTCAGACTGCTCTCCAGACTTTTACGAATCGTATCAGGTCTGCTGTCCAACTTAAGTGTTCGATCTTCATTATGTCCAACACCCATTTTTGAGGCTATGACAACCTTGTCTCGTACATCCTTTAATGCTTTTCCAACAAGTTCTTCATTATAGGAGATACTCCCGTCCGGAAACATACCTGTATAAGCCTGTGCAGTATCAAAAAAATCATACCCTATTTCGTATGCCTGTCTTAGTGTTTTTATTGCAGTGTCACTGTCTGTAGGATCACCGGACGCATGGGAAAAGCCCATACATCCAAGTCCGACCTGGTTTACATAAAGTTCACTACTTCCTAATTTTCTTTTTTCCATGATTACCTCTCTTTGATTGTGTTCCAAGCATCCATGAATTGTATCAATCCCGCTTTTTAATAAGATGATGCTCTCTGCCCTGCAAATATCCACTTTTCTACTACCTGTTTTGCACCATCTACATGGCTTCCACTCACTGCAAGACCATTTTCAACGGTTGCTCCCTTACAGGTGTTTTGAATTTTTCGTTCTGTACTGCCTAAACCACTGCCTTCATGGGTGCAGAATGGGTGAATAGTCTTACCAGTCCAATCGAAATTTTCAAGAAAGGTATAGACTGCCATTGGCATATCCCCCCAGTAGTTCGGATAGCCTAGATAAATTTCATCATAATCGTCCAGACTTTCCGGCATGGAAATAAGCTCCGGTCTTGCCTTTGCCCGTAGGTCGCTCTGTGCCTGATTGATACAGGTGTTATAATCTGCTGCATAAGGTATTTTTTGCTGAATTTTAAAAGTTTCAGTTTCTGTTGCCTGTGCAATCATATTGGCAATCTTCTCGGTATTGCCTACCTCAGTATATCGATACTTACCGCCAAAATAATTCTCACCTGCTCTTGAATAAAATACTACTAATTTTGCCATTGTCATATCCTCCTTATTTTCCCTACCATCTCACGATAACGTGCCAGGCAGGCATAACACGCAAAACAGGGTGAAATTTTCTTTTCTGTCAATCAAATCTTATTGACATTTGCACCACGCTCCGCAGCTCCTTTTGTTTTCGTGTTCATTATATAAAACCATATAGGCACAAGCAATTTGACTTTCTGAACTATTTGATAAGTTTTTCTAATACGAAAAAAGCAGCTACCCTTAAACATAAAAGGTAGCTGCTGATGTGCAAGTACAACACAAAACAATTTGTCATTATTCGTAAGGCTCATTGCTGGCGTAAAAATTGTGCTTTTAACATTTCTGCAAATTCCTCCACATAGTAACCGGAATTATCCGCTTTCCAAAAAGCACAGTAGTTTTTTGTAATCTGTTTTTTCCCACGGTATAACGGAAGCCTTGCTAACTGTGTTCCAAAGTTTCCTGACTTGTCATTTCCTTCGATTGGCAGGAAGCCTTTACCACTGATTACCCACAGGCGGGCTTCTTCCAGATTATCCGTAAATACAAACTCTCCCTGGAATCCTACCACATCACGATAGTAATCCCGTTCCGTATCCTGCTGTTCTTGTGATGAAATCAGAATGCAAGGTGTATTTTTTAGGTCCTGTGGACTGATTTGTTTCAGGTTCGCCAAAGGGCTTCTTGCTGAAATCTCAATATAGCTATTTATCGTTGTCAAAATAACATTAACATACTCATCTGAAAAAGCTCTCCGCTGATCGTTAAAAACCAAATCTGCCTGTTCCGTGCGAAGCAGGTAATACAATTCCTCATGGTTTCCCTGCTCGATATGAATGGTTACATCTGGGTATTTAACATTGAACTGTTCGATTGCCAGATGTAATTCTGTTCCAACATAGCCCCTCAAAAAGCCAATACGAAGTACAGACTCATTATGATGTGCTATTCTAAAGGTTTCTCTACAAATACGTTCATAATCCGCCAGCAATATCAAACTTTTCTGATAAAAATGTTTCCCTGCAGGAGTTAGCTCAAATTTACGATTTTTACGCAGTAAAAGGGGAAAGCCCAACTCTCGTTCTAATGCCTGTATCTGCTGTGAAATCGCAGACTGCGAAATATGACATTCTTCGGCTGCTTCAGAGAAGCTGTTGTTTCGGACAACCGCTTGAAAATATTTTATTTGTTTCAGCATTATCTACACCTCCCGCTTTGCTATTTTATAATTAATTTTTCCCTTTATCCTATTATTTCCCTTTCAATTTCCATAATACGCTCATAAAGGTAGTCATTTGCCGGTACGTAAATATCATGTTTCCTAGCCAGCCTTCTTACTGTTCCTGCAAAAGATTCAACCTCGCTTCTTTTACCATTAATACGGTCTTGTGCCATGGATGGTACACTAGTTGGATTTAACGTGCCAATAATGCGAACATACTCACTTAAATCTTTTTCTGTTAACCCAATTCCTTCCGCATTTGCCACAGCGACTACCTCTCTCATGGCAGCAATCAACATACGATTTTCTTCACTTGGCGTAGTAAGTACCCCTTTATAATTGGTATTGTAAACCATGCATGTTTGGTTTACGCCCACATTCAACATAAATTTACTCCACATACGATAAAGAATATCTTTTTCTTCTACATACGACATCTGAATTGCATCAAAAAATTCTTCCACTTGTTGCAATCTATCTTCTAACTTAGGATCAACAATTCCAATACATAGCTTTCCCATATTGCTATAGTTCAGCTGGTTGCCGAACTTCATGGCATCCATTCCTTGTGCAACTGTATAAATGATTTTTTCTTTTCCAAATCGCTCTCCTAGAATTTCTTCGCTTGTAATACCATTTAGTACAGAAATAATTGTTGTATGATCATCTACACAATTTTCCATCGTAGCAAGTGCTGCTTCAAGCCCTGTTGCCTTTGTAGCGACGATCAGCAAATCGCAAGGGGTTGCTTCACTCGCCTTTGTCATTGTAACTGCTTTCTTTTTCCCGTTGCATGTTATTTCTTTGCCTTTATTTCTTTCATACCTTTGTTCATCTAAAACAAAATCTACCGTAATGTTGTTAAATTTCTTTTTGGCAATTGCTTCTTCGGCATGTTCCGTAATGAAACTTCCATACATCATACCAAGTGCACCCATTCCGATAATTGATACTTTATAATTATTTTTCATCTTATTCCTCTTTTTTTCATTTTTAAGTTACTATAAATTCCCTATGTAGAGCTAGTATGTTGCTATAAGACAACATACTGTTAGTATACCATGGAAGGGACTTTTGTAAATTCATATTATTTCATTTTTTATTTGACATTATCTACAAAAGTTCCTAAGATAATTTTATATAAAATTAATAAATGAGGACTTAAAGATGAAATTACTAAAAAATTATTGTTACATAACACTAAGTATCTTTATTATGGCGATCGGGATTTACTTTTTTAAATTCCCGAATAATTTTTGTTTTGGCGGCGTTACCGGATTTGCAAGTGTATTTGCGCAAATCTTTCCTATCTCGGCCAGTTCCTTTACGCTTATGATTAACGTGCTCCTACTTGTTATTGGTTTTATTTTTCTAGGGAAATCATTTGCAATAAAGACTACCTATGCAAGTATGCTTTTATCCGTTTTACTTGTTATTTTTGAAAAAGCTTATCCAATTACGGAACACCTATCAAACCAGCCTATTTTAGAACTGATTTTTGCAATCACATTGCCTTCTATTGCCTCTGCCCTTCTATTTCAAATCGGGGCTTCCAGTGGTGGAACCGATGTTATCGCCATGATTATTCAAAAGTATACGTCGGTTAAAAACATTGGAATCGCTTTATTTGTCTCCGATCTTGTTATGATCATTGCTGCATGTTTCGTGTTCGATATACAAACTGCACTTTATTCTTTTGTTGGTCTTACTGTAAAATCATTTCTAATTGATGGAATTATCGACAGTATTAACCTTTCAAAAGCAGTTACCATTGTATGTGAAGATGTTGACAGCATTTGTGATTTCATTACCCATGATTTAGAAAAGGGCGCTACTATTACTGAAGCAATCGGGGCCTATACAAGCACACAAAAGTATATTATTTTCACTACCCTTTCTAGACATCAGGCCGCACTGTTGCGAAACTACATTCGTGATAACTCTCTGGAGGCATTTATTTCTGTTTCCAATACAAGCGAAGTCTTTGGGAAAGGCTTTTCCTCCATCTAAGTGGAAGGCTACATACAATCGTTATATAAAAAAGGAAAATGCTTTCGTTGACGAATTATCAATGAAAGCATTTTCCTTTTTTCATTCCATTTTTCTCATCTATATATTGATACAAATCACAACTGCAAAATAACTTACTGCAATGAATGCCAGCTGAATGAAACTACTCTTTTTATTATTTAACATAACCGCTATGTACTCTCTGATTGTTGCATTTGTCATATAATATCTTGCGGTCTTTGCACCCAAGCCCTTTGCTTTTGGCAAACCTGCCTTTTGAGCATAGATACGGCTTCTGAATACATGATAGTTACTTGTAGCATAGCCACATCGATAGGAACTTCCATTGGCATCCGCATCCATTACTGCTTTGGAAAATTTAAAATTCTCTAATGTTGTTGTGCTTTTATTTTCTATTAAGATGTCTTGCTCAGGAATGCCTTGTCCCATTGCATAGTCTCTCATTGCTTCTGCTTCCGAAACTGTTTCATCTTTTCCTTGTCCACCCGAAAATAACAGCTTTGTGTGTTTCCCCTTTTTCATCACTTTCTGATAGAAATGAATTGCAACATCAATACGTGCCTTTAGCAGTGGTGATACTTCATTTCCTCGTAATAATCCTGCGCCTAATATAATTATATAATCTGTATTCTTTCGAGGCCGGTCCAACCTACATAACAAGCTGGATGTAATAAAACAAATTGCTGTGATCAACAGCCATCCCTCTACAATTAATAGAAACCCCATGATTATTTGAACTAGTGGCTGCCTTAAAAGCCCTCGTGCCGTAAAAAATATAATTGTCTGCACTAATAGACCTAAACCGATAATCAATGATAGCATATTTTGTAATTTATGCTGCTCTTTTCGAAACACACGTACCGCATTTATAAGCAAGAACGCGATAACAATCCATATTCCTCCTAGTACAATGATCAATGCTACTGCAAATAACAAGAGTATAAAAATTGTACTTAACACTCTTAGATGCGGATTTAGTACTATGGCAAATCCTGCTGTCATTAGCAGTAAGCCCAATTCACAGTCAAATATAAAACCATTAAGTATTGATGTTGGATTATGAAAATATAGCAGCAAAAAAATTGCCAAACCAATCACCGAACTAATGGTTAAAACCTGTACTAACATAACCATAACTTTTATCCCCTCCACTTATCTATCAAAGATCCACAGAAGAACTGATTCTTTTACTTTCCCCATAATTTTCCTTCTGTTGTTATAAAATATGATACCACTTGCATATTTCTATAACAAGTGAGCACTGCGAGTTTGGCTCGTTGTTCGCGTAAATATAAAGAGCCTAAGATCACATGTTATGATTTTAGGCTCTTTTTTCAAATTTAACTATTTACGTATTCCTCATCTCTGATCATTGGAAACATATGAAGGTATTTTGCTTGGAAGAACGTATTCATTAACTTTCTCTCTTTTCGTGATTTAAGATCCGTCAACTCAAAAAAGAAGTCATTTATCAGAATTTTTCCTTTTCCTCTATATGGGTTATATTCCGCATGTACTTGTGATAACTTTTCTCCATCAATCCTTATCTCGAACAGCAGAGCATCTCTCCTATATCCGATAAACATTAATTCCATGAGTTTATCACTTTCTACTTTATATGCACATTTAAATGCTTCATATCCTTCACATATTTCTTGTGTGTCAGGGTGATACTGCTTTAAATTTCTTAAATAAAATCTTAATATATGATTAAGCGGATAATTATTGACATACTCTTCCTTATTTATAATTTGAACATTTTTTAGGTCTCGTAGTCCATAATGGATTTTTCCATCTTTATTATGTAAATATGGTTCAATCTCCGCCGAGAAAGAAATCATATCTCCAAAATCGAATTTTGTTTCCATCTTAAACTTCCAAGCATCTGCCTTTGCTTCTCCAATCCAGATATGATCGCATATATAGTTATCTTGCCAGAACAGGTTCTTAATCAATAACCCAAATTTATATGGGGAAGAGATTTTACATTCTGTAATTACCCCTTCAAAATCTACCCGTTGGAATTTAAACTCTTCCAAATTAAATCTTGAAGCATTTGGATTCTTCATTGTTACTACTTCTCTGTCTTGCTGAGATAACATACGATAGTAAAACTGTATCATCTGCGGGCTCTTTATTCTTGGATCTGCATATATGGAAACATCAAGGCCACTTTCCATTCCTAATCGAATTGTTTCCATCTGCATATCATCAAACTCTGGTTTTGCATAGATGGAGACGTCCAATCCATGAAGTAATCCAAATCGAATCTGTTTCATTTGACCTTGACGAAACGCTGTATAATCATTATAGATTGACACATCTACACCTTGCTTCAGTCCAACCAAGATTTCTCTTAATCGGCCTGTTCTAATCTCTGTATTCAGGTATGGATATATATTAATCCCTGCTTTATATGCATTTAAGTATATCTCACATCTCTTCTTAGAGAATCCATTTTTCTCAAAATATAAATTTAAGTCTTTCTGGCTATTAAATACCATGCTGTCCATCCTTTTATGTCTTTTTTCGATAAAAGGATTATATCATTTTAAAATAACAATATCTATAAGCAGTTCTTATTTTCTATCTATTTCCGGCAAAACAAAATTCCGATTAACAAAATGATAGGAAATACGATTGCCGCCAATATCCCCATTTTCAGATTATTATTCATGCTGCTGGATACAATGCCGACCACGGTTGGACCACCAGAACATCCCACATCTCCACCTAAGGCTAATAATGCAAACATTGCAGTTCCGCCCTTGGATAAGACAGCTGAGGCCTTGCTAAACGTACCGGGCCACATAATGCCAACCGAAAGTCCGCAAACAGCACATGCAACCAAGCTAAACTGCGGAATGGGAATTAAGGAAATTCCTAGATAAGAAATGATACATAATACGCTGCTATAAATCATAAATCGATCTAAATCTATCTTTTCACCATATTTTCCATAATAAGCTCTTGAAGCCCCCATCATAATAGCAAATGCCATAGGTCCTGCCAGATCTCCAATCATCTTCGAAATGCCAAGCCCCTGTTCTGCAAAGGTAGATGCCCACTGGCTGACTGCCTGCTCGCTTGCTCCGGCACAAATCATCATGATAAATAAAATCCAAAAGATCTTATTTGCAAATAATTCTCCAATACGAAGTCCTGTTTCCCCATCCTCAAGTAATGAGGCCATTGGCACCTTGGTAAATGCAAATGCATTACATAACGGAATGATTGCCCAAATAACTGCAAGCACTTTCCAATTATGGATGCCAAACAGATAGAAGAATAATGTGGAGATTGCTACCACGCCCACATGTCCCCAACAGTAAAAGGAATGAAGCATGCTCATAGCCTTTTCTTTATTTTCGGATGGACATGCTTCCACTACTGGACTTACGATTACTTCCAACAGGCCTCCTCCGATTGCGTAAATTACTACTGCCAACAGAATTCCCATAAACGGTGTCGGCATAAGTTCCGGCAATATCGTTAAAAGGATCAGTCCCGATGCAGAAAACAAATGAGCCATAATCATGGAAGCCCGATACCCGATCTTGTCTACAAATCCTACGGATAGTAAATCAACCAAAAGCTGTACGCCAAAGTTAATAGTTACTAACAACGTTATCTGCGATAGAGGAACTGCATATGTCCTCTCAAATGTCAAAAATAATAATGGTACAAAGTTATTTACAATTGCCTGCACTATATATCCAATGAAACAGGCAGTAATTGTCTTATTATATTGGTTCTTCATGTATGTTTCCTCCCTATTAAATAGAATTATATCGTATTATACAGTCGTTTTCATTGCATATAATCGTATAATTATTGTACAATATCATAATTAGGAGGTTTTTATGCAATTTAATGTTATTTCAACGGATGATACCTTAAGAGAGAATGCACAACACGGAAGTCTGGATTTTCCATTTGCTTATTACCTGGATGATATATGGAACTATGACTTTCATTGTATTAACTGGCACTGGCATCATGAATTAGAATTTGTGTCCGCTTCCAAGGGAACTGTCATTTGCCTGATTGGTCAGGAAAAAATCATCCTTCCCGAAGGTCATGGGCTCTTTATAAATAGCGGTATCATTCATCGTTTTGAGACTCCCGACGGTGCAATTATGCCAAACATTGTATTTTCACCAACACTGCTGTCTTCCGGGCAAAGTTTTATTTATAAAAACTATGTACAGCCTATCATCCAATCCAATTTTGCTTACCAGATTTTTGATCCACAGTGCGACTGGCAAAATGAGATCCTACAGCTTCTTTCTAAAATTTATGAAACCCAGGAACAGTCGAAGAAACCGGAACTTCATACGTTACAGCTCCTTTTACAACTTTGGGAGTTACTGACTGAACATATAGATCTTACGTCGAATTCCTCCCATCTGTATCACCTAACGCATCAACAGGCAAAGCTTCAGCTTATGATGCAGTTTATCCGTGATCATTATCAAGAGGACATTTCACTAAATGATATTGCAGCCTATGCCTCCATAAGTAAAAGCAGGGTTCTGCAAATTTTCAAGTCTGGCATTCAACTTCCACCAATCGCATATTTGATACAATATCGTTTATCTCATGCCGCCAGTCTATTACAGACTACAACAAAGCCAATCTCTACGATTGCCGTGGAGACTGGCTTTACTAGTGCTGCTTATTTTTGTCGAAAGTTTAAAGAAGCGTATCAGATGAGACCCAATGAATATCGAACTGGCACACGCTGACATGTGTCAGTTCGACATACTCCTTTCAGCTGAGTACCATCGTGCACCCGTTTTGCAGGGTGCCTTTTTACTTTTCTACATAAATACTGTTTCTGCATCTTTATCAGCAGAACTTTCCAAATCTGTTTTTCCTATTTCCTCTTTTTCCTTCCCTACAAACAGGCAGCGGATTGCATTTAGAACGGCTAAGATCATAACGCCTACATCTGCGAAGATTGCAAGCCACATATTTGCAATTCCCACTGCTCCTAATACTAAGCAGATTAATTTGATACCAATTGCAAACCATATATTTTCATAGACAATGGTTAAACATTTCTTAGAGATCTTAATTGCTTTTGAGATCTTTACTGGGTCATCATCCATAAGAACGATATCTGCTGCTTCAATTGCGGCATCGGAACCCATGGCTCCCATTGCGATGCCGATGTCTGCTCTTGAAAGTACAGGGGCATCATTAATGCCATCCCCTACAAATGCAAGTTTCGCTTTCTCTGGTTTCTCACTTAATAATTTTTCTACCTGTTCTACCTTGCCTGCTGGAAGAAGCTCACTATATACCTCATCCAGTCCTAAAGAACCTGCCACCTGGTCAGCTACCTTCTTGGCATCGCCGGTAAGCATTACGGTCTTTTTCACGCCTGCCCGTTTCAGCTCCTGAATTGCTTGTTTAGAATGTGCCTTTTCAACATCCGAAATTACGATGTGGCCGGCATACTCCCCATCGATGGCCATATGAATAATCGTTCCAACCTTATGACATTCCTTACAACGAATGCCAAGCTTCTTCATTAACTTACTATTTCCGGCTGCTACTTCCATTCCATCTACCTTGGCAATAATTCCATTTCCGCTGATTTCCTGAATATCCGATACTCGGCTCACATCTAATTCTTTTCCATAGGCTTTCTGAATACTTCTGCTAATTGGATGACTGGATGCACTTTCTGTCAAAGCCGCATACTCAAGTAATTTCTTCTCTTCGATGATATTATGATGGATGCCATTTACCTCAAATACTCCTTGAGTCAAAGTGCCTGTTTTATCAAATACTACGTATTTCGTCTTTGACAGGATTTCAAGATAGTTTGATCCTTTTACCAAGATGCCTGCTTTACTTGCTCCACCAATTCCTGCAAAGAAACTTAATGGAATACTGATTACTAATGCACATGGACAGCTGATTACAAGGAATGTCAAGGCACGGTACATCCAAGTTCCCCATTCTGCTGCCATCCCCATTCCAAACATTCTTACTAAAGGTGGAAGAACGGCAAGTGCAATTGCACTATACACAACTGCTGGTGTATAGATACGGGCAAATCTTGTGATAAAATCTTCTGATTTTGATTTTCTTGAACTTGCATTTTCCACAAGGTCAAGGATTTTGGATACGGTAGATTCACCAAATTCTTTTGTGGTCTTTATTTTTAATACACCGGTCATATTAATACAACCGCTGATAATTTCATTTCCCACTGCAGCCTCACGTGGAAGGCTTTCTCCGGTCAGTGCTGATGTATTCAATGTAGAGTTTCCGGAAACTATAATGCCATCGATGGGAACCTTCTCACCAGGACGTACCACGATGATTGTACCAAGTTCCACTTCATCTGGATCCACTTGCTCTAGCTTTCCATTTCTATCGATATTTGCATAGTCTGGTCGAATATCCATTAAATCACTGATATTTCTACGGCTCTTTCCCACTGCATAGCTCTGGAACCATTCACCAATCTGATAAAATAACATAACTGCAATTGCTTCTAGATAATCTCCATTTTCATAGACTGCCAATGCAATCGCCCCAATGGTGGCTATTGCCATAAGCAAGCTCTCATCAAATGGCTGTCTGTTCTTAATTCCTTTAAAGGCCTTGATTAAGATATCATATCCGATAATCAAATAAGGCACTAGATACATTACAGCTCTCACAGCTGCATGTGCTGGTATAAAGTAAAAAGCAATTAACATGATGGCTGATATAATAATACGAAAAAGCATCTTTTTCTGCTTCTTATTCATTTCTCATCCTTCTTTCACTACATTTGAAATAAATATATGTACAATCGTTCATGTATGGATCATTTTTTTTGCACCTACGCGGTCAGACCTGACACTCTAGATGCAAGCATTTATTTTCTATAAAAATACTTCGCAATCATCTTCTACCTTTTTACAGTTTTTACGAACCTCTTTCATAACTGCTTTTACATCTTGTCCTTCTTCAAACTCAACACCCATTTTTAATGTCATAAAGTTTACGATACAATCTTTTACCCCAGCTGTTTTCTTTGCAGCAGCCTCCATTTTATTTGCACAATTTGCACAATCGACATCAATCTTATATGTTTTTTTCATTTTTAAAATCCCCTTTCTTTTTTTGGATTAAATACTTGTTTAATCGTTATCTATATAATACAAATATCAATTCTTTCCGTCAATATTATAGACAGGGGTTCTCCTTTTTGGAATAAAACAATTTCTGAATGGAGTAACTTTATCAATTAAATAATCTTTTAATCGTTGACTATATTTCTACTTGAAGTATAATAATGCCGTAAAAGTAAATACATAGTTCCAATGGAGGTTTCATATGGAAAATAAAACTCTAGTTACAAGTATGCCTCGTGAAAATGAAATTATAGAGGTATCCACTGCCATGAAACAACTGGGTGACCCTAGCCGTCTTCGTATTTTCTGGCTTTTATGCCACTGTGAAGAAAGCGTGCAGACAATTGCCTCATTAGTTGATATGAGCAGCCCTGCAGTGTCCCATCATCTTAGACTTTTAAAAGCCGGCAACTTAATTCGCTGTCGACGTAACGGCAAAGAAATGTATTATACCGCGTCCGACAACGAGATTGCACAGGCCCTACACCACATGATCGAACAGCTGGGTAAAATCACATGCCCAGAAGAATAACTATACGGAAAGAAGGTGTACAAAGATGAAGCTTCCCTTATCTAAAACAATGCAGGCACAATTACATTCCATTCCTTCTGGAACGGCTCTCTCTCGTACCTATTGTAACGAAGCGTGCTCATGGACAGAGAAGGCCTTTGATACGAAGATCTCCGATGAGGAAAAACTATTAGTGCTGCATTATACAATTTTTTCTGGTATTGAGGTTACATATAACTATTTTCTAGCACATAGCTTTACTCACCAACATGCACATATGCCCACGATTATGGAGCTTAACCACTGCAGGCATGGACGGATTGGCTGGCATATGGAACATGACCTTAACCTATACCTTGGAGAAGGGGATCTGTCTTTACATATGAAGGATCATTGTGCAAACTCTTACCTCTCTTTCCCCCTTGGATATTACGAAGGAATTTCATTTTCCATTGATTTTCAGGACTTATTGAAGCATCCGCCTGATATATTAAAGGAAGCCAATGTAAATTATGAACAGCTGAAGGCTGCCTTTTGTGATACTACAAAAATAACGGCACTTCCCAATACTAGTTATGTAAACAGTATTTTTCACAGCCTGTATGACCTGCCGGAGCATCTGGTAATTCCTTATTGCAAGTTAAAAACTCAGGAATTTATTTTATTTCTCTCACAACTTTCGCTGAAAGAAGCCTCTTTGCCGACTCCATGTAATTCAGAACAGGTTAAGATTGTAAATGACATTCATACCCTGCTAACTAATAATCTAAATCAGAGATATACCATTGAAGAACTTTCAAAAAAGTATTTAATGAATACCTCTACTCTAAAGTCTACATTTAAGGCGGTGTATGGCATGCCGATTGCCAGCTATATGAAGCAGTATCGAATGAATCAAGC
>JAUNRX010000066.1:0-3876 GCA_030539495.1 bacterium | reverse complement strand
CGGTGTATGGCATGCCGATTGCCAGCTATATGAAGCAGTATCGAATGAATCAAGCAATTACGCTTCTTCGTGAAACTGATTACAGTATGGCACAAATTGCAATTGCAGTTGGATATGAAAATCAAAGTAAATTTACTGCTGCATTTAAAAATGTGATTGGCGTTTTGCCAACCACATATAAAAAGACGATTCTTTAGTTTTTATATGGTCTCAATTAAGTGGAAATGCTGGAATTGACAGAAGCTTGTGTAAGTTTCGTGCATGAAGAAGATCAATCTTCTCCTTTACTTTTGCGTCTTCACAAGTTCCTGTCTATCTTCTTGCCTCATGTAAAAGACTCATTTTCATTTCATAATAATTTGGACTCATATCCAGATAATGTTTATGAGGATTTTCAAAGCGCTGCTCTTCTGGCCAAATCTCTGTTTCCAATTGTCTCTTTACGTAACTTTGAATTTCATCCAAGCTTTGTTTCTGCTTGGTTCTTTTTCCTTCTTTTACTACAAGCTTCTGCAATTTCTTAATCGTACAGTTTTCAAAACAGCGTTTTTTCCAAGGCTCTTCATAATCGACATATCGATAAGGCTGTGTCAAATCTATTGTTTCCTCTGCTCCTGTAATTAAGTCTGCAACTGCATATCCTCGTCCACAGTACACGCGATATACTTGTTTCAATCCTGGATTCGTAATCTTTTCCATGGTTTCTGAGATCTTAATCCTTGGTTCCCATGCTCCATTTTCTTCTACTGCGGCAATTTTATATACTG
This sequence comes from bacterium, assembly GCA_030539495.1. Classification (GTDB taxonomy): domain Bacteria; phylum Bacillota; class Clostridia; order Lachnospirales; family Lachnospiraceae; genus KM106-2. The sequence goes on along the minus strand of JAUNRX010000066.1, from coordinate 3,109 downwards.
CACCAAATACCGCATCACTCTTTGCCGTAATCAAGCGTTCACCGACTCCAAAGACATCAATGACTCCGCCTTGATTTAAAATAGAGGCTATTGTATATTCATCCAGGCTATTCGACACGATAATTTTACAGTCTTTTAATCCAGCCTTATCTAACATTTTTCGTACTTTTTTAGATAGGTATGCTAAGTCTCCAGAGTCCAAACGAACTCCTTTCAGACGTTTCCCCATTGGCTCTAAGACCTCTTTTGCCACACGAATGGCATTCGGCACTCCGGAACGAATAACGTCATAGGTATCAACTAGAAGCACGGTGTCCTCTGGATAACATTCTGCAAAATTACGAAATGCTTCATATTCGTCCTTATAATACATAATCCAGCTATGTGCCATTGTTCCGCTGACAGGAATTCCAAATTCCTCGCCTGCCATAACAGTAGCCGTCCCGGATACACCGCCAATATACGCTGCCCTTGCACCATAAAGCGCTGCATCCACGTTGTGGGCTCTTCTGGCGCCAAAATCTGTCACCGTCTTTCCATCTGCTGCTCTTACGACTCGACTTGCTTTGGTTGCAATTAAGGATTGATGATTTACCTGTTGCAGCACAACGGTTTCAATTAATTGTGCATCAATCAATGGTGCAATAATCGTTATGATTGGCTCATTTGGATACATCACGGTTCCTTCTGGAAAGGCATAAATATCTCCGCTAAAATGATATCCTTTTAGATACGTTAAAAATTCTTCCGAAAATAGGTTTAATGAACGGAAATATGTTAAATCCGCCTCATCAAAATTCAGCGTTTCTACATAGTCAATAATCTGTTCTAGCCCTGCAAAGATAGCAAATCCACCTTGATCCGGATTTTTTCTATAAAACACATCAAAGGCTACCTTCTTAGAATGACTCTCTTTATTGAAATAACCATTTGCCATGGTCATTTCATATAAATCCATCATCATGCTAATATTTCTTTTTTCTATCTGCGACATTCTGCTTCCTCCTATTTTGAAGTATTTTCAAGTGTTATGATTAAGACAGTCCTAACATACCTTGTTATCTTTTCCACTACTCTATCTATTCTTCGCAATATTTTTCCGCTAATTCTTCTAAAATTATATCCAATCTTCCAATACCTTGATCATATCGTCAAACATTGCAGATGCTGTAGGACGGGCTCCTGCACCTGCGCCATAAAAAGCACGTTCCCCACTCTCACTGCCACGAATTACAAATAAATTATCTGTTCCATTTACACAGGATAATATACTGCCGGCCTCTACAATCTCTGGTTTCACTTTTACATGAGCGGTACGCTTCCTTTCATCGTAAACAACAGAAAAAATAGGCTTTACCATCTGATCCAATTCCACCTTTGAATGGGTAATGGAGACTGGTGTAACCTCCTGTGGGTTGATCCAGACGTTCATCCCAAATCCTGCAAGAATTACTGTCTTATATACGCTATCCCAGCCATCTACATCCTCTTTTGGATTATTTTCGGCAATTCCTTGTTTCTGTGCTTCCTGAAGTGCTTCCTTATAGGACATGTTCTCCTGCTTCATCTTGGTCAAAATATAATTAGATGTTGCATTGCTAATCCCATAGATTTCCTCGACTTGCTCACATTTTCCCATATGTTCTAAGACTGTACTGATCGGTATTCCGCCACCTACTGTAGCATCATATTTGATTACGGTCTGCATCTTCTCTGCTGCCTTCTGTATCTCTGTTCCATACATGGCAAGACACTTTTTACTCGACATAATGACTGGTTTCCTATGATTTAATGCCCACATCACATAATCCTTTGTGCATTTATATCCATTTCCTCCAATACACTCAACTATAAGGTCTGCATGTTCCATTGCCTCATATGGCCGATCTGTCAGCCACTCTTTCTCTACCACTTCTCCACGGTCCTTTGAAAGATTTTTCACAAAAATCTTATTGATCTGTAACTCTACTCCATATTGTTTTCTTACGCCTTCTCTTTCTCTGATGATATATTTTAAGAGTTGTAAGCCAATGACACCTAATCCTAAAAATGATACTTGAACTGTTTTCATATCGTTTCCTCCATTGTCTTTTCCTTACTATAAGCGTACCATTTGATTATTCATTCGTAAAATTGATGTTTTTAATGAATATATTCAATATTTTTGATATGAGGTGAGTCTATGGAAATTCGAATATTAAATACCTTTTTAAAAATAGTAGAGACCGGAAGTTTTACCAAAGCAGCGGATGCACTAGGATATTCTCAATCAACTGTTACTATGCAGATCAAGCAATTAGAGTCTGAATTGGGCGTCCCACTGTTTGATCGTATTGGACATAAGATTTCTGTCAATAATGAGGGGCTTCGTTTTGTACACTATGCTTCCAATATAATAACTGAGGCAAACAACGCTATTGCTGATTTATCTTCGGATGGGACTCCAAAAGGTACCTTACGGATTGGCATACTGGAGTCCATCTGCACTGCCCATCTCCCCTTTATTGTTAATGAATATCATAAAAAGTACCCTGATGTAAACACGATTATAAAAATCGGTACCTTCCCTGATCTTGAGACTATGCTGAATACAGGGAAGATTGATATTCTTTGGACCTTTGACCATTTGCTTCATCCTATGGATTGGACACTGGCATTTACCTATGAAATCCCTATTATCATAGTATGCTCTCCTGAAAATCCTCTTGTAAAAAGAGAAGCTCTTTTGTTAACGGATCTTGCCTTTAGTCCCTTTATTTTAACTGAAAAAGACTGCAGCTACCGTATCGCCTTTACAAATATGCTGGCAGAGAAAGGGTATGCCCCAAATGTTTTCCTTGAAATTGGAAGTACTGAAATTATAAAAAAATTTATAGAGACAAATTTAGGATTATCTGTACTACCACAATATACGGTAGAAGCTGAGTTAAAGAATAATACTCTCTGCGCTCTTCCTGTAATCGATTTTCAACTCCAGATGCATGGACAGCTGTTTTATCACAAAAACATGTGGCTTTCTCCCTCTCTAAAGGCCTTTATCGACCTTGTCTCTACTGTCTTCATTACCTCCTAAACTTTGCCGCGCCGAAGGGGAATGTCGCTATTTTTT
>JAUNRX010000217.1 GCA_030539495.1 bacterium | reverse complement strand
AAGGCAGGAGTACGTATCTTTGAATATACTCCAGGATTTATACATGCAAAGGTAATCTGTTCAGATGATAAGATTGCAGCAGTAGGAACGATCAATATGGATTATCGAAGTCTATATCTTCACTTTGAAAATGGCGTGTTATTATATAAGACTAAGTCAATTAAAGATATTAAGAAGGATATGGACCAAACGATTCAGATCAGTCGGGAGATTAGCTATGAAATGAGTGAAAAAGGAAAAGCTTTTGGTATTCTAAAAGCAATTCTTAGATTATTTGCTCCATTAATGTAAAAAAAGAAGCAGTTACAATCATGTAACTGCTTCTTTTTTAGACTTTCCCTGATAATAAGTATTTTATAAATTGAACAGCATTATCGCGATGGTCAGAATTTACTGCCACGCCAATTGCCATTTTCTTTCCGCCATTGTAATTATAGTTAACAGACATTTCTTTATAGATTGCACTGTTCTCCAATGAAATTCCATAAGCAACATCAGAAGTATCTTCTTCTTGTTTTGCAAAGATCAATTGATCCGTGTTAGAACTATAAAAATCGGAAGGGAGGATTTGCGTTAAGTCTTGCAAATATTGTCCTTCGGCTAAGTATTTTATTGTTGTCTCTTCAGCAATAATAATGTCTAATTTTCCAGCATAAGCATATGTTGTTATTTTTTGTTCTGTTGTTACATCAGGACTCTCGGGATTAAGAGTAAAGGTATCGTCTAATGTAAAGATATGTCGTTTTTCAGGAATTGCCATTGCTTCACGGAAATTAGTAAGTACAGTATCTCGTTTTTCAGAGTTAAGCTGATCATTGAAGACCACTCCATAAAGTTCTGGTGTGTCACGTGGACCAAAGGTTGTATAAAGCACATAACCGGTAAATCCTACAGCAAATATAAGGATAATAAGCTTTAGGAGGTAATAGTCTCTAAAATATTGCCACTTTTCTTGCTTGCTCATCTGACTCCATTTTTCACGTTCTGAGATATCTTCTCGTTTTTGATAGATGGAAGCATTGTCAGAAAGAGTCTGTTTTTTACTCATCAGTTTCACTCCTTTTGTTGTCGAAATAAATCTATAATCAGTGTAACATAGGAAATGGCCAATGAAAAGAATTCAATTATAAAATTTATGTGAAAAAAAGGCCTTTATATATGACAGCAGTGATTCTCTGTTATATGTAAAGACCTTAGGATTAATAGATGGTGTTATCTTTTCCAATGCGTATGATATATTCAGCTCCAGTACTATACGTGCTCATTGTAACAGAAAGGTAACTATCGCTTAGAGGAAAGTCTTTGTCTCCTTCTTTTTTGGAAGAAATAAAGGCTTCAATCTCTTTCATTGTATTATCAGGCACGGCAGTAAGTCCAAGCTGTGAGTAAGTATCCTTAATGATTGTAGATGCTTTAGAACCATCAGCAATACATGCATTGACATTAAGAATCTTATTATTTAAAGAGTCCATAATTACTTCGATATAATTACTATCTTTCATAGAGTACCATGTAGTAGAAATATAATGATGCGATACTTTATATCCATCCGTTACGTAACCGGAAACATTATTTGTAATTACAGTCTCTGGAGTAGCATCTGCATCACAATACGTTTTTGCCAACATTTCAGCATAGGATTTAAATTGATCATAAGTCTTATCAAATTCCTTATAATCGGATCCTTTTTTCTTTAATTCGGCAAGCTCCGTATCTGATAAATCATAGCTATAGTAGCCGTATTCATCAATTTCCGTACCAGAAGGGAGATTGTAATCTTCTGGTTTATACATTTGATTAGAAGTAGTGCCAGAAGCATTATTTTGATCTGTCTCTGGAGTAGTTTCTCCACCAGTTTCGTTGAACAAATCATTATAATTAAAGGATTCACCAGATTCAACTTCAGCAATAATAGCATCTGCTAATGTTTTGGCATCTTCTGTAGCAGGAAGATTAAAGGTTTTAATTATCGTGTTAATAAATGATTCTAGCTTAGAATTCTTTAAGTATTCAGCCACAGCCTTGTTATCAGTTATTTTAGTTACTTGACCTGCTGGGACCTCTGGATATGAGAAGTCAGAGGCTTCTTTTGCAGAGTAGTCCATGCTAAGACTGCCAAGCTCTTTTCCTAAAGCACTACAGCCTACCTTAATCGTTTGGGTATCTCCATTTGCAGAGAGATCAAGAGTAATGTTACATACAGACTGAACTGTTAAGGTATATTTTCCTTCTGCTGTACCATTATCATTAAGTTTGCAATCACTAAAGTTAATATCTACTGATTGTCCACCCGCAGTTAATGTAATGGTTCCATTTGATTTATCCCCATCTTTCTTAGATTCAACAGTAACTGAAATTTGTTCTGTAGCATCTTCAGGTGTAATTGCGGCATTAAATGTAGTTGTATCATTAGAAGAAAGCATGCCGTAGTCAATAATGGCAACGCAAGTGCCTTTGTCTGTGATGGAGAATTGTCGACCAAAGATCTGATTTCCATCTGTATATACTTTCATTCTGAAATTAGAGGTTTCATCCGTTGGAGTGTCATCGTTTTCGATTTCACTGATCATTTTTTCGATTCCTTTTGTATAGGCAGAGGTGTCACCTAATACATTTTGAACAATTTTAAGAATCTTATCATCTGTTTTTGCTTTATTTAATACATCTTTCATCACATCTATAAATTGTTGTGGTGTTAATGTAATAATGAATTCGTCGCATTTTTTAGAAACAGAGCCTACTTTATACTCTTCATCTTCAAGTAACTTAATAGCCCCTTTATCACCTATATCATCGAGGATATATTTGATATATTCAGTACTTAAGCCGGATACCGTTTCTGCATCTAATTCAGCGGATAACTTTTGAAAGATTGCTTGAATCGTTGCTTGTTGATTGTTTGTAGAATCTGCTTCTGTAGAAAGATTATTTAACTTTGATGTAATGTTAGAGAAATCAGTGTTACCATATGCAGCAGTACAGGCTTCCATAAATGCAGAATAGTCAATGTATTGGTCACTTAATGTCGGAATTTTAAGATACATTTGATTATTAGCAGGATCTGCACAGAGCTCCACAGTTCCTAGTTCAGTGCCTTTATATCCTATTACATAGGAGACAGCAGATTTTTTATCTTTCGTACTTCCCTTAAAGTCAAAGGTAAAACCGGATAAGTCCATTCCTAGTTGTTCAGAAAGAGTAGAGTCAAGAGTTAATGCCATCTTTCCATCTACAGAAATACCTTTCTTCGGATCAAGCTTTTTACTTTTTGGAAGGTTATTAAATTCATCTTTTACCTTTTCAGAACAGCTGCTTTCCACATGTTCATAGTATTTTGTTGTACCTAGAAACTTTTTAAACACAAAGTTTTGGAAACTTGGAATACAGAAGAAACAAAGCACAGCAACGATGGCCAAGGCTGGTATTGCGGAGAAACCCCACATCCATTTACGGGATTTCTTAGCTTTCACTACATTTGCGCCATTGCCGGTAGTACTATAGCTAGTGTAGCCATTTTGTGAATTCGGTTGATTGTTAAAAGCTTGCTGGTTGTTATAGTCTTGTTGGTTGTT
>JAUNRX010000216.1 GCA_030539495.1 bacterium | reverse complement strand
TTCGCCTGTTTTATTATGAGGTATTTTGTAGAAAATATAACTTATTTTGAGTAGAATTATAATAGGTATTTGGTAAAAATTGACTGCTATCTTGAACTGTGCTACTATAAAGTAATAAATTATATTTTGAGGAGGAGCTTTAAAATGAAGAAAGAGAATTATGGTATACCAGCAATGCTTTTATGCGTTGGACTCTATTTACTTGGATTATATTCCGCTGTAGGGACATTTTGGCCTATTATAGCAGCAACAGTAGTGGTATTTGCCCTTCAATTTGACAGTAAGGTCAAAAAGACAGCAGTTCAATCCTTAGCATTAGCATTAATTGTATCAGCTGTTTATGTTGTATTTAATGTGATTGATGTATTTACCAATATGATTGATACATATGCTACATTACGTAGTGATAATGGCTTTATAAAATTTATGGAGACATTAGAGGGCCTTGTAAAATTAGCAACTTATGTTATTTATGGTATCTTAATTATTTGTGCTGCCATTAAAAATGATATTTTTGTTGGAAAGACACATTTAATTGTAGATGGATTTGTTCCAGCAAAGCCTATGCCACAACAAATGTACAATGGACCACAACAGCCATTTAATGGAGGTCAGCCTATGAACGGTGGACAACCAATAAATGGTCCTCAACCAATGAATAGTGTTCATCCAATGAACGGTGGACAACCAATGACTGGCGCGCACCCAACGAAGGGTGGACAACCAATGAATGGCGCTCATCCAAGGAATGGTGCTCGCCCAATGAACAGTGTACAGCCAATGAACGGCGCTCACCCAATGAATGGACCACAACAGATGCCAGGCGGCCGTCCAATGAATGATCCTCAGCAAATGCATAATGTAAATCCAATGAAGGATGGTCAAATATATAATGGACAGCCAAGTCAATTTAATGGTGCTCCCCAATCAATGAGGGGCCAGGAATTTAAACCAAGTAATGGTCAAAATAATAGCCAAAACAATAATGAGAATTTCAAGAAGCCAAACGATCAAAGATAAATTTTTGAAATTAAATATACAATTTATAAAGTTTTAGTTTACAAGTTGTATATTTTATGATATTATTGCACAGTATGATATTAACCAATGCTCAGTCTTTGGACACTCCGACCAAGAACTTAGCATTAGGTATATAATTATTTAGGAGGATTCATTACTATGATGAACAAAGAAAAAAAACAACAAATCATCGCTGAGTTCGGTAGAACAGCAAACGATACTGGTTCACCAGAAGTTCAAATCGCTTTATTAACTGCTAGAATTTCTGAATTAACAGAACATTTAAAAGTTAACAAAAAAGATCACCACTCTAGAAGAGGTCTTCTTAAAATGGTAGGTCAAAGAAGAGGTCTTCTTGCATACCTTAAGAAAACTGATCTTGATGGATACCGTAAACTTATCGAACGTTTAGGTTTAAGAAAATAATTTTTCTTGCCCCTGCAATTTATTTTGCAGGGGCAATTTTTTTATCTCCGGAGTCCACAGAGTCCCGTCGGGAATTGGATAAAACCAGGATTTCATCCAGTGAAAACATAAAACATAAAGATATTATCATACTGGAGAAAGAAAATTATGAAGAAAGCATTTTGGATATCAGGGAGGATATCGTTATGCAAAACAAAAGAAAAATAGTGGTGAGTAGAGAGCAAATGAAGAGTAAGACAAGAAAAAAGATTAGTATAACAGGAATAGTGATGATAGCCATGGCCATATTTGTTTGGTGGGGGAATAATGCAATTCAGGTCAACCATATTATATTTACAGAGGAAAAGATTCCGGCTGTGTTTGATGGATATAGGATTGTCCAGATATCGGATTTACATAATAAAGAGTTTGGAAAACAGCAAGAGAGACTGCTCCAGGTTATAGAGAGCCAAGAGCCGGATATCATTGTGGTTACCGGAGACTTAATTGATAGCAATCATACGGATGTAGAGACAGCAATGAATTTAGTACAAGGAATGGTGAAGATTTCTCCAGTGTACTATGTTTCCGGCAATCATGAGAAATGGTCAGGAGTATATGAGGAGTTAAAAGAACAGTTACAGCAGGCCAAGGTAACTATCTTAGAAGATGAAAAGACTTTGTTATCAAAAGGAAATGACGTAATTGATTTAATCGGGCTCCAGGATGTTTCTTTTCTAGAAGAAACGAATAGAGAGGTGGACACGGTAGTAGAAACAACGATAAAAAGAATGAGACAACACAAGGATACCTTTCAGCTGGTATTATCCCATCGTCCGGAACTATTGGAAGCCTATGCGGAAAGTAAGGCAGATCTGGTTCTTGCAGGACATGCCCATGGAGGACAGTTTCGAATTCCATTTCTGGGAGGAGTGGCTGCCCCTGATCAAGGATTGTTTCCTAAGCTGACAGCAGGAGTGCATAAGAAGGAAGATACGACGTTGGTAATAAGTCGTGGCCTGGGAAATAGCATTATTCCGATGAGGATTTTTAATCGTCCCGAAGTGATTGTTTTAACCTTACAATCCCATGAGAGTACTATAAATTAAAATAAAAAATGACAGTATAACTCCATTTAAAAATGTAAAAGATAGAGAATAGTGGTGTTAGTGATTTTATGCTAAAGATTAGTTGATAATGGAGAAAATTAGCGGAATTGTCATATTGTACTTAATTTAGTACTTGATACGGCCGATTTCTCCTTGTGTCATTATTCTAAAAGCATTATAATTACTTTTATGGAAAATAATATACGAAAGGAGACTTTATTGTGGGATTTATAGACACTATTAAAGCAAGAGCAAAACAAAACAAAAAAACAATCGTATTACCTGAATCAGGTGATATGCGTACTATCGAAGCAGCATCAAAAATTTTAGCAGAAGGTATTGCAGATCTTATTATCGTAGGTAATGAGGCTGAAATTAATAAATTAGCAGAAGGTCACGACATTTCTGCAGCAACTATCGTTGATCCAGCTAACTGTGATAAATTAGATAGCTACATCGATATCGTTGTTGAATTAAGAAAGAAAAAAGGTATGACTCCAGAACAAGCGAAGAAACTTCTTACAGAAGATTACTTATTCTTCGGTGTAACTATGGTTAAAGCTGGAGACGCTGACGGTATGGTAGCAGGTGCTTGCCATGCAACAGCTGACGTTCTTCGTCCATCCTTACAAATCTTAAAAACAGCTCCAGGAACAAAAATCGTTTCTGCATTCTTCTTAATGGACGTTCCTAACTGTGAATACGGTTCTAACGGAACATTCGTATTCAGTGATTGTGGTTTATGCCAAAACCCAACTAGCGAAGAATTAGCTGTTATCGCTGAATCTAGTGCAAAATCTTTCGAATTATTAGTAGGAGAAGAAGCAAAAGTAGCTATGCTTTCTCACTCTACTAAAGGAAGCGCTAAACACGCTGACGTTGATAAAGTTGTTGAAGCAACTAGAATTGCAAAAGAAGCTAACCCAGAACTTAAATTAGATGGCGAATTCCAATTAGATGCAGCAATCGTTCCAAGTGTTGGTCAAGCAAAAGCTCCAGGCAGCGAAATCGCTGGTCAAGCAAACGTATTAGTATTCCCAGACT
>JAUNRX010000065.1 GCA_030539495.1 bacterium | reverse complement strand
TTTATTATACTGACAGTAATGTCTTTTTTTAATGCGTGCTTGAGAGGACGCTTACCTCCATAGAATACATTCCCTGTTTTATATATACTGCTTTATTCTATTTAACTAAGCAGCTCCTTCTTGGACATCAACACCATCTGTAATCGCATCAATCTCTGCACTCTCCTTAATCATATTAAAGTATTCTGTATTTTCCAATATCCACTCTTTTATTTTATCTGAATACTCCGTATCTCTTTTCTGAACTTCGTTCATTAAAATTTTCAGTGATTTTAATAAGCAAATCTTCTTCAAAAATTCAACCTGTTTACTAATCCATTTATCAAATACTTTATTCAATACCAGTAAAGCAAATCCTACCCCTCCGGAATAAGGAACTCCTTTAATAAAATTACCTTTTACTATAGTTGAGATCACTTGTGACACTAAAATCATCAACACACAGATAAGAAAATTTACAAACCTTGATATTTGATAACCGATTTTCCATAAATGGATACCTTCTATATATCTTAATGCTTTTTCCTTAATTAATAGTTTATGTTTTGAATCAGCATCTTGCTTATACTGATCTCTTTCATTCATAATCGCCTGATGTCGCCTAGCATCATCTATTTCAATTAACTTAACAATATCTTTATGAGTTATTTTTCGTACATCACCATTACTTACCTCATAAACTTGTTTTTTCAAAAATGAATCGTACTTAAGTTTATATAGACATGTATCATCAATTTCATCCCTTTGTTTCATAAATTCTATTTGCTTCAAATATTCATCCCAAAAATCATCCGACACCTGTTGCATTGCCAAGGCATCCGTAATTATTTTCAATGTTGGTAATTTATCCGAAGGTGTAGATGCCTTCAGCCATATCATACTAGTGAAATTTGCATCATCCACTATAGCCGGAAAATCTCTTCTTTTTTCTACATTTTTAAAATACTCCTTCATAATATTACTTAGCAACAAATTAGTTGTTATAAATAACGCTTCACAATTTTCTAATCTCATATAATCAGAACGACTTCTTTTTATGTACATACTACACACAGAAATAACATCGTTCTCTCTTCGAGTTTTACTTTTATAATGCAATCTTTTAGACAAATACTCTTCTGCTTGTACCATGTCTATAGAGCAATTTTGAACTGTTACATCTGGAGTTGGACTAATCTTAACTCCGTACTTTTCTAATTCACTTTTTATGTTACTTTTATGTAATAATATTTCCGCTGGTCTAGTCTTATTCTCAATGAGATACTCAAAGTTGTATGTTTCATCAAGAGAATTATTATTATAGTGTGCAACATACGCATCAAATACTCCTTCTACTTCCAAAACTATATGTTCAAAGGTCAAAATTTCGACATTTAAACTAACTAATAAAGTAATTAGTTCTTCTACAGATTCCTTGTACTCCTTCCCCGATATACCTAACAAATAAATGATAAGAGGTGTATCAAGATATACCGATAGATTTGTAATCTTTTTATCTGTTTTAAAGTTTTTTATACTTTCATTAGAATAGAATGCGGTTGATAACATAGCACCTTTTACTATTTCTCTTATATACTCAAAAAGAACAGTATCATTATCTTTAATATATATTATATATTTACCAATATAGTAATTGTACATGTCATTTTTTGAATTTTCAATAACATCACTACAATTCTCATATGATAGAACACTAATACCATATTTACACAAAAAAGATACTAATTTACTTTCTAGTTTATCGGAATCATATTGAAAATCAACGGTGTAATTATTAAAATAGTCTTTTAAACTTTTAAATACTGCATTTTGATGTTCAATAACTCTGCTTCTTTTACCCATGAAGTCTGATTTATCATACTCTTTATCTGTATAATAGAATATACCATCCTTGACTTTTGTATATTGATATTCTTCATTAGTTAATCTACGAAGAATGCTTTCTATTACATTCTTAGGTAAGTATATATTAAATCTTTCATTCAATAAATTAGCGGTTTGTTTTACTGAAATAACTTTATTTTGTTTTTTTTCATCCTCTAATATTAATAGAATAAACGGTATAATCATATCATAATAATCTTTATTATTATTACCATATTCCAAGCTCATTAATGCAAAACTATTCATTACATTAGTTGTATTCATTTTCTCACTCTCCTATGTATAGCATATCACAATATAAACTTGATTTCATCTATTATGTTTTTATTCTGTTATAATATAATTTTTTACGACAGTATATTGTTAGTATTAAAATTTCAAGATGATTATTACACGTCAAACAGATAATTTTATCTTTATAATCAAACAACTAATATCATATTTATATGAAAATCACATAACATTCTTGTTTACAATTGCTCAAGCAATCCCATTTAAATATAATCATATAAATACTTTTTTAAATTCCCGCAAAATACCAAAATCCACAAAACCCAGTAAACACTGGCCTTTGCGGCTTTTCTATAAATCTCTATGGAGTTGAGGGGAATCGAACCTCTCCTCTATTTACTCAAATACACATAAAATAAAATTGACTTTTTTCATAAATATTTTCTTAAAAGAAAAAGAGCTAACATCTTACCTAAATAAGATATTAGCTCTTTCTTTACTGATGGACCAGGCGGGAGTCGAACCCGCGTCCAAACCAGCATCCCTTGTCCTTCTACTATCATAGTCAGTTATTTGACATTCCCTCCATCAGACGAGAACTAACACTCTTCTGATTTCAGTAGCTTCATCGTACGCCCATATGCTCAAAGCTTTGCATAAGTCGTTTCCTACAAAGTCGATGCCTGGGTCTTAGTGTGTAGGTGCACTAAGTCAGACAGCTGCCATTAGGCAGCGAACGCTAAATTTTCGTCTGCGTTTATATTTATTGTTGTGATGTGACGTATCACGACCGGATAGCTTCTCCAACTTCAACTAGCCTGTCGAAACCATTACTAGCCCTTATTAACTAAGGTTAGAACGGTGGGTATTTTGTTTTTGTTATGCGAACATAGTAAAATCAAAACCCCGTTGAAACCAATACAACTATTTGTTGCATTCTATTGTTTTAAATAATCAAAACAATCTGGTTTATTCAGACGATTTGTTTTAATAATACTACATTTTTATGTTTTTGTCAATTAATTAATGTTTCTTTTCTAAAAGTACTAAAACATATTTTTAATTTTGAAATCTTTCTCTGCTTCTCTACGTTGATCTTTTTTCGCAATATCCTGACGTTTATCGTATAATTTCTTACCTCTAGCTAGTCCAATTTCGACTTTTACAAGGCTTCCTTTTAAGTAAACATTCAGTGGTACTAACGTATAGCCCTTTTGCTGCATTTGACCAATAATCTTATTGATTTCGTAACGATGTAATAATAATTTCTTTACACGAAGAGGATCTTTGTTGAAGATATTTCCCTTTTCGTATGGACTAATATGCATGTTGTACGCATATACTTCCCCATTTTCAATGCGGATAAATGATTCTTTTATACTGCATTTACCCATACGCAGTGATTTTACTTCCGTACCATGAAGGCTGATACCCGCTTCGTACTTTTCTTCAATGAAGTAATCGAAAAATGCTTTTTTATTATTGGCAATCATCTTCTTTGACTCTTTTGACATTTTCCTTATCTCCTACCTATTTTAAATTATCTGACTTCTCTGATAATTCTATTATAACAATTACCAGTATTTTTTCAATCCTTAAGTTTTACATGAAGTAAAATGAGATGGTGGCCCAATTACTGCCACCATCTCATTGGTTCATTCATAGGGAATTACTCTGTAACACACTTTGAACTATTCTCCAGCTGCTTGATCCTGGTTTTCTTCAACAAGACCATTTTCAGCTAATGTCTCCGAAATTGTACCTTCTTCAATTGGTTCGTCTTCTACAAGCTCAAAATCAATTGTTCTAGCTAAGGAGTCTACACCCATAACTTCGATCTTGACCTTTTGACCTAATTTATAAGTCTTCTTCAAATGTTCACCAATCATAGTGTAGGACTCTTCATCATAGTAGTAGTAATCGTCTCTAAGGCTAGTAACCTTGATCATACCCTCTACTGTGTTAGGAAGTTCTACGTACATTCCCCAAGTTGTGATACCAGAGATAACACCTTCAAATTGCTCGCCGATGAATTTCTTCATATATTGAGCTTTTTTCAGCTTTTCAACATCTCGTTCTGCCTCATCTGCTCTTCGTTCCATTGCACTAGATTGACTAGCAACTCCAGGAAGAATTCTAGAATAATGGTTGGAACGTTTTTCGCTCATGCCACGTCGTAAATTCTCCTTGATAATGCGGTGAATCTGTAAATCCGGATATCTACGGATTGGCGAAGTGAAATGGCAGTAGTATTTTGTTGATAGACCAAAGTGGCCATCATTTGTTACTGTATATTTCGCCTGCTTCATACTTCTAAGCGTTAATCTGCTGATTAAAGGTTCTTCTGCAGTTCCTTCAATTCTCTTTAATAACTTCTGAAGTTCTTTTGGATGAATTTCATCTTGACCGATATGAATTGTATATCCAAAATTATTGATAAAAATACCAAGCTTCTGAATTTTTTCAGGATCTGGATTTTCATGTGTACGGTATACAAACGGAATCTCCTGCCAGAAATAGTCCTCTGCAACTGTTTCATTGGCAATTAACATAAAGTCTTCAATAATCTTAGTTGCGCTGTTTCTTTCATACGCCTTAACATCAATTGGTCTACCCTTTTCATCAAGGATTATCTTGCTTTCTGGGAAATCAAAATCAATGGAACCACGTTTTCTACGTTTCTCGCGTAAAATATCAGCTAATTCTTTCATTAATTCAAACATAGGAATTAATGGTTCATACTCTTTACATTCATGCTCATCATGATCAAGAATTTTCTGTACCGAGTTGTAGGACATTCTTCTTGTTACATTTACAACTGTTTCACAGATCTTATGGTCTACAACAGTACCTTGTTCATCAATATCCATAAAACAAGAGAGTGCCAAACGGTCAACACCCGCATTTAAAGAACAAATTCCGTTACTTAACTTATGAGGAAGCATTGGAATAACACGGTCTACAAGATAAACACTTGTACCACGTTTTAACGCTTCTTCATCTAAGACAGAACCTTCTTTTACATAATTTGATACATCTGCAATATGAACGCCTAATCTATAGATATTGCCCTCTTTGGATAACGTAATTGCATCATCAAGATCCTTTGCGTCTTCTCCATCGATGGTTACCGTGTCCATGTCACGAATATCTACACGGCCACTAAATTCTTTTGGATCCACTTCGTCTTCAATATTATCTACATATTTCATAACTGGAGTCGGGAAGTCCGTTGGAAGATTATATCCTTTTACGATAGACATGATATCAACGCCAGGGTCATTAATATGTCCAAGGATTTCAACAATTCTTCCTTCTGGCTTCTTGTCTCTTGAGCCGTAATCCGTAATCTTAACTACGACCTTATGTCCAGTCACTGCACCTTTTGTAAATTCTTTTGGAATATAAATGTCTTTTGTAAACTTCTTATTGTCTGTTACAACAAATCCAAAGCTCTTACTCTTTGCAAATGTACCGACTACTTCATCTGTCTTTCTTTCAACAATTCCTACGATTACACCTTCACGACGTTTTCCGCCGCCTCTGCTATCGACAATCTTTACTTGAACGACGTCATTATGAAGCGCACCTTTTGTTGCATTCTCTGGGATAAAGATATCTTGATCTTCGCCCTCTATCTCTACAAATCCAAATCCTCTGCTATTCCCAATATAAGTTCCTGTTACAATATTTTCATCGGAAACTTTAAACTTTCCTTTTACATCAATCGTA
This sequence comes from bacterium, assembly GCA_030539495.1. Taxonomy (GTDB): domain Bacteria; phylum Bacillota; class Clostridia; order Lachnospirales; family Lachnospiraceae; genus KM106-2. The sequence goes on along the minus strand of JAUNRX010000065.1, from coordinate 12,727 downwards.
ATCTTGCCATCTGCGATTAAACTTTCAAGCACTTCTCTTAGATCGCCTTTTTCCTTTTTTGGTACTTGCAGCGTCATCATCATTTCCTTAAATTTTAAAGGACGATATTCCTTACTGCTGATATAGTTATATACTAATTCTTTTTTTGTCTCTAATAAGATTTTATCCATATGACAACACCAACCTTTCTTGCCATTCTTATTAAAAGCATAGCCTCTTATACCAATACTTATTCCAAGTTTAGCACAATTCAGCTATAATTTTTTATTATATTATATCATACAAAATAGACAATAGATACCATATTCTGAAAGTTTATGCAGTATTTAGACAAGCTGTACTATTTTAACAGCATTATTTTAGCTTGTTTTGGACGAAAAAAAGCAGCCGCTATAAGCGACTGCTCTTTTTCTATATGTGTTTAAAGTAAATACGAATGATTATTTCCAAACACTTAAATTGATAACAATTGATAATACAACGAAAATCACACTTAAAGCAATTGTAAGCTTATTTAATGCACCTTCTACTGTACGACCTTTGTTCTTTGCATAATAAGTATCAGCAGCACCTGTTAAAGCACCTAAACCGCCTGATTTACCTTCTTGCATAAGTACAACAACTACTAAACCAACGCAATCTAATAAATAAAGAATAATCATAATATATTCTAATATTTTCATTCCTTCACACCTCCTAATACCTACTGACAATTCTATCATAATATATTTGGCAATTCAACATTTTTTTCATGTTGCCCGGAGAACGCCTCTCTATATAAGCAGATAATAGACTAGTTTTTCTTAACTAATAAGGACTTACCAGTCATTTCTTCTGGCTGTTCCATTCCCATCATTTCAATTAATGTAGGAGCGATATCAGCTAAGCATCCGCCTTCTCTTAAAGTAAAGGCTTTGTCATAGTTTACTAAGATAAATGGAACTGGATTAGTTGTATGAGCTGTAAATGGATCTCCAGTTGTATAATCAACTAATTGTTCTGCATTACCATGATCTGCACAAATGAACATTTGTCCATCTACTTCTTCAATAGCAGCAACTACTTTACCAACACATTCATCTACTGCTTCTACTGCTTTGATTGCAGCTTCTTCGATACCTGTATGTCCAACCATATCAGGGTTAGCAAAGTTTACGATGATCACATCATATTTATCAGATTTAATTGCATCTACAAGGCCATCACATACTTGGTATGCACTCATTTCTGGTTGCAAATCATAAGTTGCAACTTTTGGAGATTTTACTAAAAGTCTTTCTTCTCCTTCATAAGGTTCTTCTTTACCACCGTTGAAGAAGAATGTTACGTGAGCATACTTTTCAGTTTCTGCTGTTCTAAGTTGTTTCTTACCATTTTTAGATAAGAATTCACCAAATGTATTGTTGATCGCAACTTTGTGGAATGCAACTAATTTATTAGAAATTGTAGCATCATATTCTGTAAAGCAGACAAATGTAAGATTTAATCTTTCTTTTCTTGCAAATCCTTCAAATGCGTCATCACAGAATGCTCTAGTGATTTCTCTTGCACGGTCAGGACGGAAGTTAAAGAAGATTACGCTGTCATTGTTTTTGATGCTTGCAACAGCCTTTCCATCGTTTGTTACAACAGTAGGAACAACGAATTCATCGTTTTCCCCTTTGTCATAAGATTGTTGAACTGCAGCTTCTGCACTTGCAGCAGTTTCACCTTCGCCTAATGCAAGGGCATTGTATGCTTTTTCAACACGATCCCATCTGTTATCACGATCCATTACATAGTAACGTCCCATAACAGATGCAATTTTACCAACCCCGAGTTCAGCCATCTTAGCTTCTAAGTCTTTTACAAATCCAAGACCAGAAGTTGGTGCTGTATCACGTCCATCTAAGAAACAATGTACGTAAACATTAGTTAAACCTGCTCTTTTTGCAAGTTCTAATAATCCGTATAAATGAGTGTTGTGGCTATGAACACCACCGCTTGATAATAAACCGAATAAATGAAGATCTGAATTATTCTTTTTGCAGTTTTCTACTGCAGCAAGAAATGCTTCGTTGTCAAAGAAAGTACCATCTTTGATTTCTTTTGTAATACGTGTAAGTTCTTGGTATACAATTCTACCAGCACCCATGTTAAGGTGACCTACTTCAGAGTTACCCATTTGGCCATCTGGTAAGCCAACAGCTTCTCCACTTGCATAACCTTTTACAAATGGACACTCTGCCATTAATTGATCCATTACTGGAGTTTTAGCTTCTTTTACTGCATTTGCTTGTTCTTTGTCATTTAAACCATAACCATCTAAAATCATTAAAACTGTAGGTTTTTTACTCATGTCATTTACTCCTTCATTCTATCTAATGTATATCGCGATCACTCGCTAGACTTTTCCTAAGGGTATGAGCCTTATAAAAGTAATTGTCTATGTTAGCTAGAAATAACGTTATAACAGAATACGAGAAGAAACACGACTTGCGCATTTCTCTCGTATGGAAACTATTCTTATTTATTGTAGTTTACAATTTTACCGAAGTCTGGTTTTAAGCTGGCACCGCCAACTAAACCACCATCGATATCAGCTTGTGCAAATAATTCTGGAGCACTTGATGCTGATACACTGCCGCCGTATTGAATACGGATTGCAGCTGCAGTTGCTTCATCATAGATTTCACCAATTACTTGACGGATAGCAGCACATACTTCTTGTGCTTGCTCAGTTGTAGCCACTTTACCAGTTCCGATTGCCCAGATTGGTTCGTAAGCGATTACAGCTGTCTTAGCTTGATCTGCTGTTACATCTAAGAAAGCGATTTTAATTTGTTGACGAATAAAGTCAATTGTAACACCTTGTTCTCTTTGAGTAAGAGTTTCACCACAACATACGATTGGAGTGATTCCGTGTTCAAATGCTTTTTTCACCTTTTTATTTACTGTTTCATCAGTTTCAGCAAAGTATTCTCTTCTTTCTGAATGCCCAATGATTACATATTTAACTCCGATATCTGTTAACATGTTAGGAGCGATTTCTCCTGTAAAAGCACCACTTTCTTCATAGAACATGTTTTCAGCGCCGATATTAATATTAGAACCTTTAGCAGCTTCAATTGCTGTTGTTAAAGAGATTGCAGGAACGCAAAATACTACATCAACTTCGTCATTGTTTACTAATGGTTTTAATTCTTCGATTAATTTAACTGTTTCACTTGGAGTTTTATTCATTTTCCAGTTACCAGCGATAATTTTTTTACGCATATTTTTATCTCCTTTTTCTTTACAATGTATTTTTTACATTCAATCCAAACATAGATTTTCAAACATAGATTATTTTTATGATAGAGTTTTGAATTTGAAGAAGGGCGATATAAGTCACCTTATAAACGCCCTAATTCAGATCTTATTTGTCGTTAGCAGCAACTACGCCTGGAAGTTCTTTGCCTTCAAGGAATTCAAGAGATGCTCCACCACCTGTAGAGATGTGAGTCATCTTGTCGCCAAAGCCTAAGATATTTACAGCTGCAGCACTATCACCACCACCAATGATCGTTGTTGCATCAATATCTGCTAAAGCTTTTGCTACAGCAATTGTACCATTTGCAAAGTTAGACATTTCAAACACACCCATAGGTCCATTCCATACTACAGTTTTAGCGTCTGCTAATGCGTTTGCAAATAATTCACGAGTTTTTGGTCCGATATCAAGGCCCATTTCGTCTGCTTCCATATCTCCTTCAACAACTCTGAAAGCTGCATCATTAGAGAATTCTTTAGCAACTACGGTATCAATAGGGAGTAATAAGTTTACACCTTTATTTTTAGCTTTTTCAATCATTTCTTTTGCATAATCTAAGTAATCATTTTCAACTAAAGATGTACCAATTTCATGACCTTGGCATTTAGCAAATGTATAAGCCATACCACCACCGATGATTAAAGTATCAACTTTATCAAGAAGGTTATTGATTACAGAGATCTTAGAAGAAACTTTGGATCCACCAAGAATAGCCACGAATGGTCTTTCTGGATTATTAACAGCATTTCCTAAGAAATCAATTTCTTTTTGCATTAAGTATCCAACAACTGCTGTATCTACATATTTAGTTACACCAACGTTAGAACAGTGTGCTCTATGAGCAGTTCCGAATGCATCGTTTACAAAAACATCAGCTAAGGAAGCTAAATCTTTAGAGAATTCATCTTCATTCTTAGTTTCTTCTTTTCTGTAACGAGTATTTTCAAGAAGGATTACTTCTCCATCTTGCATAGCTTCTACTGCAGCTTTTGCATTTGGTCCTACTACTTCGTTATCAGCAGCAAATTTAACTTCTTGTCCAAGAAGTTCAGATAAACGAACTGCTACTGGAGCTAATGATAATTCAGGTTTTGGTTCACCCTTTGGTTTTCCTAAATGGGAGCAAAGGATTACTTTTCCACCGTCATTAATTAATTTTTTGATTGTTGGAAGTGCTGCCACAAGACGGTTTTCGTCTGTGATTTTTCCATCTTGTAAAGGTACGTTAAAGTCACAACGTACTAAGACTCTTTTACCTTTTACATTGATATCGTCTACTGATTTTTTATTTAACATAGTTGTTACTCCTTTCGAATCTAACCTAAGCAGAATTTATAATATTTCAAAACAATTACGCATCCAAACAATGCGTTTATAAGAAATCTCAAACAATCTCTTATAATAAAAATAGGTCTGGCCCTATAGTAGAACCAATTACTTGATTCATTTTGCCTACAAAGACCGGACCTATTTCAGATCATAAAGTCATAATGACTTTATCATATTTATTCTGATACTTATGCTAATTCAGCGAAGTATTTGATTGTTCTAACCATTTGGCTAGTGTAAGAGTTTTCATTGTCGTACCAAGATACAACTTTAACCATTGTAGTACCATCGCCCATATCCATGCAAGTAGTTTGAGTTGCATCGAATAAAGAACCGAATTTGATACCGATGATATCAGAAGAAACTAATTCTTCTTCAGTGTAACCGAAAGATTCAGAAGCAGCAGCTTTCATAGCAGCGTTTACGTCTGCAGCTGTTACAGTTCCATCAACCATAGCGATTAATTGAGTTAAAGAACCTGTTGGTACAGGAACACGTTGTGCACAACCATCTAATACACCGTTTAATTCTGGGATAACTAAACCGATTGCTTTAGCAGCACCAGTTGAGTTAGGAACGATATTAACAGCAGCTGCACGAGCTCTTCTTAAATCGCCTTTTCTTTGTGGTCCATCAAGAGTCATTTGATCTCCTGTGTAAGCATGGATTGTAGTCATGTAACCTTTTTTGATTTTAGCTAATTCATTTAAAGTGTTAGCCATTGGAGCTAAACAGTTTGTTGTACAAGAAGCTGCAGAGATTACAGTATCTTCTTTAGTTAAAGTTTTTTCGTTTACGCTGTAAACGATAGTAGGTAAGTCATTTCCTGCTGGTGCTGAAATAACAACTTTTTTAGCGCCTGCTTTAATATGTGCTTCAGATTTAGCTTTAGAAGTGTAGAATCCAGTACATTCTAATACTACGTCAACTCCGATTTCTCCCCAAGGAAGTTCAGAAGCGTCTGCTTTTGCGTAGATTTTAATTTCTTTTCCATCAACAACGATAGAATCTTCTTTTGCTTCAACCTTATCAGCTAAAGCGTATCTGCCTTGTGCTGAATCATATTTTAATAAGTGAGCTAACATTTTTGGGCTTGTTAAGTCGTTGATAGCAACTACTTCATATCCTTCAGCTCCGAACATTTGTCTAAATGCAAGACGTCCAATACGTCCAAATCCATTGATTGCAACTTTTACTGCCATGTAAAAATTCCTCCTAAAAGTTAATTTTATAATATCCTTTCTATATTCATGGAATATAGAGGTTATTAATCTAATTGAGTTGAGCTTTGTCAAAAATTTATCTAAGCTGTAACTACAAGAACTATATTACCTAATTATTGAAGAAATATCAAGTGATATTTCGAAAAATTGTATCTATTCTCAAACAATTTGTTTGGGATATTTTTACTATAGCTCGTCTTTTACGTAATTAGCGATATTTAGAGAGTGATCTGACACTCTTTCTAGATTTGTTAAAGCATCAATAAAAATAACTCCAGCTTCAGAATTGCATTTGTTAGAAGATAAACGATGTATGTGTTGCTCTCTTAACTCGTCTTCTAACATATCTGCCTTATCCTCATATTTTACTACTTTGCGCACATGTTCAATGCTCTTGTCCCTACGGGCAATTAATGCATTCTCATATGCTTTTAATACGGTATCACACATTTCTTCCATTTCAACTGTTGCACCTTCGGAGAAAATGATATTATTTTCAATCTTCTCTTCTGCAAGTTCTGCAATGTTTTCTGCATGATCCCCAACACGTTCAATATCACTAATTGTATAGAACATGTTGTTAACAGCCTGGTGCTGCTTTTCATTTATAGATAGATTACTGATTTTAACTAAATAATCAGAAATCATGCTAACCATTTTGTCAATCTTCTCTTCAACTTCTTTAACCTTGCTTGCTTCTTCCTTATTATTATCCATCATCGAATGAATGGATAACTTTAAGTTGTCAAATGCAATCTCTCCAAGATAGTTTACTTCTTTTGCTGCGCTTTCCACTGCAAAAGATGGAGTTTCAAGGATACGTTCGTCTAAGTGATTTAACATAAGTTCTGCTACGTCTTCTACATCTTCTGTCTCATGTGCTTTTACTATTTTACCAGATGCTCGAACTAAAAGGTCAGAGAATGGTAATAATAATGCTGTACATGTAATATTAAAGATTGTATGGAAAATAGAAATCCCAACACTATCAATAGAACTAGTTCCAAACACAGGATTTAATGTAAACACTAAGAATAATGCCCCACCAAATACTACTGCACCTATCATATTAAATAGTAAGTGAATTACGGCTGCACGTTTTGCTGTCTTTGGAGCACCAATACTGGATAATAATGCTGTAAAGCAAGATCCAATATTTGATCCTAAACTGATATACACTGCAGATGCCGTTGTAACTACTCCTCCAGTCGAAGCAATTGTTTGTAATATACCAACAGATGCGGATGAACTTTGCATTAATGCAGTAATTAATACACCAATTGATATACCGATAATTGGATTACTTCCAAATAATTTAAATGCATTTACAAAGACAGGCAAATCACTATATGCGCTTGCTGCATTCTTCATAAAGGATAATCCGATAAATAGAAGGCCTACACCAACTAAAATTTCACCTGCAAGTTTTTTTCCTTGTTTCTTACAGAACATAATAAGGAACGCACCGATACCTATTAATAAAGGCGCATAAAAGTCTGGACTAACAGCTTTAAATGTTTCCCCCACTTGTCCTAAGGATACAATCCAAGATGTGATACAAGTACCAATGTTGGCACCCATGATAACCCCTACAGCTTGTCCTAAAGACATAATCCCCGCATTTACGAAACCAACAACCATAACTGTTGTTGCTCCACTGCTCTGCACAATTGCAGTAATTAATGCACCTACAATAACCGCCATTAAACGATTATTTGTTAATATGCCAAGTAGTTGACGCATCTTATCTCCGGTAGTTCTCTGCATGCCATCTGCCATTATATTCATGCCATATAAAAACATACCAAGTCCGCCAACAAAAGTAAATAAATTACTCAGCGTTTCAATAGTCATACTTTCCTCCAAGATTTTAAATCTTATTAAATTGTCTAGGATCTAATAAATCCTTTTTTATAATAACACATAATAATACATAAAAATATAACAATTTCTTATAATTCGGCAAATAAAATTCAAACTTTATTGTAGAATATGTATAAAAATTTATCTGAACTAATTTTTAGCTTTCCATATTTCTATCATTTGTGGTATGATATTATGCTGTTTTTTGTAATATTATAGTGAAATAATATTTTTGACAGATAAAAAAGAAGCGACTACCAACGTTACGGCTGTCGCTTCTTTCTATTATAGCATGTTATTATATAATTCTTCGTATTTCTTAGCAGAATGACTCCAAGAGAAATCTTGAGCCATGCCACGATCAATTAACTTATTCCATTCTCTCTTCTTCGTATAATAAATATATTTCGCATAACGAATCGTATTCAGCATCTCATGTGCATTGTAATTACTAAATGAGAAACCAGTACCTGTGCTTTCATATTCATTATATGGGACAACTGTATCTCTTAATCCACCAGTTTCCCTGACAATAGGAACAGTACCATATCGCAAACTCATTAACTGGCTTAAACCACATGGTTCGAATAAGGATGGCATAAGGAATGCATCACAAGCTGCATAAATTCTGTGTGATCGTTCATTGGAATAATAGATATTTGCAGATACTCGGTTGCTATACTTCCAAGCATAATGGCGGAATAAGTTCTCATACTTAGGAGTTCCTGTTCCTAATACTACAAGCTGAGTATCCTCTGTACATATCTCTTCTATTACATAATCAATCAAATCGAAACCTTTTTGATCTGTTAATCTCGAAACTATACCAATCATAAATGCTTTATCATTTACTTCTAAGCCTAATTCTTTTTGAAGAGCACGCTTATTCTTAATCTTTTCTTTTCTAAATGTAATTGGATTATAATGATTTACAATCAACGGATCTGTTGCAGGATTATATTCATTGTAATCCAGACCATTTACAATACCTAGTAAGGAATTGGATCTTGCTCGAATCAATCCATCTAAACCTTCTCCATAAAATGGAGTTTTAATTTCTCCTGCATATGTATCACTAACTGTAGTGATTACGTCAGCATATACTAAACCACCTTTGAGATAATTGCTATCTCCATATGCTTCTAATTTATCTGGAGTAAAGAGATAATCAGGCAAACCAGTAACATCTTTTACAGTCTTCATATCCCAAATGCCTTGGAATTTGAGGTTATGGATTGTCATAATCGTCTTGATACCTCTATAATATTCACCCTTCATAAAAGTATCTTTTAAATAAACCGGAACTAATCCTGTTTGCCAGTCATGGCAGTGGATGATGTCAGGTCTAAAATCAATAACAGGTAAAGCAGATAAACATGCTCTACTAAAGAATGCAAATTTTTCGATATCCTCATATATACTTCCATAAGGACTTGGACCAGCAAAATAATATTCATTGTCAATAAAATAGAATGTTACACCATCGTATTCCATTTCAAATATACCTACATATTTACTGCGCCATGCCAGCTCCATATAAAAATGTGCTTTGTAGACCATCTTTTCTTTATATTCATAAGGAATTGCCATGTATTTAGGAATCATTACACGTACATCAAACTCTTTTTTATCAAAGTACTTTGGTAAGGAACCTACTACGTCTGCTAATCCTCCTGTCTTTATGAAAGGCACACATTCTGAAGCTATAAACAAGATTTTTTTCATTTTGTTACCTCCTAATGAGCTCTTTTATCTCAATATACATTAATCGGCAAAATCTGAGACGTTTTTACATTTACGTCTCAGACTTTGCCTTATTTTTTATTCTAAGAAATATCTGCTGTATCATCACACCCCATGATGATGCTTCTTAGAATTCTAAAACTATAGTTAAGCAATTATGCTCTCATCTTATACTCTAAACGGATCTTATCAGCAATTAATGCAACGAATTCAGAATTTGTAGGTTTTCCTTTTCCGTTATTAACTGTATAACCGAATAGGTCATCAATCGTATCCATTTTACCCCTGCTCCATGCAACTTCAATTGCATGTCTAATTGCTCTTTCCACGCGGCTTGGAGTCGTTTTATGTCTCTTTGCGATGGAAGGGTAAAGCAATTTAGTAATTGAGTTCAGCATCTCACTATCATTAACTGACATCATGATAGCATCACGTAAGTATTGATATCCTTTGATATGAGCTGGTACACCAATTTCATGAATGATATTAGTTACATCAGACTCTAAGTTACGTTCCATGTACATTTGTTTATTTTCAAAAGAAGCTGCTTTAAGAGGTTCAACAAGTTTAGTATGTAATTCACCTTTGATTTGTTTTACTCGAGTTAAGATCATCTCGTTATCAAATGGTTTCATTATGTAGTAGTTTGCACCAAGTTCGAAAGCATTCTCCGTTACGCCTTCCTGTCCAATAGCCGTAATTACAATAAATGCAGGTGCTTTTTTATATTCATCACTGTTGCGTACCTTTTCCATTACGCCTAATCCATCCAGCTTTGGCATAATTAAATCAAGTAATACGACATCTGGAGTCTTGTCCTTAATAATAGATAATGCATCAATACCATTACCAGCAGTACCTACTACTTCAATATCTTTATCTTCCTTCATTATATCGGATAGTAGATTAACCATTCTCTCATTGTCATCAACGATAGCCACGTTAATTTTTGCCATTATAATTCCTCCCGTTATATTATTTAACCCTCATATTAAATGTAACATAATAATAGTTTATGCATATGATAAAGTTTAAAATGTTGTCCTAAGATAATTTTTACAACCTTTCTAAGGGAATTATACAATTAAATTGCTTTCTAGTCAATGTAAAATAGCAAATTTTGTTAATTCAGAGAGATATTTAAATTATTTTCAACATATTTGTAACTTATTGCATCATTTGCATAAACATATTTACGTTTAATATGAAAATGTAAAACACAGAAATATTTACAGAAACAATATAACTTTTCCTCTATATATCAATAAAACTACTCTGCTGCCTACCCAGCAATATCATTTCAGCGTAACCAGATTAACTAGTCACTGTGAGGTATTTCACGGCCTTGTAACAAAAACTACCTCCTAATGTCGGCAAGTGAATAGTTATGATAAGCTTACTATTTTATCACGTTATTTAATACGTTATAAGATTTGTAAATATTTACCATGATTGAATTATAACCATTTTTTTACATTATATCAATTGTTTTTTTTCGCATGCTTCGACACGAGAGTTGTAGTAAAAGTATAAAGATGTAGTATTTAAGGACTTTTATAACTATCTTGGTATATCAGATTCATTTTCAATGTTAATAAAAACCCTATTATTTGGAATAAATAATAATTACGTCGATAACTTTTTTTGAACTATTTCGAAACTTTTTCAAATTTTATATTGATATAGCGCATGCATTGGAATTTGTTATAATCATTGTGCTGAATTTAACATATTTTCGATAAATGTGCCATATCCTCTTGTTGAGTCCTGTATAAACACATGGGTAACCGCACCAATAACCTTCCCATTCTGCAAGATTGGGCTTCCGCTCATTCCCTGTACGATACCATTCGTTATATTTAATAGGCGATCATCTGTGATCTTGATTACAAGGCCTTTATTCTGCTTCTTATTATTCATCTGGATTTTTTCTATTTCTATCTCATATTCCTTTATCTCGCCTTCTACCGAACAAAGGATCGTTGCCTTGCCAAGCTTGATTTCTTGCTTTAAACCAATTGGTATTGCTTTTTTATTACTTATATTATAATTTGTATTATTTATTGTGCCAAATATTCCTTGATTGGTATTTTTATAGATTTCTCCGATATTATTACCGTTTCCTGTCTTGATCATGCCCACAATTTCGCCTGGAGTTCCATTTTGACCTCGCACAATATCAAGTACTTTTGCATTATAAAGAGTACCCTTATCAATCTCCATTAGTAAATTGGTGTCGACATCTGTAATTCCGTGTCCTAGTGCCCCAAAGCTGCCGTTTAACCCAACATAAGTCAAGGTACCTATACCCTGCGTATTATCACGGATCCAAGTTCCGATTTTATAATCACCATCAGCACTTTTGACAGCATTTAAAGAGACTTTTATTGTTTCCCTGTCACGACGAACATCAAAAGTCAATTTATCTTCTCTATTTTCTTGAATTTTATTAATTAGTTCTTCCTTATATTCTACTTTCTGACCATTTATTGCAATTATATAGTCCCCGGATTTTAATACGTTTAATGCTGGTTCGTAGTTTTGTCCATCCTGACCAGTAATTGGACTTGTGCCTAGGACCATGACTCCATCTGCTTCTATATATACTCCAATAGAGGCTCCTGATGGAATTACCTCTGTTTCATTTATTACATTAACAGTAATCGTCTTAAAATTAATTAATCCGAATAATTTCAATGCTATTTTGTATTCACCTAGATTTGCTGATTCCATTGTAAATGGTTCACTAAAATTGAAATGAATATTTTCTGCATTTACTTTATTACCTTGATTGACATTAATTACGCTTAAATCTTCTTTTACCAAATCCGCTTCGATCGGAAGACTAAAGTCAAATTGTTCTTCTTCGCCAACTACAAGATGAATGATGTTTGGCACTTGGTTATCAATGTAGGAGTATGATACATAAACTAATCCGCAAAAACATAGCACAAATGCAAAAATCAAGCATGATTTATACACAACTTTTCTTTTCATCATTCCACTCCATTTCTCTTCCATTATTTCTATCATGTATCATTTTTATATCACTTATACATTTTTCACAGAAAATGCTAAGTTAACATGTAGCAATATGTTCCGTTCCGCTGAGTGTGCATCGTGCACCCGTTTTTCAGGGTGCTTTTTTACTTTATAGGGGATTGCCACGCAATTTCCTATAAAGTAAAAAAACAAGAAGATACATTTGCATCTCCTTGTTATTATGTGTACATACCATACTTATAAACTAGTATAATTTAGTTTTCTTTGCCAAATC
>JAUNRX010000064.1 GCA_030539495.1 bacterium | reverse complement strand
CCAGCGCCGAAGCTCGAGGGCTGACAGGCCTTTTGGCATATATGAAATTTGTTGGCCGTTTTTGCCCAATTTCCTCACTATTTCAAAAAAATTTATGAAGTTTTGGGCATATACAGTTTTTTTCACTTTTATATGCCCAGACTTCGACAAATTCTGTGGGCATTTTCAACTACTAATTCTTGTATATGCCAAAACTGCCTTACTCCTTTACTTTTAACTTATGATTTTGGGTATTTTAATCCAATAATTTGGTATATGCCCAAACGTTCACAAACAAATAACCTTTTGACATTCTAATCCTATACAGAACATAATGTCTTCGACACTTTCCCCTTTCCCTGAGTGCGCATCCTTAGTGGAGCGTTTTTTTATACATAGGAGGCTTCTTGAAGAGAAGATTTCTATATAAAAAAACTTCTGTGATTTTTATTTAATCACAAAAGTTTTTTTTCATTAGCTCCCGATAATAGGCATTGAATGAATATACTCATTCGTGTCTAATTGTTCTACCATAAAAGCTGCTATATCTTCCCTGGAAATTGAAAAGGACATTTTAATATCTCCGAATCCTACTTTTACCTTTCCTGTATAAGGTGTATCTTTTGGTGCCATAAAACGTACCATTGTCCACTCTAAATCAGAAGACATAAGTATCTCACCAACTGCCACCATTTCCTTTTTCGGCATTGGCAAAGCAACCGAAGCTAATATACCAGGTACAACCGTACTAAACGATTTTTTATCCTTTCTAAATGGAATGCTTGGAGTTCCCCAGTCAATCAAACGTTTTACGCCTGTGGATTTCATTGCCTTTAATAAAACCTTATGGCCCTCTAAGGATTCCATCTTTTCATATTTTCTTTTCATAGGAATTCCAACACACCAGATCACTGCATCCTGACCTGTTACAGCCGATCGAACTTCTTCATAATTTGAGATATCTCCCTTGATTACATGAAGAGCAGAATTTTTTATTGTGATTTTTGATGGAGTACGGACAAATGCAGTTACTTCATGTCCCTTTTCTAGTGCATGCTTTAATGCCCACTTTCCAATGCCTCCGGTTGCTCCAAATATTATTACTTTCATGTCAAACTGCTCCTTTACGAAATATATTTACTATGGTATAAGCATAATAGGTAATACCGATAGCTACAAGTACGTTATTTTTTAATAGGTACTATCATAAATAATAGTATGGCGAAAACTATGAAGTATAAATATGAAGATGATATAGCAAATTGTCCTATTGCAAGTGTACAAAAGATTATTTTGGGAAAATGGTCCATGGTAATCATATATTTCTTAAGCGAGGAGACATTGAGATTTTCAGAATTAAAGCGAAAAATGCCTAATGTGACAGAAGCTAATTTGACAAAATTTATAAGAATCATATTTCCACTTAATTCATAAAAAAATACACAGCTGTATTATTCAGCTGTGTATTTTTCTGCCCACTTATTAAGCGAATCTAAGATTGGAAGAAAATCTTTTCCCATATCGGTTAAAGAGTATTCTACCTTAGGTGGGACAACCGGATATACCTCTCTGTGTATTACACCATAGCTTTCTAATAATCTTAAATCTTTGGTCAAATTAGCATCTGTAACATTCGGAAGTTTATTTCTAAGTTCACTAAATCGTAAAGTTCCTCCGGAAAGCAAGTATATGATAATCATAGTCCACTTACCTTGGACAACTTTGCTGATTTTTGCAACAGGACAATTTTCATCGCTAAACACTAAATTGTTCATCTAAATTCCTCCATACTATTAAATTAGATAGTACCTATAAAAAAATATTGTACTTTTCAAATTTAAGTATAACTTATAAAATACATGTATTCAAGGACGTCCGGTATAGTATGGGCGTTGTCATATAATTTATGCAAAAAACAAATTTGGAGGACTAAAATGGAAACATTAAAAGCAATCAATCTTAGAAAATCAGTAAGATCTTATAATGGGGAACAGATTCCAGAAGAAACGTTAAACATCATTTTAGCTGCAGGTGCTAAGGCTCCCGTTGCATCCGGAAAATATGATTCTCTTCATATTACCGTTATACAAGATCCTGATATTTTAAAAGAAATTTTTGATACTGCATCAGATTTGGTATTTAAAATGATTAACATAAGAAAGAATATGGACTTTGGCGCAAAAACATTAATTCTTGTATCTTCTACTCCGGCTATGATGCCTGGTGTTGAGTATGCTAATGCTGCTTGCGTACTTGATCATATGATACTTGCTGCAACTGACCAAAAGGTAGATAACATTATTTGGGGTGGTGCCGCTGCTGCCGTTGCACAAAATGAGTCACTCTTAAAGGTTCTTGAAATTCCTGAAGGTTTTAAGCCTCTTTTATGTGCATCCTTTGGATATGCAACAGAGATGCAAGAACCTACGGAGCATACAATAACAATAAACAGAATCTAGCTTTAGACTAGCACTAAAACACAAACGGCATAGCATCACCCCTATCTTGGGGGTAATACTATGCCGTTCTATCTAATATAATTTTCCACTGCCTCGTCCTTCTTCTAAGGCAACCACTCGTTTACTCATGATCGGATGATCGACTACTAAGTTAACAACCCATAAAAAGAATCCTCTCTGGCCACGCATCTCCTGAATGTAATCTTCCTTATCCACCATTTTATATAAATGTCGATCAATCACTAATACTAACATTGCATCTAATCCATCTGATCCTGTTAATCGTTGTGCTAAACGATCACAGCTATACTCTCTTGTTCTGGAAGCTGTTGCTCCAATAATAGGAATCGCACTGGAAAACCAGATTGGCAAATTGTAATGTAGTGTTGCATGTCCATAATAAATATGTGCCAACTCATGAGCAATGATAAATGCCAAGGCATCCATATCTTTGTGTTCTCGATAAGCTACCTCAAATAATTCGGAATGAATACAAATCCATTGTTTTCTAAATATAAATGTGGAAAATGCATTTAAAATACCACTCTGTTGAATTACATATGCTTTTGGTGTTGAGATTCCTAAGCGATACGAATATTCCTCAATTAAAGCATATACCTCGGGAAAATTTTTCTCTGTAATTCGAAGAGAATTCGCACGGTAATATGCAAAATAAAAATACAGTCCTAAGTATCCAACAATTAAAGCCATAAACCCATATCCCAGCATTTGTATTTCAAACGGAATATCGTCTACTGTTAACTTATTCTTATCATCATTACTAGTAGCATTATCATCCGAGGATTCATTCATTTCCTGCTGGATCTGTTTCACTGCCTTGGATGCTAATTTTTTATTCTTATCCATGTTATGTACCACTAATCCCACTACCACTATAATCATGATTATGTTTAGCTCAATCAACCTACGATACCATCGTTTCTCAAGCCGATGTTTACATGCCTTACCTTCCTCTTTGGTAATAACGGCATGTCTTTGCTCCTCCTCCAGTTCAAATACTTTTTTTCCTTGAAAAATATCTTGTTTTTTCATTTTATCTGTCTCCCTTTTTGACTAATTATCTTGTTTGTACTTTGCTTTTGCATTCATCGTATGCTGTTTTTCAAATGTTGCTTTTGATTCTTTCTCCTGAGTCTAAATCACCTTTCCCGGGTATGCCTCTTTTATCTCAATCTCCATAGCCTCCCCTTCTCCATATTCATTATGCGTCAAGAGTAATCCAATATCTCTGCTCAATCACTCCATCTACAAGTACCTCATTTTCTAAAACTCCACCGTTGTTAAGGATCGATTTTGCTGAACCTATATTATCTTTGTCACATACCATAAGTACCTTTGTAATCCCAAGTTTTCGACATTCTTCCAATCCTAATTTTATCATCTCGGTGGCATATCCTTTTCGTCTTTCACTAGGCCTTATACCATCCGCAATATGTCCTCCACTGTATAAAAGTTCCTTGTTCAAATAATGCCTGATATTGATTGCTCCAACAAATAGATTTCGTTCTAAGTCGAGGCAGAAGAAAGTAGAATCCGGCACACGCCCGCCTATCTCTTCTTTTAATTCAAGATTCTCTAAGTAATAATCAAACTCATGATAATCATTTCTTCGAATCATAAATGGAGAAAACTCCTGTTCTACAGAAAGCCACTCCTCCATCATATCGTTTAACTGCTGCCTGTATTCATGTGATAATTTTACTAGTTTAATATTCATTATGCTATCCTTTGTAAATTTTTCTTATTTTACTCTTCACTTAAGTCAAACCAATAGTATGGCCTTGTTTTGAATAAACGAAAACCGATTTTTTCTGCTAGCCGTTTGGATGCTATATTGGACTCTACATGATCCCATTGTAATGTGATATGATCCTTCCAACAATCATTTAACATATGATAAGAAAGCAGGCTGGCTAATCCTTGTTTTCTATATCGTGAATTCACTTCAATGTCTACAGTTATAATATCTTTAAATCGTGAAGAGCCAAAAATGACACCTACTATTTCATTATTCTTGATTACAAGAAATGACCTGCTATAGGTTAGAAACTGTTTTGAATCTCTCCACGAATTCTGATAACGCTCTAAAAACATTACTGAATTATTATATGTACCTGCAAGTAGTTTCTCTAAAACCAGTTCATTCACCTTCTGGATACGAAACTCCTGTATTTTATCCGGTAAGTTCTCATAAGAACGAGTCAGACGATAAGAATATTCTACTTCTGAATATAAAGTCTTTTCAGGGAATAGGCTAAAAATCTGCTTATAAAGAGTTTCCTCTTCTGCTGAAAACTCAAAACAGTTCTTTCCCTCTGCTTTCAAATCATTAAATACATGATTCAAGAATATTTTTATCTTATCTTTGCATTCCGGCTTTATACTACCAGCCAGACCACAGCCACCCACACAGTAGGAATATACAACTGCAAATGTAGGATTGGTTTCTTCAAACAGCCAAACTTTTCCCTTAGAAATCCCCGCAAGTATTCCAGAAACACTAGGGTTACGATCATCTACTAATTGTTCTAACATGGTTTATAACGTTCCTTAAATTCTTCCTTTGCCATCATGGAAACTTTTTCAACAAAACTTAATTTTGCTTGGGAATACCCATTCGGTTGCCCATTTGGCATACGTTCTATCTTTCCACTTTCAATATCCTTTAGTATATTTTCTTTCAACTCCCCATATTCCCTTGCAACATCAGGATGTGCGATCAGGAAATCTCTAAAATACAATTCCTTCCAGTCTCCTAAATATCTTACATGGAGAAAATAAACTTTTTCCGAGAAGCCATCACTTGACATTCCTTTTGCCAAAAGCACTCGAAAAGGGTCTTCTGTTCTGGTAGATAGCTCTTCTCCAAAACCAATTGTCTTTAAATCGCTCAGTAATTTTGTAACATTGCAACTACCGTCAATCTCCAATAAAATATCTATAATTGGCTTTGCAATTAAACCTTCAATGGCACTACTTCCTATATGGTTAATACGTATCACGTCATTTTTATCTACAACGCTTAAAATATTATTTTTTTCTACTTCATACCATTCCTTATAGTTTTGATTATGTTCTGTTAAAATAATTGGAAATGTTTTTTGAAATTCTTCTTGAGTCAATTCAGTCACTTTCTTCTTCATTACTACTTCCTCCTACAACATCCATATCATAATCCAGTAATTTTCCTGCATACTCCGGATTTATTGTATTTTCGCGTACTGCCTTTAATTCAAATCCTACACTTTCATAATTCTTTTGAGCGGGTACTAGCTGCTTATCAGTTGTTACTTTGATTCATTTTGGCTTTTTCCCTGTGATTCTTCTTACTGCCTCTTTCCAATTATTTATCCAATCTTCTTCATATCTTTTTTCAAAGGAGTAGCTGTCTTTTAATAATTCGAGCATGGTTCCTCGTTGAAACTTACTAAACTTCTCAAATGTAATGTCCATCCTGCTCTCCATTTCCTATAAAATTAATGTATGTACTGTTCTGTTTTTTACTTGCTAAGCAGCGCATACACATAAGTATCCTGCCAAATAGGGTTTCCATCCTTATCTTTATGGAAATATACATTTTGCTTAAAATAAGCTTCCCGTTTGAATTGTAAGTGTTCCAACAAGCCCCACGAACATTCATTTTTAGGGCTGCATTCCGCAAATACACGATGGACTCCCTCTGAAAATCCATGGTCTAAAACTGCTTGAATTGCCTCAGATGCATATCCCTTTCGTTGATACTCCTTATTTACAATGTAGCCCAATTCTTTCGCTTCAAAATCCCTGCTTCCAAAATAGACATTTCCAATTATTTTATGATTTTTCTTTAATTCAATTGCTATAAAATCATCGTTGGCAAGGCGATATGCCAAATGTTCCTTTCCATTTTCATAAGTGATTCCTGGATATCCCTCAAATACTTCGTCCTTTCTCTGCGACAGGAATTCATAAAGATCATCATAATCTTCCTCTTTGAAATTACGCAAAAGCAGTCGTTCTGTTTCTATACATTCCATTACGTATCCTCCATATATTATCCTAAACTCAATTTTTCAAATAATATTTTTTCCGTTAAACTTTTCCAGTCTCCTTTGTAATGGAACCCTTTCATATTCGCCATTGCTGCCAGTCCATGAACGGTTGCCCACATCACGATTAAGTTATCACGATATCTTTGTGGTGGAATTCCCAACGCAATCAAACTTCCTGTAGCTATTTCTTTAAACCGTAAGAAGGGTTCATAGTCTCCGTCAAAAGTCTCTTCTGTCAATGTAATTGAATACTCTTCGTTATCGTAAATGAAAGTAAAATAATGAGGATGTTTGGCAAAGAAACTAACATATTCCTTTCCCATTTCAATTGCCGCATACCGATCTTCTACGTCCTTCGCACTGTTAACAAGTGCTTCCGAAAATTTCTTTGTCACATACTCTTTCATCGCATTACGCAACTCTTCTATATTCTTATAATGATTATAACATGCAGTAGGAGATACTCCAATTCGCTTTACAAGTTTTCGTAATGAGAAATTTTCCATTCCCTCTTCATAAATGAGTGCTAAGCCTTCTTCTATCAATTCCGTTTGTAAATTACCATGATGATATGGTTTTTCTGTCATTGTTTTCCCCGCCTTCTACCCTCTTTTATATTCCATTCTTCTGTTCAAGTCCTTCACAGAGAGACCATTTTTCTTCGCTTGCGGTTTCCAAAATGTCTGATCTCCCATAAGCTGAAATCCGTGCCATGGAAAGTTTGGACGCACATAAAGATTTGGGCCACTCTTTTTCTCTGCTATATGCTTCACCAAAACTTCTGATTCTCTTCCCAGATTCGTTAATACTGCCTTTCCAACCGGCATCCCCTGTCTGATCATCTGCCCCTGCATTTCACCGGTTCCAATACCAACTCCCTGGCCAAACCGGATGCCTGCTCTTTTACAAAAATGTTTTACCATCTCAATGGCATTTACATTCTGCTCGCCTTCATAAAATCCATTATTTACAATAACATATACGATTACATCCGCATGTTCTCTTTTTCGATACGCGTGTTCAAGTGCAATCAGCTGCTTCAGCATATTGACCGGAATTCCATCCACATATAACGGAAACCCCAATAATAAGATATCACTTTGCATAATTTCGTCCATTGCTTCTTCATTTACTACTGTTTTTGCGACTGCATAGGTATGTATGATAGGATTACCCTCCAGCTGTTTTATTACTGCATTTATGAACGCTCCAGTATTGCTGTCTTTTGGTTTTGGACTCCCATCGATGGCCGTAATGATCATATTCTGATTCCTCCCAACTCTTGTTTTCCACAAAGAAAATGAATTCCGGACACGGCTGTTCCCAAATTAATTGCCATTGCTTTGCAACGATTGATCAAGGTAGCCTTTTCTCCGTCCGTAATATCCTTGGTATAACAATATATGGTCAGCTTGAATTGATTGTCATATCGAAGCTTATGATGCATCATCCCTTCCCGCTTTGTAAAATAAGGATGACAAACTGAAATCGAACGGTCAATCAGAGTCTTTACATAAGGTGAGAATTCCCCATACTGGCTTTGACTAATAATAATAAATTCTGCACAATTTCCTATGTACGCTCCCATATGTTCATATCCGTCCTTTATTACACATTCTCCCGGATTCTTAATCCAACAGCCAAAGCAGCCAATACAGTTATGAGGGGGATTTTCCTTTTCGGTAAGTATGACAACATCCTCTTTTGGTGATTGAATGATAGGATCAATTTCTTCTTCCGTAAGATCATGTAATATTACTTTCATAATAAGCTCCTTTACATATCCATATTTTTCTATATTGTAATTCTAATGTTAACATGTGTCAACATGTATTTTACATATATTACCTCTACGTGTTATAATGATGGAATCGAAACAAAGGAGAACTTATATGATACAACAGGATCTTACAACTGGAAGTATTACTTCAAAACTATGGCTGTTTGCCTTGCCCCTTATGCTGGGAAATGTATTGCAACAGTTTTATAACCTTATCGATACCTGGATTGTTGGAAAATATATTGGCTCAGATGCACTGGCTGCTGTGGGTTCCTCTTATTCCTTTATGACCTTTCTAATTTCCATAATTATTGGACTGTGTCTTGGATGCAGCGCCTTCTTTTCTATTTGTATTGGTCAAAAGAATTATGATAAGCTTCGCAACGGTATCTTTTTATCATTTACTATGATCGGTGTCATCTCCATTTTGCTAAGTATTTTTTCCATAGGCACATTGCATCCGATTATACGGTTATTACAGGTACCAGAAACGATACATAACGATATGTATACCTATTTGTTTTATATTATCTTAGGACTGTTCGGAACCTTTCTTTATAATTATTTTGCAAATCTGCTACGTGGGATCGGAAACTCTGTCATACCATTACTATTCTTAGGACTAGCCGTGCTATTAAATGTAATTCTTGATCTGGTTTTTGTCGTCGGCTTTCACTTAGGGATTAAAGGAGCTGCCATTGCGACTACGATTTCTCAATATTGTTCTGGGATTGGATTGGCGATCTGCTATTATAAGAGTTATTCCAATCTACATTTTAAGAAACAGGATTGTGCATGGCGAAAAGAAACCATCGTTCAAATTCTATCGTTGTCCGGCTATACCTGCTTACAGCAATCCGTTATGAATTTCGGTATCTTATTGGTGCAAGGCATTGTAAATAGTTTTGGTGCATCGGTCATGGCTGCATTTGCCGTTGCTGTAAAGATTGACACGATTGCCTATATGCCTGTACAAGACTTTGGAAACGCATTTTCAACCTTTGTTGCACAAAATTATGGTGCGAAAAAACTACATAGAATCCAGGAAGGAATTAAAAAATCACTAGTCAGCGTGACTGCCTTCTGTTTCTGTATTAGCCTGACTATATTTGTTTTTTCAAAATTCTTTATGGGCATTTTTATTTCTTCTGACCAAAAAGAAATTATAGGGATTGGCGTACAATATCTTCGCGTGGAAGGTTCCTGCTATATTGGGATTGGGATTTTATTTATGCTGTATGGATATTATCGTGCTATCAACCGGCCACAGATGTCCTTTATCCTGACCATACTGTCTCTTGGGACTCGTGTTCTGCTTGCCTATGTATTATCAAGAGTTTCCTGGATTGGGGTTATGGGAATCTGGGTTGCAATTCCGATTGGCTGGCTGTTGGCAGATGTATATGGAATATGGTATATGGTAAAAAGAAAAAATCTTCCGTGATGTTGATCCAATCACGGAAGGTTTTTTAATTATATTCTTTCTTATCGGGTACTTTAAAATAGTCTGTAATTGCCTTATGTCGTAATCTGCTGACATCAAAATGAAAAAGTGCAAACACGAACTGCATAAAATATCCCATACCAAATACCGTTACTACTGTTCCGATGCCGGCCTTTCCTCCTAAGCTCCATCCAAGAACCAATGCTGCTCCTTCAAGACAAAATCGGATCAGGCGAATTGATTTTCCGGTCTTATTTACTATGGCGATCATCAGTCCATCTCTTGGTCCACATCCCAATTCACAGCCAATATATAAGAAACATCCTACTGCCATCATAATAAGGCTTGCTACCATCATCAGAATTCCGGTAGCTAAATTTTGACTAACTGGAATCATACCTGTTGCATTAATTTTATCAATCAATATTCCCACTACAAATATATTTGCAATGGTTCCAAGTCCGATCTGTACTTTTATGCATAAACTGATTAGGATGATCAGCAGGCTGATCGTAATACTTGCCTTTCCAATTGTAATGCCAATGGTCTTAGAAATCCCTTGATGCAGCACATCCCAAGGACTTAATCCCAACTTTGAGTTTAACGCCATTACCGTCGACGCAGCACATAGTAAAAATCCAAGCAGCAATCTTCCTAATTTTATTGTGAACACTTTCATTTCTTCTTTATCCCCTTATCTCACTCTGTTTCATTTATTGCTTTTCTAATGACAAGAACTCTATCATAATATAAAAGCATAAAAAAAGATATTGGGATATTCAGACAACTGACAGATACGCTTTCATCATCCTATCCTATAGTGTTCTACCAATCTCTGATACTCTTCCCCTGTGATCTCAATGACTCCTCCATGACGTTTCTGGCTTTCCCCAAAGTCATACTCAGATTGAGCAAGGCTTATTAATTCCCCTTTGCCTAAATTACGGATAAGAAATGGACGATATCCAAGTTTCTTTGCGAATTGGTCTACAATCAGGCACCAGGTCTTTTGATCCGGCAGTAAATAACATTCCGGACCTTCTACACCTTCTAGCTCAGCCAAAACTTCGGAAGCAATCTTCTGATAGGTACCGGTCAGTTCCTTGGAGAACTCTAAAATCACCTTGCTCTCCGTTTCATCTTTTGTAAAGCGATAGAAGCCATCTTCATTCTTTATAATAGTACTATCGATGACATCACAATCTTTTTGTAAAAAGATAAATGGTTCTGTAAACTCTTTAAAGTCATCCGTATAGGAGGCATAGATACGATGTTTTCCGTTCTCCTTGGACTCCCAGATCTTTGATGCCCAGAATACTAAGAATTTTTCTTTTTTCTCATCGTAGATTGCTTCCGGTGCCCAGACACATCCTGCATTTTCTACGCCGATTGCTATACTTCTTTCTTTGTTCCAGTGAGTCAAGTCCTCAGACTCCCAGACAATGATATTTTTACTTCCTGTCCGAACTGCTGCGTCCCAGCCTTTCTTTGATGCAATTCGTAAATCTGTCGCTATTATGTAAAACTTGCCGTTCTTTGGATGTCTGACTATAAAGGGGTCTCTTGCTCCCATTTCTCCCAAATGAGAATATAAAACAGGCTTGCTTTGATTTAGCTCTTTCCAATGTAATCCGTCTTTGCTGACAGCAAAATGTATCTGTTCTCCATCTTCCAGTTCCCCGATAAAATGCACAAATAAGTACGCGTTCTTCTCCATATTACTTTTCCTCCCACTATACCTTCTATCACTCTACTTTTCTGTATAATTTTACCTTAGATTTTCTATTGCTTCAATGATAAAAAACTACCTTCTAAAGTCATATTTCATACTTTAGAAGGTAGTTTCGTTCTATAAGCTTTCGTAGTGCATTGCCATTCTTCGATTACTTTTGGCAAGCTCTAGACTTAATGCTTTATCGTGCCACTGAATACAAGGCTCGTTGTTTTTTTGTTTTTCTAAATAGTCAAAGCTTGACCAGTTAAGGTAAATATAAAGTGCAATTGCTCTTTGATAGATATAGTTGCTTGGGTGATCTTTGTAATTGGCAACTGACGGAATCAGCAGTTTTGGAATTACATAGACAAAATCTTTAAATCTTGTACAGAAGCATAGATTCCATACTTGATATAGATCCGCCCAGTTTCTTCCGTGAGGATATACTCTTTGAATATATTTTCCATCCTTCGACCAGCCGGATGGCCCCACTCCTGTTTTGGGATCTTTCTGTTTTGCACCACATTTGTTTTTCGCCAAAACCCATCCTGCTTTTGCATTATCGCGAATTCCTGATTTATAATCCGTCCATGTTGCTTCCAGAATATTGATTGCTACTGCAATTCCTCCTGACGTTGGCTTGATATTTCCTGTTCTATGGCACTCCAAATAATTCTTAATTGGCAATTCTACTGAGATTAACTTTATTTTATGGAATAAAGGTAATTCTTTAAAGGAACCTAATTCTTTTCTGCATGATCTTAAATGCTTGTAAAGATATTCTAAGATGTGCCAGTCTTCTAAGCATAAGCTGGTCAAGTTGTCCAGCATCAGGCTGTATGCAACCACATCCGGAATTACTTTGGCTCCCTCTTTCTTAAATTTATGTCTAAGATGTTTATAATTTTCCGGTGAACATTGTTCTATGTATTTTACCAAATATTGATTTTCTAATCCAAGTGCAATCATTTCATCCATAAAAGCATTGATTGCTTCCTTGGTAATCTCATCTGGCAATAGGTATTCATGATTGTCTTCCAAAAGCTTTGCTTTCCACTTTCCATTGGCATCCATAAGATGTAATAGTTTATAATGTTTCATCATTATGTTTCTAATGTCGTTGCTTTGTAGTGTAAGCAGTTGTGAGTTAATTAGTTCCTTCAGGCTATTCATTCGTTTGTAAGCTGCTGTTGCTTCCCTCTTGTTAACATCCTTATTAAGTATCATATATTCATCCTTTCGTATGGTAAAGCTTATGAATATTCTGTCACTTCTTATGCAGGTCAATATGAATAATCTGTCTCATCTTTCGCAAGTCATTCTGGATAACTATGGTAATTCTTTATTAGGATATAACAAAATTTACATATTTTCAACATTTTTTTATTTATTTCACTTCCAAACGACATATAAATTGTTTTTTATTGTATTTCCAACTGTTTTCTCTCTTCACGCGTTGGAATCCTTGTCCCAAAACGGTGGTCAGCACTGCACCAGCACCCGAAATAACAGGTATGTTCCAGAATATTGTCATCATGTGGGGTTGTTTCAAAATAATTGATATAGTCTTCCCTCCACTACATTAAAACAAGAGCTGGGAAGCTTATTCCAGCCTCCCAGCTCTTTTCTTATCATAGAAGATCTGTATTTACAGACTTTTATTCACACACTCTTCTAGAAGGTTCCTTAGACAACATTGCATTCATTCTTTTTTGATGTTCTTCAAACCATGTTGTCTGAAGGGTATTCAAAAGATTAAATAATTCTTCTTGTTGCTGTTCATTTAGTGCTTCTAGCATTTTACTTTCATCAATATCATGTTCTAACATCTTTTGAGATTTGTGTTGTGCAATCTTTCCACATTGGATTAGCTTGCCTACTAATTTATTTTTACTCTCAATCTCCATAGAGGGCTTCCCACCATTTTTAAAATAGTCGCGGCCTCTTTGACATTTTAAATTACTTTCATCACAGCCTCTAGGACATTGATTACAATTCGCCATTATATTTCTCCTTTTGTACCTTTTGTATATAGAAATGTGTGTCACTAGGATACCTTTGACTTACACTTTCTATTTCAAGAATAACATAGTAGTAAATTTTTGTATATGAGCAAGTTATTTATCCTTATTTTTTATGAGATACCTTCATCATAATATTTTCATCAACTTCCTCTCGATAAAGGCTTGGAATTGTTCCCACACACATATAGCCTAAGTTTTTATAAAAATTCTTACCTTCTGGATTGTACTCACCCACTACTAGAAATATTTTATCCCTTGTTTCAAAAAGTTTATGTTCAACAAACTCTAAAAGCTTTCTTCCCACTCCTTTTCCACGATAAGCTTCTTTTATTGCAATCAGGTGTATGTAAGGAAATGAATGAAAAGCCCCCTGTTCCATATAGTATAGGAAGCCAACGCATTCTCCCTTATAGAAAACAACGTAGGTATTTCCGCTATCAATTGCTTCTTTTACGACATAGATACGGTTCTCCTCTGTTGGAAAATATGTAGTTGAAAGGGTGGAATGATCCAATGCTTTTACACAATCTTGTAAATTTTCTGTCTTTGCTTTTTTTACTTCAATCTCCATATCTTCCCCTTCCTACTTTCTAAAGGCGATTGCATCGACTTGAAAGGAAATTCCCTCTCGAATAAACTTCGTTTCATATGCTTTTCTAGCAGGATATTTGCCTTGAAATCTGTCTTTGATTATTTCCCCTAGAACTTCTAAATCTGAAATATTCTTAAATAAACAATCCATTTTTACAACAGATTCCAGTGTCAGTCCAACTGTATTTAGTCTCTCGCTCAAAACATCAAATGCACCATTTATTTGTTCCTTGATTGATTGCCCTTCATTTTTCATACAGTAACTGATAAAAATAAAGTTTCCCGTATCTACAATAGCTGAATGTGCCCACTCTTCACTTATTTCTACTCGTTTAATCTCATTCATTTACTTTTCTCCCCTCAATTTTCATACTCTTATTTCTCCACAACTTCGAATTTATCTATGTAGTTATTGTATCACTTAGAATATTGCCTCACAAGTTAGTTCGGTACTTGTCAGTGATCAAACCATTGGTGATATTCGTTTTTTTACGCTATGTAAACTACTTCAAAGTATTCACAAACACATTCCATTTCTTCATTGAACTCAATGTCCAAGTCTTCTCTACACTCTTTGGTAAACACTCTTTCATGCTCCTTTTTCCAATAGGCTAAGGACTTATCTCCCTCCCCTTCGATATATGCATATTCTTCTGTAATATCCTTAAATCTGACAATTTCAACTTTTGTGATTTGTGTTATACATCGTGGCTCTTCGTTGCTGTCTAAGATTACTGAATAATCACCTACACAAGGCAACGCCTCGTTTTCTGCATCATACAAACACTTTAGTCCCGTTGTTGCTCTCTTATCTCCATTTAGTAAGCACTGGAGAATTTGATCTGCAATTTCTTTATAACCATAGTAGTAGGCCTCGTATTTTGTAATATTTAATCCCGATTGCTTTATAAATTTCTCAATAGTATTCATATCTTTCCTTTTTCCTTTCCAATAGGTTTCTACTAATTTTACAGTATATGTGTTTTTCAAACAAGATATTTACAAATGCATTCCTGACTGCCATTCCTCCAATGGTATTTACAGACCGCCTCTTCTATGCTACAATATAGTAAACCTGATTTACTATATTAAAAAAGGATATTAAATTATGAATACATTAATGCATACAGCGGAGCAGGTCTCTCTTTTTTGTCGATTAAATATGAATATTAGAAAAGACATTCCGATACGTTCCAGTGAAATGGGGTTACTGATCTATCTTGTAAAATCTAGTGGAAGCAATACACCATTGGAAGCTGCCAAATACTTTAAAGTATCAAAGGGCATGATTACAAATATGGTTACTTCCCTAACTAAAAAAGGATATATTATAAGAGAAAAATCCATGGAAGATAAACGAAGCTACTTGTTACTGCCTACCAAAATAGCCATTGAACTTGTGAATAAGACTTACGATGAAAACTTTAAGATTATGGCTACGATACAAGAAAAATTAGGAACAGATGATTTTCAAATGTTCACCACAATGCTAGAAAAAGTCAACGAAATATTATTGGAGGAAAAGAATAATGGGTAGAATTTTAATTACCGGCGCTTTAGGAAATGTCGGAAAATATGTTGCAGACTATGCGATTAAAAATAATCAGGAGGTTACGGTAGCTTCTAGAAATCTGGAAGCCTTAAAGAAAACATACGGAAATTCTGCTTCTTGCGTTTCCTTCGATTTCACCAATCCTGATACCTTTGATGCAGCATTAAATGATGTGGACCGTGTATTTATTATGCGCCCACCCCATCTTGGAAATCCTGCAGACTTAAAACCTTTTATAGAAGCACTGAAACAAAGCAAAACAATTACACTTGTATGTTTCTTATCTTTAATTGGAATAGAACATAATCCTGTTCCACCTCATTACAAGATTGAAAAGTTTATTGAAGCATCCGGTCTTCCTTATTGCCATATCCGCCCATCCTTCTTCATGCAGAATATTAGTGGCATCCATGCCTTTGAAATCAAGCATTTTAATCGTATTGTTGTTCCTGTAGGAAAGGCTCTGACTAGCTTTATTGATGCAGAAGATATTGGTGAACTTACCGCTAAAGTACTTTCCGAACCTGAGAAACATAAGAATACAAAATATTCGCTTACAGGCTCTGAGGCTATTGATTACTATGAAGCGGCTACTATATTATCGCAACATCTAGAAAGAGAAATTATTTATACAAAACCGAAGCCATCCATGGCAAAGAAATACTGGAACAGTGTCCGTGGCCTAGATAAGGACTATGTATTTGTCATGGGTATGCTTTATATGATGACACGCCTTGGAACAGCTAAGACAGTGACCACGACTTTTGAAGAAATTATGGGGAAGAAACCACAATCATTTTCTCAATTTGTTGAAAAGAATATAGATTGCTGGAAGTAAGGAATATACCTCATACAATTTTATTATTTTTTCTATGTACAAAAGAAGGACAAGCAAATCTATTGATTGCTTGTCCTTCTTTTGTATTTATCCTATCTTAACTTATCGCTTTTGGCAATGTTCGCAAACATAAATGGTTCCGCCCATGTAAGATGCCTTGTGAATTTCATTGCCACATTTCATACATGGCTCATAAACGGAATTCTTGCTTAGCTGAGTAATATAGCCGCCTTTCTTCCCAAACAAATCCTTTTCGGTATCACGCGCTCCGTCTCTTACCATCTTTTTCAATATCTTTCTAACTGCCTCGTATAATGTATGAAAGTCTTCCTCACTTGCCTTACTCATAGGAAATCTAGGATCAATTCCGGCTTCCCATAAAATATCCTGTAATACACCATTTCCAAGTCCGGGGATCCGTTGTTCTGTTGCTAAAAATGACTTGGCAGATATCTTCTTTTGTCCTATGTAAAGTTTTCTAAAATACTCATATGTAAATCCATCACTTAACGGATCCGGCTTGGATAAAGACGATAAATAATATCCTTCCTCACATTCTCCCAAAGGAAATACTCCAATCTCTCCGTACATTTGGATGGATACTGCCATCTCTGTGCCATCCTCAAATTTCATCATAAACTGATGCTTCTTTGGAAACTTCTTTGGATCCTTATAATATCTTGGATACGCGCCATCCCCTAAAAACATCATGCTGTCTTCCGTCTGGATTTCAATTAATCCGCCTCGATGTATGGCCCTTTTGATGGTCTTTCCTTCTAGTAAATCCTCGTACTCCTCCGGCTCTCCTTTATAAAATGCAAATTTATGTGGGGAATGTCCCACTTCAATCTCATCAATGACTTTCCCTTTTAGATATTCTGTAATCTGTGCCGCTATCACATTACTTTCCGGTAACTCAATCATAGTTTCTTCCCCTCTCCGTTTATTACCATATTATACCTCTTACCCGGAATTTTTCAAATTACTTCTCTTAAATCTTAAAAAGGACAAGCAACTCAATTAAATTGCTTGTCCTTTTCTTATCCTTTAATGCTGCAATATTTTCACAAACAGCACCTGGGAAATCAATAATAGAAAGAACGCCCTTGCCTCTTGCCGACATAAATCGATCTGATTTCATACGATTGCCTATTACATTTGTTTTATAATTTCTAATTAATACGTAGAGGGCAATTCTAATACATGATTTATGAAAAATGAAGTTTTTTACCACTTATTCGTATGTATTCTTTCGCTTACGTTATATTCTTTTTGAATCACCAGTGAAGCGTTGCAGCTAGGCTTACCGACTGCAATCACACAAGGCATGATATAGTCTTCTGGAAAGCCTAGGACTTCCCTTGCCCAAGCACCTTCTTCTCCTAAGGGAATTCGTAACGCACATGCGTAGCCTTCTTCGGTAGAAGCAAGAAACATATTTTCAATACAGCACCAAATACTTGCTAATCCATTCAGATGTGACAAATTTTCTGGGTGAAGAAGATCTGTCTTTTGCTTAAATAATGGAACGATCACACAAGAGGCTTCGGCAAACATTTGGTACTGTTTCGGAATTGCATCTTTATATAAGTTTTGCTGACAAGTATCCTTTAAGTTCCAATCTTTTAATACTGCATCAATTTCCTCTTTTGATACTTTCATGGGGATTTTATAAATTAATTTATGTACCATGTCCTTGTCTTTGATCACGATAAAATGCCAGTCTCTCATATGGTCGTTTGAGGGTGCTTTCATCCCGGCTGAAATAATTCTTTCAATTACTGAATCCTCGATCGGAACATCCTCAAAATCACGAACTGTATGCCTTGCATTGATTACATCATAGAACTCCATTATTATACCTCCATAATTTTTTATAGTTATAGTTCCATATTACATCTATTCTGCACTTACTTGGAAACTCTTGATTGAATCAGATGGTTATACCAAATCTCCCAGAAGAACTTTTTATGCACCAAAGGAATGCCATTCCCATTCCCATGCCCATGCCCTCTGTAATATAATTTTTATCTTTCTTGTAAGCATAAGTTGCACATATAATTGCTACACAAATCCCCGTAACAACCAATGGCAATGCACTAATGATAAACTCTTTCATACACATCCCTCACACTAGATTTTAATAAATTACAGTTCTTTTCCTTGATACTATACCTTTTACAACTGGGTTTCAATCTATTGGGCAGAATAATATTAATAAAAAGCGGTCGATCCATTCCGTGTCAGACCTTTTGGGTATCTGAACACAGAATAAATCAACCGCTTTATTTATTTTAAGTTATTTTTATTTTAAGT
>JAUNRX010000063.1:12119-18757 GCA_030539495.1 bacterium | reverse complement strand
CTTTGCAAAATTACCTATATGCCCAATATGGACATACATTGATCGAACTAAACGTTTTGCAATGCAATTTTCTATAAAGGAAAAAGCTCTGCTACCACTTCTGTTTCTGGAATGATAACAGAGCCTTTCGACTTACTTTCTATTCTCCATCTTCTCCTCCAGGGCCGTCACGTCTTGGTCTTGAGGACTCTGGAAGTGGCTCTACTGAGCCATATTGGTCTGGCTTATTATTCTCGGAGTACATATCACTACGAGTACTGTTTTGTGAAGAATAATTTGAAGAAGTATTTTTACTTGATTGTTTCATAAAAACACCATCCTTTCTTAGTGCTAGTATGATACCAGATGATATTTTTATGCACCTTTCTAGATCCTTACTTTAGCCTCATTATGATATATGTATTATCTTTCGTAATCCCTGTTGTCCACATATTTTCAAAGTCTGCTATGGAAATCTTTCGATTATAATACTGCTCGTCTGCATTTTTCATATTACTTAAAGAGTCTGCTGCATAAAAGTATTCCTCATCATAGCCTACAATGGGAAGGTAGTGATAATTAGCTGCATCTGGATATGTCCGTACAAATACAATTACAGGCACACCTTTGCTAACTTCATTCTTTAAATTCCAGACTGTCCCACTCTTTTCTGTGGCCTTATATCCCTGCTCCCTTAAAAAGGTAACTAACGTTTCTACCGGTACTGTTCCATCCGGATTTTTATTTGAAATCTGCTCATATACTTCCATTCCGTCTGCTTTTTTTCCAAGACTCCTTAACACATAGGCAGATGAATAGCCGGAACATTCGTAGTGAGGCTGGTAATCGATTGTATTCTCTGCCTTGATCATATAGTTGTTTGGTGTAAATAACCGCATGTATAAGCCACTTCCAAAGAATACAAGGAGTAATAATGCCAGTATACTTACTATGACTATGGCTTTCTTTAAAATACTTTTCTTTTTCTCTTTCTCCATCCCTGCTCCCCCTTTTTCTATTCCTTATAACTCCGTCATAATTCCCCAACGAAATCCAAATTTATCAATTAAGGCAACTTCGCAAGAACTATAGGTTGTACTATGTATGGGATAAATAATGGTCACTCCCTCTTTCAGCACCTCGTATGCCTTCCTTACTTCTTCTTTTGTATCCATCGTCACCACTAAAGAAAGGGATAGACTAGATTGAAATGGTACATCCATATTATCACACATCATAATTCTTTGCGTTCCAATAAATAGCTCAGCATGATAGATATACTTTTTCTGAACTTCAGATAATTCCTTATCAAAATCAGCACTCTTTGCATTAGAATAACGCAGAAAGCATCCTACCCTTGCATTAAATGCTCTCTTATATAATTCAATCGCCTCTTCACAATGACCATTAAAATTAAAATTTGGGGTAACCTTCATAATCTTTCTCCTTTTTTATTATCTATTTTTGGCACAACAATATAATTACGCCCTATTTATTATGGTACTATTCTACCAGATACAAGGAACCAGTCTCCAACTCCTCTTGCAATATGTAGTAAACTCTTCTCCGAACTGTGCTTCTAAAGCCTGTTCCTCAATATGGATCCTGACCGAGTAGCAGATCATACTAATAAGCAACACTAAAACGATGGCAACTAGACTTCGATAAGAAACTGCTATTCCAAGAAGGCTTAAGATACTTCCTGTATAAGCAGGATTTCTCACACTATGATAAATTCCTTTGGTAATCAGTTTCTGAGTATTGGTTGTCTGAACATTTAATGTAAATGCACTTTTTAAAGTAAATACTGCTATTAATCGAATAATAATTCCGGATACAATCATTAGTATACCAATCCAAGATGCCCACTTTGGAAATGTCAAAGCACGAAGCATTGCAGGGACGCTTTGGCTTACAAAAAATATACTAAGATAAATACAAACTGCAAAACATCCAATTAGCATCCATCTGGTACCATTATCACGTTTCTTTCGCTCCCTTGTCTTTTGATGTGTAACAATTAAAATTACTATCTCTGCCAACAGCAATGCTAAAAATGAACTATTTACTAAATAATATTGGATTATATTCTGAAATTTTGATGGGTCTCCCATGCTTATTCCTTCTTTCTTACTCTTAAATACTCATTGATTTGTTCGGCTTCCTGCTTCATCATATAGTAAAAATAAATATGAATAACTGCCATGATCACAATAAACATGATAGAAAAAAATACAATATTTTTCAGACGCATTCCAAACCAGCTGCCAATCCATGCTGTGATCAATGTAATTGGATATAAGATTGCTGTCTCACAAATAAAATTGGACAAATAGCTTTTAAAGTTAATTCGTGCAACCAGTGCATCCACCAATGCTGCCATTACAAGGTAACCTGCTAACTCTATTATAAAGAGAGCAAATCCATTTAACTCATCTCCTGTAACCAGTTTCATCCCACAGCCTGCTAATACGACAATTGAGAATCCCATAGATAATCCAGGCAAATATTTTTTCAATATTGCATTCATAATGCTCCCCTCTTTCCCAGCTCATGTAGATTTGGTATGTACTTTCTGGAAATAATAATTTTCTCTCCATTGCTCATTTCTGCCAGTAGCCGGTGATTTGGATAGGGACTGACACATTCTAAATGTTGTGTATTCATCAGGCAATTCTTCTGAACACGGAGCACTGACGTCTGGTTTAGCTCTTGTTCCAGTGTTATCAGATTTTTCTCACATTCATAGGTATTCTCTTTCGTATAAAAAAAAGTTCGTCCTTCGGTACAATCAAAATATAAAATCTCGTCTAGTGGAATTTCAAAGATACGATTTTCTATGGTTCCACAAATAGTATATTCATATTGACGGATAATCCCGATCATTCTATGTAAGCGTGAATCCATTTTCTCATAGGAAATGGTCACTTCGGTTTCTGCCTTATGGGGATCCTGCTGCAGCTTTACTTTCAATCTTTATCCCTCCTAACGGTTACACTATAGGCTAAAAAAAAGAGCATTTCAA
Source organism: bacterium (assembly GCA_030539495.1). GTDB lineage: Bacteria > Bacillota > Clostridia > Lachnospirales > Lachnospiraceae > KM106-2. The sequence goes on along the minus strand of JAUNRX010000063.1, from coordinate 15,753 downwards.
GCGTTTACTTCCTGAAATACCCTTTTCCCCTATTCAAATGCCCTTCTTCTTTTATTCATGATTGCAGACTACCGTGTCGCCATCCTTTAATTCACCTCGAAGCAAAGCTTCCACTGCTGCATCTGCATTTCCAGTCACAGCACCATATACCTTGGCTCCGGTTTCTTCTACGGCTCCTTTGGCTCCACCGCAGATTTCATTACAGATTAAAACATCGCAAGAATGTTTTGTTAGGAAATCAACTACCATGCCACGGCCAGCTCCTACACTTTGAAGTACTTCCGAAGAAACTACGTTTCCATTCTCTACATCATATACTTTAAATTCTTTCGTATCACCTACATGTTTAAAGATTGATTTATTATCATAGCTTACTGCAATTCTCATAATTACCTCCATATGTACATTTACCCATATAATATACCATTTTTCTGCTTTTGTCTTTATTTATACGTGAAAAAGTAGCCACAGCTGAATAACTCAACTGTGGCTACTTTTTATAGATTATGATAAACTTCGTCTTCAACTTTTTCTAACCATTCATTAGATGTCTCAACTCCTGGACATTCTACTGCCAAATGGCTGAACCAGCTGTCTTTTTTTGCTCCATGCCAGTGTTTTACACCTGCTGGAATGGTAACTACATCACCTGGCTTTAAGCTTTGTGGAGCTTTTCCTTCTTCTTGGTACCAGCCTTCTCCATCTACACAGACAAGAAGCTGACCCCCGCCGCTCTTTGCATGATGGATATGCCAGTTATTGCGGCATCCTGGTTCAAAGGTTACATTTGCAATAAATACAGTTTCCTTTGGATCTGTTAAAGGATTTAAATAAGAATTCCCTACAAAATACTGTGCATAAGCGGAGTTTGGCTGTCCCAATCCAAAGAAGCCACCATGTTCTTCTTTCGTTTCTGCTGTTTCATCGGCATATACTTCTTTTGCCATACGGAAAGCTGCCCATGCATTTGGCCATCCTGCATAAAAAGCAAGATGAGTTAGGATTTCTGCCATCTCTTCCTTGGTCACACCATTATTCTTTGCTGATTGTAAATGGTATTGAAGAGAGCTGTCTACGATTCCTTTACTGATTAATGCTGTCATTGTAACAATCGATCTTGTTTTTAAGGAAAGTTTGTCCTCTCTTGACCATACTTGGCCAAATAATACGTCATCATTTAATTCTGCAAACTTAGGTGCAAATTCTCCTAATGCATCATGTCCTGCTGTTTGTTTTACCATTTTTTTACTCCTCCATTATTTTAAATTTAATGTATTTATCCAGTCCTCAATCGTAGACTGGGAAGCATCTGTTTTGAATCTGTGTCCTGGAATCCAAGTAATCTCAGGATACGCACTCTTTAGTTCCTCGTTGCTCTTTGTAATCTCACTGCCTCCGGACGTACAAAAGGTAACGATTGTCTTTCCCTTTAATGCATCCCCATAACTTTCTATAAATGTATTAATAATTCTTGGTGCAGTTCCCCACCAGATGGGATAGCCTAGGTAGATTACCTGATAGTCCTCCATCTTTTCTATACTGCCTTTCATTTTCGGTCTTGCAGATGAATCCTGCATTTCCTTATTTGCTCTGCAAGAATCATCATTATAGTTTAAATCTTCTGAAGTATATGGAGTCTCGGCTTCGATCTTATAAAGTTGTGCACCTGTGATATCTGCCAGTGACTTAGCAATCTTTTCTGTATTCCCTGTACCTGTAAAATATGCCACTAACACATCTGTATGCTTTTTCTTACCAGAATTTTGTATATTCTTTGGGGTCTCTATTTTAGTAGTTACAGTTTCCTCATTCTTGCTACTCTGTGATATCTCAGACTTTCCACATCCTGCTAAGCAAACTGCCAGTATAAGTATGAATGCCAGTATAAAACGTTTTTGTTTCATCTGATTGCCTCCTACCTAGTACTTATACTTGACCAATTTTCGTACAACTTCCAATCACTTCACCGGTTCGTAAATATTCGTAGGTTGGGAACTGAAATAATACTGGCTTAAATACTCGATAATCAATCTTTCCTGCATTATTTAAAATGCTCTCATCTGCATAGGTACCTGCAATGGTGCAGATAAAATTATCAAATCCATGCGTTAAATGATTGTGGTCAACAACACATTCGATGGTAAGCAGTGCCTCATCAATCATAGGTGTGCCTTTCTCTCCGAAAGAATATGCAAATGTCTCTGACTTATCTTCTTGATTTCCACTGATATATCCCATCTGGTCTGCTTTTTCAAGCCAATCTTCGGTTACCACATTAATGGATAATGTATTGCTTTCTTTAATTCCCTGATTTATGTAATGTGCCTGTGCAAGGCTGACTGTTACATGGTCATGTCCCATAATTCCAACATGTGCAACTAATGTCCAGGTAGGTTTTCCATTTACCATTGTTCCAATTACTACGGTTGGGGTTGGGTATAATGACAATGCAGTTCCAATATTTTTTTTCATGATATTATCCTCCTATTAGAATAAAGTGGCTTCGACGTTCTCAGCTCAGCTGAGTGCGCATCCTTATGTCCTTCATCTTATCCCTATCTTTTAGTTATGTCTAATACCCATGTTTTATTTCTTGTCATTCAGTTTTTGCATTTCTCTTGCAAATTGAATAAACGCAGCCGTTGCTTTGGAAAATGTCTGACGCTCCTTCCATGCTAATACAGAAGACAGTGTAAGCCTTGGTGCAAGCGGTATAAACACCAAATTCTCATATCTTGCCTCCAGTCGCAAGCAAAGTAATGCACCGGCTCTCTTCTCTGCCAAAATAGCACTGTTATACATTAAGTTATAAGTAGAAACCACGTTTAACTGACCGGCATAATCTCCAAACCAGCTGGAAAGCTCATTTTTAATGGGATTGCTTGATGAAATCATAAGGGGAAGTCCAACTAAGTCTTCAGGACGTACCACCTCTTTCTTTGAAATAGGAAGCCTTTTATCTACCAAGATGCCCCATTCTTCCTTGGTATGCATGCGAACAAAATCGTACTTTGTAATATCTACTGGTTCCAAAAGAAGTCCTAGATCAAGTGTTCCATTTTCTATTCGTTCTTTAATATCCACAGAACTCCCACTATAGATTTGAAACTGTACCAGAGGATAAGCTTCTCCAAATGCAGTTATGATTTCTGCAAGTTCGGATACGCTTTGCAGCTCTCCACATCCAATGGATACCTTTCCGGAAATGGCCTCATCCTTGCCTGACAGCTCCTCTTTCGTTCGATCTGCTAAAAGGAGCATCTCTTTGGCACGGCGCTTGAGCAGCAGCCCTTCCTGTGTGAGAACGATATTATGATTGCTTCTCTTAAAAAGTACCACGCCAAGCTCTTCTTCTAACTGCATTAATTGCCTTGATAAGGTAGGCTGGCTGACATGCAAAAGTTTCGCTGCCTTTGTAATGTTTTCTTCCTCTGCTGTTGTTAGAAAATACTTTAATACTCTTAGTTCCATAGGCAACCCCCTTTTGTTTTCTATTCTTCTTTAAAAGGTTATTCGCATCTCATGCCACACAACGCCTCCATGTTCTGAGTCAGAAATCCCCTGATCTACAAAGCCAAATGTCGCATAGTAGTGGACCAATCTTTCTTTGCATGTTAAAACAAGTCCTTTTCGC
>JAUNRX010000063.1:0-12019 GCA_030539495.1 bacterium | reverse complement strand
TGTCGCATAGTAGTGGACCAATCTTTCTTTGCATGTTAAAACAAGTCCTTTTCGCCCCTGTTCTCTTGCCTCTACAATTACTTGCTTTATAATCTTTCCTGCATAGCCTTTGCATCGATGCTCTGGTACCGTATTTACACCAAAGATCATCTGCCACTTCCCATGTTCGTTATGCATGCTGGCTCTCTCATACATTTCATCCGTTAAATGATCTTCATCCGTTACCATGCCATTTACAAAACTTATTAAATTATCTTTCTCTTCTAATAGCCAAAAATGATTTGGATAATAAGTCAGACGTTCCTGAAATGACTCCCTTGTCGCTGCTTCTGCTTCCGGAAAACAAATTGCTTCCAACTCTGTTATTTTATCTAAATCTTTTATCGTTGCTTTTCGTATGTTCATTGATTCTATTTCTCCTTTGCTTATGGACTCATAATTACAAATGTCATATACTCTTATTATAGGTAGATTTAACATTTCTTTTAGCCTATTATATCAAACTTTGAAAGGAGAACTACTATTTTATGAGTACATATAGCATTACAAGACTCCATGACCGTCCCGACCTAAAAGAAACTGCCGCAAGCTGGTTTCATTCTAAATGGGGTGTTCCGACAGAAGCCTATCTTGCAAGTATAGAAGAATGTCTAAAAAGTGAAGACTCCATTGAACAGTGGTATGTTGTTTTAGACGACGATAAAATCATTGCAGGAATTGGCGTGATACATAATGATTTTCATGACCGCAAAGATCTAACTCCAAATGTTTGTGCCGTATATGTAGAAGAAGAATACCGCTGCCAAGGAATTGCCGGTAAAATGCTACAATTTGTATGCGATGATATGAAAAGCAGAAATATCGATACGCTTTATCTGATCACCGACCATACTTCCTTCTATGAACGATATGGCTGGGAATTCTTATGTATGGTGCAGCCTGAGGACGAACCCAATCTGACAAGAATGTATGTACATAAACAGGCTTAAAAAATAATACTTAATAGCTGGGGATGGTGAATATTAATCAGCCACCCCCTATTTTATTGCTTTTATTAAAAATAGTTCCATCGGCTGCTCATACCCGGCAACATCAATCAATAGCCCTCCGCTATCTTTATAGCCTAACTTTCTATAAAAATGCTGTGCATCCTCATCAACCTGGGTAGAGGTCATGATCATTCCGTAACCAAGTCCTTTCATCTCCTGTTCCCAGAACTCCATCAGCTTTCTTCCATACCCCTTTTTCTGAAATTTCCACTCCACAAAGAGCATGGTACAAAACGGTGTATTGTCCCAAAACAGATTGTATCGCAATATTCCAATGGGAATATCGTTGTCTACTAGCACATACCCCATTTGATCTCTAAATTTCTTTTCGAACTCTTCTTCTGATAAATGCTGATCGAGGCGAAACCAAAACTCTTTATCTTCTTGTTGCACATAACGAATTTCTATCATTTTCCCCTCCTATTTATTTTCTTCTCCCTCAAACGTGCTCCTTAGTGGCTTCACATCCATACTTGTTGTAAATGGATCATAGCCACCGCTACCATACCACTCCTCGCCTAATATCTTGCTTCCACGAAAAAACCTGCCTTTATATTCATAGTATCGCACATAGACATCCGTAAAACTATTTACGCAGGCAACCATCTTCTGGTTATTTCGTTCGACTACGTGCTCGGGCTCATAAGAAAAGGCATACCCTAAAAAGCAAAGTCCTAAAAATAATAAGCTGCCCACAACTAAGATTGTATCCATGCAGCCTGCAATCACCTTGTATCTTAACCTCCCTTTTCGAAGCCCCCATTTATAGAGCAAGATTCCAATCCCTGCTACAAACACTATAATTGAAAAAATTAGCAGCCAAAAAAGGACTTCCCATGGAATACTTCTTAATACAAGGCCGTGTTTTGCTAATCGATCACTAATCACAGTTAAAAGAAGCATTAGCAACAATGGTAACATCCATGCAATTCTTTTTATTCTTTTCATTTTCTATATTCTTTTCCGCCTTCCCTAGGCTAAGTAAACTGAAGAATACGGTGGGGATTTTTCCAACACCTTCTCACCATACTTACTTGTTTTATGTATTTGGCCATCGATCACTTTATAGGAAATCTCATTCGCCTCCTCCACCAATCCCTTTTACATATATTGTAATGAAAAATAGCCTCTGCAATCAAGAGGTGATTTACAGAAGCTATTTTTCACTGTCTTTTCACGTATTAATAATTATGACCTGGTTTAAAAACAACCTTAGGATGTAAGACTAATATCTGGCATGGATATCCAAACTCCTCGGTATTCTTTCCTTCTACAAATCCCAGTTTTTTATATAATGCTCTTGCTGCTGCCCCGTTCTCGTCGTCTTCGCAGAATGTTGATACGGTAATATCCTGTGTCCGGTCCATCGTAACCATTGCTTCCAATAACAAATCTCTTGCAATTCCATTTCGTCGATACTCTTTTGCTACTCCAAGGAAACAAATCTTGTTATGTTTTCTGGAAAATAAAATTTCTCCCACGATCTTATGATCCATTTTTACACAGTAGGCTTCATGTCTGCTCATAAACAAGAGAACTTCCTCTCTATGTTTTTCGATTTCTTCCTTTGTCTTTAATCCTGGAAACTGATCATTAATTTGTTTCACTAGGTCCATCCATTCTGTAATCTCATTTTCTTTTCCTAGTACAACCTTAATTTTCCCGATCATTTATTTTCCTGCCAATCTGGTAACAGCTCGCCAAGCGTTACCCACTGCTTCGTTTCATAGTTAACTAGAATTTTACTGCCTCTATGCCTTCTGTTACACCTTAGTCTTCGTACAAGTCCCCACTGTTTTCTTTATTTAATGTTCCATCCATTTCCATCATCATAAATTTCGTCAGCTCTTTTACTACCGGCCTATGTCTTGTGCCCTTTGGAACAATTACGAATTCGCCTTGATTTACCCTTGTCAGTCCCTCGTCGGTCTCTAATTCAAAGCTTCCTTCGATTACAAAAAACATTTCATCCGAGTGTTCATGAACATGAAAATCCAGCGTACGGTTTTCCACATTGACAACGCTGATTACATTGCCATTCAGCCTTGCGATCTTTTGATAGACATATAGCTTGTCTACTGCATTTACCTCATTTAATAGATTGAGTTTTTTCATTCTTTCCGTTCTCCCTCCTTTTTTCTACCCTCATTATACTCTATATGTAAACTGTAATTTATCTATTTTGTTATTTTCGAAAAAAAATTTCATAATCAAGGTAATCCCCTGAAAAAGCTGATTTACTTTCATTCTTTTCTCTTTTTACAAGCTGAAATCCAACACTCTCATAATTATGAGGTGCGACTAATTTACTATTGGTTTGTACAATAATTTTCTTTAAGTTTTCATATTCCTTAATTCTACGAAGTGCCTCGCTTAATTGTCTTTTCCCATATCCATTTCCTTTATACTGTGTAGCAATGCAATTATGTCCAATGGCAACATAATTTGGCTGATTTCTTGGGTCCCAGGAAATATGTCCAATGGGTTCTTCGTCTAGTACCGTCATAAATCCATACTTTTCTGCAATTTCCGGATTGTCAAAAAAGAAGTTGTCGAATTCAATCCAATCCGGTTCAAAACATTTTCTATACCTGTCGTCAAAGGAGTATGCATCCAATAAAAGTCTATATAGGATTCCTCGATTGAATTCTGTGATTCTTCTAAAGGTAAGTTTCATTTTTCTCACTGCCTTTCATCCCTATTATGTTAGTTAATCGATGAATGACTATAAATATAGAACTCTTCTTGGCTTGTTCTATATTCTTTCTTTTTTGGTTCAAATAGACGATCAAACTCCTTGGCATCTTTTTCATTTATTTCATATGCTGGGCTTTCATGATACACCCACTTCCTGCCATCAAAAACATCCGGCTTAAGCTGTTTTACAAGCATGGCTGTTGGATAATAATTATCCCCCACACATATATTACATTTCTTACAACTGATAAACCCTCTAGAAATATAATTTCCCGGATGTCCAAAGATTACGATGGAGTCATAGCCTAACTCGATTGCCTTTTCAAAGGAAGTGTTCAGCAAAGCCTTTCCTATGCCTTTTCTTTGATATCCGGGCAATACGCTAAGTGGTCCAAAGGATAAAATATTCTTTTCCTTGCCATTTTCATCAACTAATTTTGCCTTTGTATAAATAATATTACCGACAAGTTTGCCATCCAGTTCTGCTACAAAATCAAGTTCTGGAATATAATCTTGGTGATTTCGAATGGTATGTACTAAATAATGCTCGTCACATCCTGGATTATGTAAATTCCAGAATGCCTCTCTTGTTAATTCTTCCACTTCCCTATAATCGTTCGTTACTTCATTTCTAATAACAAGTTCACTCATACTTCTTCTCCTATCAAATTATATTAACGGGTTACTTGCATTAATGTGTAGTCTGTCTCTTCCTATAAGTTTTCATAAGTTATATTTTACCATTTGTTTTTTCTTGCTTCAATATAGAAAAGTTTTTACACTTGAAATACTTCATTAGGTACAATAGCCTTATCCCCAAAATGGAATTATAAGATTTTTTTATTTTACTGTAATATTTTAATGATTTATGTGACTTATATTATGAAAGGGGGAATCCTGTGTTTCAAATAGAAGAACTTTATAGCACTTATAAAAAAGATTTGTATCAGTATTTATTACACTTAACGCACAATCCAACCCTTTCTGAAGATTTATTATCGGAGACTTTTGTTTGTGCAATCAAATCCTTACCAACTTACAAAGGCAACTCTTCGATTAAGACGTGGCTATTTGGTATTTCCCGTAACCTATGGTTACAAAGTCTTCGTGGCAGTAATCGTGAACAGCTGGAAGAAATTATAACGGTCCAGTATATTCAAGAGGGAATGGATGACTATATGATAAAAAAAGAAATGGCATCTCGCATTCAAGAACTGCTAACGGAAAAAGATGAAAAGACTCGAAAAGTGGTATCCATGCGGATTCATGGGTACTCCTACATAGAGATTTCCTCTCAGATCGGCATTTCTGAAAATTCAGCTCGTGTGTTGGACTTTCGGACAAAGAATTGGATTAAAATGAAATTAAAACAGGAGGGACTTTATTATGAAGAAAACTAATACATCCATTAGCTGTAATGTATGTCAGGATTTAATTCCCCTTGTACTAGATGAGGTTGCCAGCAAGGATAGTGTGGAACTTGTAAATCAACATCTTGCAACATGCGAATCCTGTCGTAACTATTACGGTAATTTTCCAATGCAAGAGGCTGCCAATCTCTACCCGGATGATGATCGTACGGTAAAGAAAATGAAAAAAGCATTATCACTGGGACTGTTGGCATTTTTATTAATCGGAGGACTCCTAGGCATTGTCCTTACTGACGGAGAAAATGTATTTTACAACTCCATTATTATGCCTATTGTAGGCAGCCTTTGTTATCTTGTGTGTCATAAACGCTGGTATTTTCCTTGCCTTGGCCTTATGGGGATCACATATCTTTGGATTTTTATTACCTCATGGATTGAAGAAGGCTATTCGGAATATCTATTTATGATGCCTGTATTTTATACCTTTGTCTATGGCATTCTGCTTATTGTCGGGGTAACAATTGCTTATTTACTAACCTATGCATTTAGAAAGGAGAAGATGGTCTAAATTAGGCAGGCCATCTACATAATAAATGAAACCAAAATTTAAAAGAATTACCGCTGGTCTCACAGCCGTCTTACTGATAGTACTAGTATTTTTATTTGCAAATTCCGTAGTAGGAAATCCTATTTCTAAGTTCCTAGCTACAAAAGATATAAAACAATATCTTGCTACAACATATCCAGGTAACGATTATAAAATCGATGATGTCAGCTTTAACTTTAAATTCCACGAATATAATGGGACGATCATTTCTCCATCAAGTAAAGATTCCACATTTACAATTACTTGGAGAGATAGCAATAATATTTACGATACTTATGACTTTAATGTCCTACAACGAGAAAATACGATTCAGCGCTATGAAAAAGAAGCTTCTGAACAGATTTCTTCTCTACTAAATTCAATACCAGGAAATGATATTAAAAAAGTAAATGTAGTCATTGCCAAAGAATATTATGAAACCGGCGCATCCCGTTCTTTAGTATTAGACTCTCCTTATGATAAATCCACAAATATACCTTTGGAACTAACGATTTCATGTAATGATTCTGCTACCCTAGAGAAATTCACTACTTTATTAGAACAGATTCACACACTCACAAGTTCCAATGGATATCACATCAATTATTATTCGATTGATCATTACGAAGAGGATGATCTTACACTTACCCTAAGTGCTAATAATATTACTCCAAAAGAGATTGAAGGAGGTCATCTACTCTCCTTATTGAAAAACTCCATAAATGAAACTCTTTCTAATGATAATGAGGGTGCCTATGATGATAGAAGTTTATATGTATTTTCGAAAGAATAAGGATCAAAAAGCATTCAATGCCTCTCTTGGTATTGAATGCTTTTCTTTTTAATGCTTTTTTCTTAATTATTTGCTCGAATATATTTTTCCATTTCCTCTGCAACAACTTTTGCTGTAGCAACTGCCTGAACAACGGTCTTTGCTCCGGTAACGACATCACCGGAAGCAAAGACGCTTTCTTTTGTAGTATGGCCAAAGTCATCGGTTACGAGAAGGCCCCATTTATTTGTATCTAAGGATTTTGTCGTAGAAATAATATTGGATCTTGGAGTCTGACTGACTGCGATAATGATTACATCACATTCAAATAGTCCTTCTGTTCCTTCACGATTTACTGTAATGATCCTTCCATCCTCATCGGTTGCATTTTCGGTCTCAATATATTTAACTCCTTTTTTCGTAAGTTCTAATGGCGCCTTAAATAGCTCAAATTGAACTCCATCTTCTTTCGCTTCTTGTAGTTCTACTTTTGTACAAGTCATATTTTCATATCCTTTACGATACATAACGAAAACATCCTTTGCTCCAGAACGAAGCGCCATACGGCTAGCGTCCATTGCCACGTTTCCTGCACCAATGATACAGACACGCTTTCCTGTAAAATCATATACATCCGGTGCTTTTAAATAGTCGATGGCATAGTGGACATTGCCTAATGTTTCACCTTTAATTCGAAGTGGCTTAGGATTCCAAACACCTGTCCCAATAAAGATTGCCTTATATCCATCGGCTAACATGGTATCTAACGTAATGACTGGCCCAATCAATGTATTCGGACGAATTTTAACGCCAAGTTCCACCAATCGATCCTTTAACAGATCCACCAAATGGTTTGACAGACGATACTCCGGAATACCATATCTCATGACGCCGCCGATTTTCTCATGAGCATCAAAGATGGTTATATCGTATCCTCTTTGTGCAAGGACAAATGCAATAGTCATTCCTGCAGGTCCTCCACCAATAATTGCTACATCCTCTTTTTTCTCTACTACTTCCTCAAAATGAACATGTTCAAGATAATATTTAGAAATTTCATTTTCAATCTCATGGAACTCGACCGGACGGCCTTTAATTCCTACAATACAATTTCCCTTGCATTGGTCCTCATGAGGGCAGACAATTGCACACACTGCGCTTAATGGATTGTTTTGAAACAATATTTCTCCTGCTTCCATCAGTTTCCCTTCTTTATAAAGCTCAATAATTCCGGGAATCGGAGTATTAATTGGACAATTCTTCTGACAACGTGGATTTTTACACTGTAAACAACGATTCGCTTCTTCTATTAGTTCATTCATAGGCATTTCCCTTCAATTACAAGTCTCATTTTCTAAATTGCTTCTGCTAATTTTCTAGTATTCCCTGTATTGCTAGTAATTAATATGGAAGTATTTCTAAATTAGATTGTTTACTTATTCATTTCTGGCTATAATCAACCTATATGTAATTTTATTTTATAGAAAATTTATACTAGTTAAAAATACACTAGTCACATATGGAGGATAAATGAAAAAGAAAAACAATTTACAAGCGAAAATGATTTACAAACTCTTAGCAAGTTTACTAATTCTTATAATCCTAGTGATTGTAATTGTTCCCTCTGCTGGCATCTCATTATTTCTAAGTCGGCATGTGTCATATCAAGAGACTCCGACAACAGGCCATGCATTACAAGGAATTTATAAAGCTTCTGATTATGGACTTTCCGAAAACGTACATATATTTGAAACTACAGATGGAGAATCTCTTTGGTGTTCTGAAATTACAGCAGAAAGACCAAAGGGTGTCATCATTTATCTGACAGGAATTGTACAGCCATCAATTACCTATTTCTACAGTCATGCTGCCTGGATGAAAGAAAATGGCTATTCCTCTCTTCTTCTAGAGGTAAGAGGTCATGGAAAAAGTAGTGGAAAACAAATTGGATTTGGGTACACAGAGATAGCTGACGTACAGGCTGCTGTAGACTATATCCATTCCAAAGAGGAATATAGTGACGTTCCTATCGTACTTCAGGGTGTTTCTATGGGCGGTGCGATTACATTGAATGCATTTGGACAAATCCCAGAAATTAGTGGATGTATCGCAATGTCTCCTTATGCTTCTTGTGAAGATGAGCTTGAACTGCTAATGGTAAACTATCACATTCCTTCTTTGATTCGTATAATCGAACGACCATTATTGAAACAAACTTTGAAATGGCTTTATAGCAGTGATCAAGTAGAAACACTTTCACCTAAAAAGCAGATTCAAAATGCCAATGGTCGGCCAGTTTATATTGTTAGCTGTAAAAATGATGATTCCGTGCCTGTAAAGAATGCCGAAATTTTAAAAGAAGCCTATCCACAGGCCGAAGTATGGATCCGCGACTCCTGGGAACATTTTATTTTAAAAGATTGTAATTTTAAAGATATGAAACAGGATACCGAGTATTGTAAAAAAATCTTGTTATGGATTGAGACGATCTGCAATAAAAAATAAGGGTACACTCACTGAACTTAGAGGTAATGCCTTTTTTCCTTGCAGTAGATGTTTCGATTATGCAAGGAAGCACCCTCTAGATGATATGGTGCTATATTCTTCTCGAATAACAATTTTATCATTTTCTTTATTCCTATTATACAACTCATATGTATTTCATCCAGCGTAAGTTGCAACTCATCCCCAATCTACTGTTCAAATAAAAGAAAAAGAATATCATGATATTAACAAAGAAACATAGTATTAGAAAAAAAGAATTAAGAAAGGAAATGGAACATGATGGGATGGATTGTATTTGCAATAATCGTAGTAATTGAAGCTGGCATGATGGTATATTCCATTTTACAGAAGAAAAATATAAAAACAGAACGCGCAGTAATAAGAATCGGCATATTGGCAGTCGCTGGGCTTGCTGCTTTAACAGGAATTATTAAGTGGGGTTTTAGTGTTATTGGACTGTATTTCGTGTTACTCCTGTTGGCTATTTACTCTGCAGTAGTATTAATTAAGCATGCAAAAGGGAGCTTAACAAAAAAAGAATATAAAAAAGGTAGAACGATTCTGCATACGATTGAACTGATCTTATTGCTCGGAATTTTGGTATTACCAATGCTTCTGTTCCCACAATACAAAAAACTCGAAACGACCGGACAGTATGAAAGTAAAACAGCAAAATATACGTGGACAGATGAAAACAGAAAGGAAACACTCTCAGGAAAAGATGAGGCAAGAAATGTTACCGTAGAATTTTATTATCCATCGGAGTACAAAGATGGAAGAGACCTTGCAACAGAAGAAAGATATCCTCTGATTGTATTTTCTCATGGTGCCTTTGGATATATTAAAAGCAATTATTCCTTATATAAAGATCTGGCATCCAACGGCTATATTGTCTGCAGCATCAGTCACACGTATCACGCATTTTTCACAAAAGAAACCAATGGCAGTATGAAACTGGTTAATACAGACTTTATACAGGAAGCTATGGATGCCACGAATGGATTGTATGGAGACGAAGAAGAAAAGAAACTTCATGATAAATGGATGGCGGTTAGAACCGGTGATATGAACTTTGTACTGGATACCATTGAGAAAATGGTAAAAGAAAATTCAACGGATGCAGCCTTTAAACGTATGAACATTGACAAGATTGGCCTCATAGGGCATTCCATGGGTGGCGCAACCTCCGTACAGATTGCAAAGGAAAGAGACAATATTGGTGCCGTCATTGTATTGGATGGAACTCATCTTGGAGAACTGACTGGTATTAAAAATGGAAATTGGGTTTATAACGAGGAACCACTCAAAGTACCAATTCTTGATCTGAGATCAGCAGTCCAGACTAAATCATTTGAAGACGATAACAAGGAGTCTGTTAATGACCATACAATTCGACTTGCATCCGCAGGAAAGGCAGTAACAATCCTTGGAACGGATCATATGAATTTTACCGATTTACCAATGTTCTCCCCATTCTTAGCTAGCAAATTAGGAACCGGAACCTGTGACGCAAAGAAATGTACCCAGCAAATTGACAGCATTGTACTCCAGTGGTTTAATTATTATATCAAGGGGGATACGGTACTGGATCTTCAGAATGTTTACGATCTAAAATAAAAGTTCTCATACTTCCAGACTACCGAATATAACCTAAGTTAAGTGCAATAAACCGGGAGGCTGGTAGTAAATGAAAACGGAAGTCCTTAGAGTAAAAGAAAAAAAGGATGAGAAAGTAACCATAGAATGTGTTGCAGTCACCAATGAAGTACAGGAAATCCTTCTGTTTGTGCAATCGAAGGGGTACGAAATTACTGGAATGCTGGACGGAATGTATACACAGCTGATGCTCTCTGATATTTATTATTTTGAAGCTCTCGATAACTATGTTTTTGCGTATACCAAAGATAAGGTGTATCAAATTAAGAATAGACTATACGAAGTGGAAGAACGCTATCAAGAAATTTATTTTCTTCGAATTTCCAAATCAACTGTAGTGAATCTTAGAAAAATACAATCCATAACGCCGGCCTTAAACGCCAGGTTTATGGCACATCTAAAAAATGGGGAACAGCTGATTGTATCCAGGCAGTATGTAAAGCAGCTGAAGGAAGTACTCCTGGGAGGAGCGAAAAAATGAAATTTAAAGAGTATCTGTTTCAAAAAATAATTCCCACCTATTTTATGCTTGTAACCTTTCTTGTACTGTTTATCTGGCTGGCTGGACGTACGCTAGAACCAGATAAACAGTCTGGATACGACGTATTAATGTCCCCACTGATCTACGCGGGCCTTGGTATACTACCCGATATTTTCCAATATTCGAGGAAGGAACACAATATGCGTCAGACCATTATTAGAAAAATAATTCAAGTATGTGTATTGATTGCATTAATTCTTGGCTTTTCATTTGCAATTGGAGTCATCACAAATTGGATTGTGGCAGTTACAATCTTTTGTGGCATTCTTGTGATCGATGGTATTCTAGAGATAATTCTTTGGCGAATCGATTTGCATACTGCACAGTTATTGACACAGGCATTAAGCAGACTTGATGAGGATGAGCAGGACTAATCTTCTATACACTGTAATTCTTATTTAATAGTCGTACTACTTGATTGACTCTCCCTGTTATTGCATGGGTATGACCGGGGCTTTAAAAAGCTTTCTTGATCATCTCGCATATCTTTGGCTTTCTCACAGACCACATCCTCAAATGTTTCATAAAGTAGGTGTAGTTATCTCTTGTGCTGGAGGCGCAGGTGCCAAAAAGTAAGCAATCTTACAAGCTTTTCAAAAACTTATAAGATTGCTTATGTCGCTTATTTCATCCTATTAATTTTTATTTTAATAGCAAATACTATTCTTTCTTATACCCATCTAGCACTCAGAATACTAGGCGTCTCCTTCTAAATAAAATGAGATCTCTAGTTCTCATCTTATAGATATAAACTCTGGACTTAATAAATCCCGTAACCTTTATTCCTCTGCCCAGTCTACCCTTCCGATCTTAGATGGCTTTTTCGGATTATAATAAAGGGTA
>JAUNRX010000062.1 GCA_030539495.1 bacterium | reverse complement strand
CGTTAGATGATATTAAAGAGCTGTTAAAGCTATATGAGATCCCAGTTTATACAATAGGCTACAATGCTAATATTGATGCATTAGAAGTTGTGTCGAATATTAATGAAGCTGCAAGTATTAATGCTGATTCAGACGATGTCGTTTATAAGTTAAAGAGTTTATTCAATGCGCAGATGTAAATGAATTGACAAGGTTGTAAAAATTAGGTATTATTACTTTAACAATAAAAAGCGTTAAAGTGCTAAAATAGCACGTGGTTTTTACAGCTAAAATACATAATAGGAAGTGAATATAAGAATGCCAATTACAGAGCTTTTAGAGCGGAATAGTAAGGAATATGGCAATGATATTTGTTTAGTAGAGATTAATCCAGAGGTAAAGGAAGTACGAAGAGTTACCTGGAAAGAGTACGAATTAATTGAGCCAAATCCAGCTACACATTACAGACGAGAGATTACATGGAGCGTATTTAATGAGAAGGCGAATCGGTTTGCCAACATGCTGATTTCCCGTGGTGTTGTAAAAGGTGATAAAGTTGCTATTTTATTAATGAACTGTCTAGAGTGGCTGCCAATTTATTTTGGCATTTTAAAGACGGGAGCATTAGCAGTTCCACTTAATTTTAGATATTCTTCGGATGAAATTGAATACTGTGTCAAGTTAGCGGAAGCGGATGTGTTAGTATTTGGTCCTGAGTTTATTGGGCGTGTGGAAGAAATCGCAGACGAGATCAGTAAGAAACGTTTATTATTCTATGTAGGAGATAATTGTCCAACATTTGCAGAGGATTATAACAGCCTGACAGCAAACTGTTCTAGTCAGTCACCAGAGGTGGTGCTTCATGACGAGGATGATGCCGCTATTTACTTTTCTAGTGGAACAACTGGATTTCCAAAGGCAATCTTACATAATCATATGAGCCTTATGCATTCTTGCAAGGTAGAACAAAATCACCATGGACAGACAAAAGACGATGTATTTTTATGTATTCCTCCACTATATCATACGGGAGCTAAGATGCATTGGTTTGGAAGTCTGATTTCGGCAAGCAAGGCAGTCCTATTAAAAGGGACAAAACCAGAATATATTTTAGATACAGTATCGAAGGAAAGATGCACCATTGTATGGCTGTTAGTGCCTTGGGCACAGGATATTCTAGATGCTTTGGACCGTGGAGACTTAAAGCTTAGTGATTATCATTTGTCTCAATGGAGATTAATGCATATTGGAGCACAGCCGGTGCCACCAAGCTTAATTCACAAATGGCAGTTTTATTTTCCACATCATCAATATGACACCAATTATGGCTTAAGTGAATCCATTGGGCCAGGATGCGTACATCTTGGAATTGAAAACATCCATAAGGTTGGAGCAATTGGAAAACCGGGATATGGCTGGGAAGTCAAGATTGTAGATGAAAAGGGAGAACAGGTACAGCGTGGCAAAGTCGGAGAACTGATTGTAAAGGGACCTGGCGTAATGACCTGTTATTATAATGATAAAAAGGCTACTGAGGAAGTATTAAGGGAGGGCTGGTTGTATACAGGAGATATGGCACAAGAAGACGAGGATGGCTTTATCATGCTGGTAGATCGTAAGAAGGATGTCATTATCAGTGGTGGTGAAAATATATATCCTGTTCAGATTGAAGATTTTATCCGAACAAATGAGGCAGTACATGATGTTGCAGTAATCGGCCTTCCAGATAAGCGTCTTGGTGAGATATCAGCCGCAATCATTGAATTAAAGCCGGGATATGGACTTACAGAAGAGGAGATGCAGGAGTTTTGCTTAAAGCTTCCTCGTTACAAACGTCCTCGTAAATTAATCTTTGCAGATATTCCAAGAAATCCAACAGGCAAGATTGAAAAGCCAAAATTACGTAAACTTTATGGTGCAAGCCATTTGATTGAGGAACAAAATAGAGGATAATATGTAGATATAGAGGGATTACGCAACCATCCGGTTGTGTAATCCTTTATTTTTTGATATGATTCTAGGTGAAAATTAGGCTAGTAGAAAGAGGGAGTAGCATGGGCAAAAAGAAGGAAGAGCCCCAAGTGATCATTATGAATTTCTCTCATATTTATGAAGACGAGCTGCAGTTAAAAAGGCAGCCATATAAGTGGATTGACTGTACAAATATTCAAGGAACCGATTGTTATCTGGATGAATTGGCAGCAGCCGAGATTGAACAGAGGATGAAGCCATATCCACCGGAAGGAATTCATTTTATTGATTCAGGAAATTATCATTACATAAGCAAGCTTTGGACAGATAAGATTAGAGAACCATTTTCACTCATTGTATTTGACCATCATACGGATATGCAGCCAAGCTTATTTGAAGAGTTGTTAAGCTGTGGATCGTGGGTAAAAGAGGTCTTGGATTCGAATGAGTTTTTAAAGAAAGTTGTATTAATTGGTGCAAAAGAGGAGCTGATTGAACAGGTGGATTTGAAATACAAAAGTCGGATCATATGTTTTAGTGAACGAGAGATAACAAATAAAAAGGCATGGGGAGCATTTGCAAGACTTCATTTACAGGAGCCTGTTTACATAAGTTTAGATAAAGATGTTTTGGATAAGAAAGAAGCAGTGACCAACTGGGATCAAGGGAGTGTTTCTGTTCTTAAGTTAGAAGAATACCTTGGATACATCCTGAATGAGGAGACGGTTATCGGAATTGATATTTGCGGGGAGGCAGCAACAGATGAGCCTATGTTTATTCAGAAAGAGGATGATCTTATTAATGACAATGTAAACGTGGAGTTACTTTCGTTTATAAGAAAATATCAGGAAAAAAGAGAAACAAGTAAAGAAAGTGGAGGTAGGGATGAAGAAGTTAGCGATTATAGAGGATAATGTTAAGCTAAGGGGTGAGTTAGTTACTTTTTTTTGTAATAACCATTTTAATGTAGAATGTGTGACGGAGTTTGAACGAATTGTAGATGAGGTCATGCGTATCCAGCCGGATCTTATATTACTGGATTTAAATCTTCCGAATACAGATGGACTTTATGTTTGTCAGGAACTTAGAAAGGTCAGCGACCTACCAATTGTAATTATGACGGCAAGAAATACTGAAGTGGACGAGCTTATTTCCATGACCTACGGAGCGGATGATTTTGTGACCAAACCTTTTAATACGCAGATCTTGCTTGCGAGGGTAAATAATATTTTCCGTAGGATGGAGAAGAGCTCCAAAAATCAAATTGCGATGGATGGATTTCTATTTGATCTTGCAAAGAGCTGTATTTTGGTGAAGGATGAGGAGATTGAACTGACAAAAAATGAAATGAAGATCCTATCCGTACTAATTGAGCATAAGGGAGCCATTGTCTCAAGGGATACCATGATTTCAGCACTTTGGGATAGCGATATGTTTGTGGATGATAATACGTTGACGGTAAATATCAATCGATTACGAAAGAAATTAGAGGAAGCAGGATTAAAACAGGTAATAGAGACAAAGAGAGGACAGGGGTATATTATACGATGAGTTTTATGAGATTTTTAAAGGATAAACTGGCTTATATTATTACCAATCTGGTTGTATTTGGAGTGCTGCTCTTAAACCTTCATTTATTTCGATATAGCAGCTATTTAATTTATCTTACGATTATAGGAGGCATGGTATCTACCTTTTTGCCGATTGTAATTGAGTACATAAAGAAACATGGGTTTTATAATGCAATGACTACTTGCGTGGATAGCCTGGAAAAGAAATATATCATTTGTGAATTGCTTCAAAGGCCTACTTTTATAGAGGGCGAGATTGTCTATGATGGCTTGCTTCAGATTAATCAGAATATGATGGATGAGATTAAGACATACAAGCACAGGATGAGGGATTATAAGGAATATATTGATCTATGGGTACATGAAATCAAGACGCCTGTCACCAATGTGCTGCTGCTTACCACCAATTATCAGAATGCAGTTACCAAGAGTATTGAGGAAGAAGTGGAGAAGATTGAAGGCTATATTGAGCAGACCTTGTATTACTCTAAAATGAGCCTTGTAGAAAAGGATTATGTAATTTCTAATCTTTCCTTAGGAGACTTGGTAAAATCGGTAGTGAAACGAAATAAAAAGATGCTGATTGGCAATGGGATTCAGATTCATCTTACGGATTTAGAGTATACCGTAAGCACGGATGAAAAGTGGTGTTCCTTTGTAATAAGCCAAATCATTACCAATTGTGTTAAATATAGAAAAGAGAAAGCTCCAAGCATTGAGTTTTATGCAAAGAAACAGGAACAGAACGTTGTACTATTTATTAGGGATAATGGAATTGGAATCAAGGAAAGTGAAATAGATAAGGTATTGATGAAGGGATTTGTGGGTACCAATGGACGAAAGAGAGAGGCAACCACAGGCATGGGCCTTTATCTTTGTAATAAGCTCCTTACGAAAATGCACCATAGCCTTCAAGTGACTTCCAAAGAAGGTAAGAGTACTACTGTTGCAATTATATTTCCGATGTCAAACTTCTTTCTTATGAACTAGTAATCTTACAGACAACCTTACAAAAATGTAAGGAGAATGTAATCAAAGGAAATGGTTTGTTTCTTGCAGCTTTTCTATAATAGGAACCATCAAAGGAAGAAAACAAGTGAAGTAAAATAGAAAGGAAGTAAGAATATGAATACAATATTAGAGGTGCAAAACGTAGAAAAGTATTATGGAAATAAGGGAAATATAACGAAGGCAATTGATGATATTACATTTAATGTCAGAGAAGGGGAGTTTGTCGGAATTATGGGGGCATCCGGAAGTGGAAAGACAACGCTTCTAAACTGCATTAGTACGATTGATAATGTAACAAGCGGGCATATCAAAGTGGATGGAAATGATATCACCAAGATGAGAGGAAATCATCTAAATGCGTTTCGAAGAGATAACTTGGGATTTATCTTTCAGGATTTTAACTTATTAGATACGCTGACTGCATATGAAAATATTGCTTTGGCATTGACGATTAAAAAGGAAAATCCAAAACAGATCGAGGAAAAGATTGAAGCAATTGCAGATGCCCTTGGAATTACAGATGTGCTAAAGAAATATCCATATGAGATGTCAGGTGGACAGAAACAAAGGGTTGCCTGCGCAAGAGCGATGATTACCAATCCGAAGCTAGTCCTTGCAGATGAGCCTACCGGAGCATTGGATAGTAAATCTTCCCGCATGTTTCTTGAAAATATCGAAGAGATGAATAAGGAGTTAGATGCTACAATCGTTATGGTAACTCATGATGCATTTACTGCAAGTTACTGTCATCGAATTATCTTTATTAAAGATGGCCGTGTCTTTAGCGAACTGGTAAGAGGAGAGGACTCAAGAAAAGTATTTTTTAATAAGATTATCAATGTTGTAACACTACTTGGAGGTGATACAAATGATGTTCTTTAAATTATCGGTTAAAAATATAAAACAAAGCTTACAGAACTATACGATTTACTTTATAACGCTGATCATTGGCGTAGCAATCTTTTATACATTTAACTCCATGGGGTCTCAGACTGCAGTACTGAAACTATCAAAATCGTCTAGGGATATCGTAAAACAGATTATTCAGCTAATGTCAGTAGTTAGTGTGATCGTAAGCATTATCTTAGGTTACTTAATCATTTATGCAAATAATTTCTTGATCCGCAGACGTAAAAAAGAGTTTGGTCTATACCAGACATTAGGAATGAGCAAGCGTAAGATTGCACAGTTATTACTTGCAGAGACAATCCTTATTGGCATTATTTCATTAATTGTAGGATTATTTGTAGGAACCTTCTTATCTCAGGGGATGTCCTTATTAGTGATTCGAATGTTCCAGGCAGATTTATCTCAGTTTGCATTCTCATTTTCAGCTTCAGCAGCGGTAAAGAGCTGCATTTACTTTGGAGGTATCTACATTTTAGTTATGATATTTAATGTAATTACGGTAAGCCGTTATAAATTAATTAATTTATTAAATGCGTCCAAGAGAAATGAAGTATTAAAGGTAAAGAGTAATATTGTATCTGTTATTTTATTTATTGCAAGCATTATATGTATCGGCACGGCATACTACATGCTTCGTGTTGACCATGTGTTATTTACAGATCTGACAAAGACAGTTGTTATGTTAGTGTTAGGAGCAGTGGGAACCTACTTATTCTTCTCTTCCCTTGCTGGATTTTTATTAAAGCTGGTTCAGTTAAGAAAGAGCACTTATTATAAGAACTTAAATATGTTTGTACTACGTCAGGTAAATTCAAGAATTAATACCATGAAGATTTCCATGACGATCATTTCTCTTATGCTGCTTCTTACAATTGGAATTATGTCCAGTGCATTATCGCTAGTCAGTGCAATGAATGGCGATGTAAATGAAAATAATCTTTGTGATTTCACTTTAATTGGATATGATAACAAAAACACAGATATTCTAGGTACAATGAAGAAGGATGGAGTCGATTACACCAAATATGTTAGTGAGACATTACAAATCCCTTATTATAGAACGACAAATAAAGAAATGGATACAAAAGAGTATATTGGAGATGAGACGGCGAAAAAGATTGAAAATAAGTTTGGTGGCATGGTAACCATACACGAAACTCCATTATTCGTAATCAAGCTTTCAGATTATAATAAGTTGATGAAATTCTATGGAAAAGATGAACTTCAGTTGAACGATGCGGAGTATGGATTAGTTGCGAACCATGACGAGTTCACAAAGTATTACAATGAGTTATTAAAGACAAGAAGAACGGTAACGATTTCAGGAACTTATCTTACCCCAAATGATACTTCCTGTATTGATGTTCCACTTGAAAATAGCAATATGAAGGCAGAGATGGGAACCTTTGTAATTCCAGATGCAGTATTTACAAGTCATCCAGATAGCTTTAGAGAAGGAACTACAAGAGCTTATGGCAATTATGTAAGTGGAGATACAGAGAAGATTGAGGAGGATTTTTTAGGTAGATTACAAGCAGTGTACAAAAAAGGGGATAAGAAACCATATCCTTACGAAGTTTCCTTTACGAAAGAGGAGATGAAGAGTTCTCAGATGGGAACAACGGCATCATTTACATTTATCGGTTTATATCTTGGAATTATCTTCAGTATCACATCAGCAGCAATCCTTGCAATCGGACAGCTCAGCGAATCAGCAGATAATAAAGAACGATATGGCATCTTAAGAAAGCTTGGTGTAGATAACAAGATGATCAATATGTCGTTACTACTTCAGATTGGAATTTACTTTATCCTTCCATTACTTGTAGCAGTAGTACATTCCGTAGTAGGTCTGCGAGAAGTATCTAGAGTAATCAGCATCTTTGGAAATATGCAGTTAGATAAGAATATAGCAATTACAGCACTGTTCCTAGTAATTATTTACGGTGCATACTTTATAGCGACCTATATTGGAAGCAAAGGAATCATCAAAGAAAAAGAGAAATACATTGGGTAAGGGGTTGTCGCACTGGAGGTATTGGGAAGAATACCTTATATAAAAGACAAGTTTCATAAAAGATAAAGGAAGATATAAAAAAAGGAAAGTGTCCCTAAAGGTGGGGAGTACTTTCCTTTTTTGATCCTTTTCCAACGGCATGTCGGCTATGCTTGCATATATTCGGTGTATTGATTTCGGACAGACACGTAACGACGGCAGGGAATCGGAATTCCTTGATTATTCTTTAGAATTAAATCTGTCTTTGTGATTGTCTGGATGTAATTCATATTCACGATATACGCACGATGTGGCTGAAAGTAGTTTGCATATTGTAGTAATTGCTCTGCAACCTCCGAAAGGGTTAGTGTGGAAGTCAAACTGGCTAGTTCACTGCCATTTGCAAGGTGGAAGTAGATCACATGAGCGATATGTTCTACATAGACAATTTGATCCACGGGAAGTCTGACAATTCCCTTTTTCGTCTGAACAAGGATTGCATTCGCCTCTTCTTTGGGAAGAAAAGATATAATCTTACCTAGGATCGTCGTTAATTTCTGTGGAGAAACAGGTTTCATAAGATAATTAATGGCATCCACCTGATAGGCATCTTTTGTATATTCATCGGACGAAGTCAAAAAGATAAGAAAAGCATCGGTATCATCTTTTCTTATTTGTTTTGCTAGTTCAATTCCGTCCATGTCAGGCATCATAATGTCTAAGATATGTATATGGTAGTGTTTTGTTTTAGTAGCATTTAGTAACTCATCTCCATGCTGAAACGTATCTACATGTAAAGTGGTATGTGTGTCTTTTGCATAGGAGAGAAGTATACGCTTAATAAATGCTAACGAGATTTGATCATCATCACAGATTGCGATTTTAAGCATACTCATTCCTCCAAATTGAAGTCCTTATATTTCGTTCGTTTGTATTCTATTATATCAAAAAGATGCAAAAAATACTATTCAATATATTATTTTTAATAGAAAAGAGAAGGCTTGTAATTGTAACAAGGCCTCCCCCTTTTATGTAGCTATTGTTGGTGAACTGTTGTATCCATTGTATCATCAGATTTAGCAGTAACTGACTTTGAGGGTTGCTTTGCAGCCTGTTGCTCTAACTCAGAGTCATCCATAATCCTTGCAACTTCCATATTAGGGAGTTTTAATTTCTTGCCATGAATAGTGACTACTTTTAATTGGCAATATCCAAGGACCGAAATGGTAAGGGCGCTTATACTGTCAACAATGATATCTTTCATGGTATCCATCAATGCTGCCCGTCCAATCAGGTCTACACCCGTTAGTGTCGCATACTTTTGCATGTTAAATCCTAAAATACCATCAAAGGTAAATTCGTAAATTTCCCAAAGCGAGCCCGCACATACGGCAAAGCAGAAGGCAAAAAAGGAAACGAAGATTGGGCTCATATCCATATTGATCTTTTGTGCGTCATTAAATAGGCTTACAATATTAAATCCTAGCGTAGCAAGTGCAGCAGCACTGATTGCATGAAGGATGGTATCCCAGTTTGGGACCGTATAATAAAAACTTCGTA
The DNA here is from genome assembly GCA_030539495.1 of bacterium. Taxonomy (GTDB): domain Bacteria; phylum Bacillota; class Clostridia; order Lachnospirales; family Lachnospiraceae; genus KM106-2. The sequence continues at coordinate 9,775 of JAUNRX010000062.1, read as the reverse complement.
CTTCGCCAAGGTAAATGGCACAAAATAAAAAGATGAAAAATAGGATGTACATAAAGTCCGGAAAGAGTACTTTCCATTTACGTTCAAGTAAGTGTGGAAGATATAGCATAAATAATCCAAGTATACATTGAAGAAGCATTAATGCATAATCACCTCTAAGCTTTTGGAAGGGTAAATTATCCGTTGGGGTATTTGGTGCAATAAATAATCGTATTAATACATAGATAATGGAAAGGACAAATGACAGACCTACAATTCCTGCAATAATGGAACGAGGGCTCCATTTCCAATCTTTTTTTTGAAATTTCATAGCGATAGCCTCCAATAACTTATAATAACTGACTAAATTATAATTATAATGAAATAAAGATAAGAATTCCAATGTTTTATAGTATCTTAAGAAAGATTTATCTTAATTTAATAAAGAATGGGGGAGGGCGTTTGTAGTATGGAATAATCGGACATACTAAAGATAGACTAGATTCGATTAATTCCGGTTACATACCCAGGACCATGAAATGGTTTATGTATAGCAATTAAGGCAAAATGGGTTTCACGATCTTTTCTCTTTGGTTCGGCCATGCAGATAAAACGATAATTTATACCATTTCCAATCTGCTCTGCAACAACGATTGGACGGTAATAGTAATCATAGGACTCATCAACAGCAGTATTGAATACCGTGCTGTCATACACAGTTAGGGATGCATGATAGGTCCATTCACCTTCCATAAAGTCACCTCTTTTAATGAAATAATAGGATAAATAGGTTATATTGCTATGAATTGGGGCATGTGGTAAAATAAATTAAATTACGAATTTATGTAAAACAAAGCGAGTAAGTGAGGATTCGTATGAAGAAAAAAATACTATTATTTTGCATGCTGGTGCTTATGCTATTCTGCCTAAGTGGCTGCAGTAAGGCATCTGTGACTAGCGAATTAAAATTTAATACAGATGGTTCCGGTTCTCGTTCCGTATATGCCACAATCGATGCAGAGGATGCCTCTAAGATTGAGGGTGGTGTTCCAGAACTAGACAGGTTATTGCAGGAAGCAGCACCAGAAGGAGTCACGATACGAAGGTCTGATGCGGATAACGGAGATGCAATTTACCAATTTACGTTCTTTTTTGATAATATTAATCAGTATAATCAAAAGATTAAAGAGATTACAGGAAAAGACCATAATGCAACATGGTACACTTCCAACTCTGTATTCTTAAGCAATATTGAGTTTACCGAAGATGACTGTACAACCGATTTAATTACTTGGGCAATTGATGCCATAAAGAATAAAATTGGTGGATGGGCAGCCAAAAATCTATCCTATGAAGTTAAGAAAAATGAGGTGTATTATGATAATGCGCTTCAGTATAGTGGAACGGATCATCCTAAGTTTGTATTGAATGTTACGCCAAAGGTAAAAAAGGTCAATGTGTATACAACCTACTCCTTTCAAGGAGATAAGCATAAGAAATTAGAAGTGCTGTTTGAAGAAGGCGGTCTAAATCGTGTCAATTTAACAGATGCTAAGGATGTATTATCAAAATATTCCTCACATTATACGTTTGATCGCGCTAATAACATTATAACATATGATTTGAAAAATGAGGAAATAGAAGAATTTTTAATGGCAGTGGATCCAACCATAGTCGCAAATGACAATAAGTTTACCATTATTAAAAATCCATTTCAGCAAAAGTATGAAATCTATGAATGTTACAAGCCAGGAAACTTCTTTTCCTTGTTCGATATGAGTAATTCTCCTTATATCTATGATTATGTGAAACTTCCAGCCGTTATGAGTGATGGACAACTAACTCATACAGATAGTCTGGGAAATGTAACCGTGCCAGAAGGCTATGATGTTGCAGGTGCATTTCGATTTGATGAAACATATACGGCAAGTTTTTCAGGAGATAGAAAGATTGATTTAAAAGATATCGAAGTCAATTATGACATTGGAAATACTATGTCCGTAAAGCGTGAAGTTGAAGTTACGTATATAAAAAATGGATGTGAGATTGACAAAGAGGAGCTTTCTAAATATTATCAAGGGTATGATGATACGATTAGTGTGTCTGATACAGAAGATACGATCAAAGTAACTTTTATTAAGAATTTAAAGCTTGGTAAGAATGCCAAGGATCAGATAGACAAGCTGTCCTCCTATAAAGTTAAGAGCGGGATCAAGTTTCGGACATATGAAGTATCCGATGAGCTTGATGTAACAAGATACCTGCCAAATGTAGAAGGATATGAATGGAATAAAGAAACTATTACGTATCAATATGCTATCAGCGTAGAGCCTGACACAGGAATCACCGAGATGGATGTTCAAAACCTGACATTATCAGGAGAACAAGAGTTAAGCACTGCGATCAAGGACGAACAGTATGTGATTAGTGGCAGTGACAATGCTTCAAAGCTGTTTACCTTTAAAATTGAAAGTAAGAAGATTTATGACTTTTTCTATCTTTATATCATTTTATTTATTTTCGTTCTAGTAGTAGCCGGTCTTGTGGCCGTATGGATGTTCTTAAAGAAGAAAAAGATTATTGAAAGACAAGATTATGATGATTTAGACAATTTATAATTGGAATGCAAGCAAATAGAAAGGGGAAGCACCATGTTAGAAAAGATTACTTTACCCGATTACCTGGAGAACAACGTATTAATTACGGATGGTGCCATGGGAACTTATTATGCCTATCTGAAAAAGGATGATGGAGCAGTAAGTGAATTTGCCAATCTTGCAGAACCTGAAATGATTGAAAAAATCCATAGAGAATATATTATGGCTGGCGCAAAGATGATTCGAACGAACACCTTTGCGGCCAACTGCTTTTCACTTAATATAAGTGGTGAGAAGCGAGACTCTATCATTCAGGCTGGATGTAAGATTGCAAGGAAAGTAGTAAAAGAACAAGAGAAGACAGTCTACATTGCCGGATCTATTGGTCCAATACCAGAATTTAGTGCTCATTCAGAAGAAGAGATTATGGAAGAATACAAAGCCATAATCAATGCCTTGTTAAATGGCGGTGTAGATTTAATTGTATTTGAAACATTTCCAGATCTGTATTACATAAAGGAATTACTTCCTTATATCAAACAAAAGCAGAATATTTTTATTATGACCAACTTCTGCTTGAATAAGAATGGATATACCAAGTCAGGATTCTCGGCAAAACGTCTGATGCAGGAAGCAAAGGAACTACGGGAAATTGACTGTTTTGGATTTAACTGTGGCGTAGGATCCGGACATATGAGAGCAATTTTAGAGAGACAGCCAATTAGGATGGACAAGAAGATTGCAATTATTCCGAATGCAGGCTATCCAGAACAAATGCATAACCGTATGTACTTCCGTGACAATGCAGAGTATTTTAGGGAGAATATGATTGCCATTAAGGAGTATGGCATCAATGTCCTTGGCGGATGTTGTGGAACTACGCCAAACTATATTCGTGCAATAGCTGATGCAGTAGAACTAACGATTTCAGCCAAACCCAAAGCAGTACATATGGAAGAGAGGGCATTACATATTCTTGAAGAACAACAAGCAAATGAGTTCTATCAGTTATTTGAGAAAAAAAGTAAAGTCATAGCAGTGGAATTAGATCCGCCATATGATGCAAATTATGATAAGCTGATTGAGCAGGCACAGACACTAAAACATCATGGTGTGGACATCCTTACGATGGCAGATTCACCAATGGGGAGAAGCCGTGTGGATTCAATCCTTATGAGTGTCAAGATTGCCTCGGAAGTGGGAATTCGCGTGATGCCTCACGTATGCTGTCGTGATAAGAACATGATTGCAATGAGATCAAGCCTGTTAGGTGCCTACATCAATGATATTCGTAACTTATTAGTGGTAACAGGAGACCCTGTGCCAAGTGACAGCAGGACTTCTGTCAGCAGTGTGTTTGATTATAATTCCATTCGTTTAATGCAATTTGTAAAAGAAATGAATGAAGAACATTTTAAAGAAGACCCTATCTATTATGGAGGAGCGCTTAATTATGCCAGAGGAAATGTGGACAAGGTAATTGAGCGAATGAATAAGAAAATTGCAGCAGGATGTAAATATTTCTTAACTCAGCCAGTTTATAGTGAGGAAGACATTGAAAGATTACGATATATAAGAAGTAAGGTTGATACCAAATTACTATGTGGAATTATGCCATTTGTAAGCTATCGTAATGCAAACTTTGTAAAAAATGAATTTTTCGGTATTGATGTGCCAGATGAAATACTAAACCGATATCATCCGGATATGTCCAAACAGGAAGCGGAAGAAGTAGGGGCACAGCTAGCGAATGAATTAATAGAACAGATGGATGATTTTGCAGATGGCTATTACTTTATGCTTCCATTCAATAGAGTAAGCCTGTTAGATAAAATCCAGATTGAGAAAATATAAAGAGTCAGGGGAAAAATATGAATCGAAGTGAGTTTTTAGAGTTAGTACAATCAAAGATAGTGGTATTAGACGGCGCAACAGGCTCTAATTTACAAGACTCAGGAATGGTGTCAGGCGTATGTCCGGAAACATGGATCCTTGAAAATGAACGGACGCTGATTGAGTTACAAAAGGGATATTTGGAAGCAGGTTCCGATATTGTATATGCTCCAACCTTTACTGCAAACCGCGTGAAATTAGAAGAGTATGGATTAGAAGATCAAATAGCAGAAATTAATGAAGAGTTAGTCTTGCTATCAAGAAAAGCCATTGAAGAAGCAAATATCGGATCAAGAAAAGCTTATATTGCAGGTGATTTGACAATGACCGGAGAGCAGCTTTATCCAATGGGAAAAATGATGTTCGAGGAATTGGTCGATATCTATAAAGAGCAGGTAAGCTATATCTTAATGGCAGGTGTAGACTTATTTGTGGTAGAGACCATGTTAAGCTTGCAGGAATGCAGGGCTGCAGTACTTGCAATTAAAGAGCTTTGTGACTTACCAATTCTTGTGACGCTTACATTTAATGATGATGGACGTACGCTTTATGGTACGACTCCGGAAGCAGCCGTAGTCGTATTACAGGAATTAGGAGCCGCAGCCGTTGGTGTAAATTGTTCTACAGGTCCGGATAAGATGGCAGAAGTGGTAAGACGAATGAAATCGGTTGCCAATGTGCCAATCATTGCAAAGCCAAATGCAGGAATGCCAGTTTTGGTGGACGGAAAAACAATTTATAATATGGATGCATATGAATTCGCCGAGAAAGCAACATTATTAATAGAAGCAGGCGCAAATATTGTCGGAGGATGTTGTGGAACTACGATTCTGCATATGAATGAGCTGGCTAAAAAGGCCGCGGAACATATGCCATCAGAAATAAGGATCAAAAAGCAGCCGGTACTTTCGACAGAACGTTCCATTCTCCCTATTGATATAGACGGTAAGTTTATGGTGATCGGGGAACGAATCAATCCAACAGGAAAGAAGCCACTTCAAGCAGAGCTTCGAGCAGGTGAGTTGGATTTGGTACTTGAGTTTGCAGAGGAACAGGTAGAAGCTGGAGCCAATATCCTTGATATCAATATGGGGACGAATGGTATTGATGAAAAGGAAATGATGGTGAAAGCAATCTATGAAGTGACAAGAGTGGTAGATGTACCTCTTTGCATTGATTCTAGTCATATAGAGGTAATTGAGGCAGCACTTCGAATTTATCCTGGACGTGCTTTGATTAACTCCATTTCATTTGAAAAAGAGAAGTTTGAACGACTACTTCCAATTGCTAAAAAGTATGGTGCTATGTTTATCTTGCTTCCATTATCAGAAAAGGGACTTCCAAAAGATATGGGAGAGAAGAAGTACATTATTGATACGATTATAGCCAGGGCAGAAGAAATTGGCCTTTCCAAACAGGATATTATCGTTGATGCATTGGTAAATACGGTAGGCGCCAATAAAAAGGCTGCCTTAGAAGCATTGGAGACAATTACGTATTGTAAGAAGACATTGGGAGTTGCTACTGCTTGTGGACTTAGTAATATTTCCTTTGGACTTCCAGAACGTCAATTTGTAAATAGTGCATTTCTTTCTTTTGCAATCCGTGAAGGACTTACAATGGCAATTGCAAATCCATGTCAGGAGCTGCTTATGAATTTAGCGTTTGCCTCTGATTTATTGCTTAATAAGGAAGAAGCAGACATTCGTTATATTACGCAGGTTTCCAATCATCCCATCACGGTAAGTAAAAAGGATGAGCAGACTGGAAAAAATTTGTCTAATAGCTCGGACAGAAATGAATTGCAAAACGAAGAGAAAACCTCTATCATTTATGAAGAAGTTTTAAAAGGGAATCGAAAACACATTGTATCACATGTCGAAGAGGCAATTACAGCAGGAGAGAAGCCATCCGTCATACTAGATGAGATGTTAATTCCTGCAATTAATAAGGTGGGGGATCTGTTTGACAAGCAGATTTATTACTTGCCACAGCTAATTGCCAGTGCAGAAACCATGAAGACTGCGATTGACTATTTGGAGCCATTATTAAAAGAAGGCCAAGATGGCGGCAAGCTTGGAACAATCATAATTGCTACGGTAGCGGGCGATATTCATGATATCGGAAAAAATCTAGTTGCCCTTATGTTAAAGAATTATGGATTCGAAGTAATAGACTTAGGAAAAGATGTTCCAAGTGAGAAGATCATCGAGGAAGCAAAGAAGCATGATGCAGACATTATTGGACTTAGCGCATTGATGACAACGACAATGATGGAAATGAAAACAGTAGTAAAGTTAAAAAATAAAGAAAACTTAAGAGCAAAAGTGATTATAGGCGGTGCGGTTACGACGCCAAGTTTTGCAAAAGAAATTGGAGCAGACGGCTATTCTACAGATGCGCAGGATGCAGTTCGCTTAGTGAAGGAACTATTAAGCCTTTCATAGGCGATAGATTTAATTTATTTGTGAGGATGGGAAATGAGACAACAGGATTATCGTGGTACTCGTAGTGTACAAAATAGTCATGAGAATGATTATGAGCAAAGAAAAAAGGAGGCTCATAAACGTTTTATGAAGAAAAAACGAAAAAGAAAGAGAATTAAGAGAGTCTTAATTTCCTTATGTTTAATATTATCGATTTTACTAGGTTATGGTGCTGCGCAAGTAGAACTTACAGTAAATAAAGTATTAGATACAAGAGCAGAAGCTACCGAAGGTGACTTAAATAATGTTGATCTTTCAAATATTAATGTAATAGGTGATGACGAGGTAATCAATATCTTGTTAGTTGGTTCGGATAAACGTGCCTCTCAGACAGATAAAGGACGCTCAGATTCTACTATGATTGCAACGGTGGATATGAAGAATCATCAGTTGAAACTTACTTCCCTTATGAGGGATATGTATGTAAGTATTCCAGGGTACGAAAGCAATCGTTTTAATGCTGCTTATTCTTATGGCGGTGTTCCATTATTATACCAGACGATTGCAACGAATTTTGGGGTACGTTTAGATGGTTATGTAGTAGTTGACTTTACGGCATTTGAAAATGTAATCAATCAGATTGGTGGCGTAGAGGTAACAGTTACAGAGTCTGAATATAAGCATTTACAGAGTTATTATAAAAATAAAAAAGGCTATAAGGACGCGTTAAAGATTAAAGCAGGTAAAAATGTAATGAATGGTAAGCAGGCATTATGTTATGCAAGAATTCGTAAAGAGGGTAATGGTGATTTTAGACGTACAGAACGTCAGAGAATCGTATTACAGGCAATCTTTACTAAGGCAAAATCTTTATCCATTAATCAGTTGATCAATATGATGACAAAGGTATTGCCATATGTATCAACGGATTTATCTAATGATGAGATTATGAGCTATGCGAAGTCAGTCTTAATGATGGGTACCACCCAGATCAATCAGTTCCGTATTCCTGCAGAGGGAACGTATCAGGATGAGACGATTCGTTCTATGAAGGTTCTAGTGCCTGATGTTCCTACCAATGCTCAGAAGCTCCAAGACTTTATCTTCAACAAGGCAACTTCAGTTGAGTATAAGTAGGTGTGAGGATGACGCAGGGGTCAAAGACGGAAGGGCTTTTCATTAAAATATTGTAGGGTATTGAAAAAAGGACCTCACGGTCCTTTTCAGCTTGTCGACAAAGTCGACAAGCTTTGGATGAAATCAGGATTTCATCCAGTGCTGAAGGAAATGATTAGCTACACTCTGAAAAGGACCTCACGGTCCTTTTTTTTGTAGGTTAAGATAGTTTAATGGAAAACCAATTTAGGTTGTGATGCTTCCTAAAGGACCAAAAAGATAAAATAATGGGCTTGGTGGTGGGTGGTTATGAGAGGCATAACTATTATGTATGACAGCTAATGTTTCCACTACTTGACATTAATTCCACATATTGCTACAATTTAATTAGTTTTTTTACCTTATGGAGGTAAGTTCTATAAGGGGGAAACAGGGTAGGAGGAAACGATATGAGAAGAATGGTGTTATCTATTTTAGTAGACAATACGTCAGGTGTTCTTAGTCGTGTTGCAGGCCTATTCAGTAGAAGAGGATATAATATTGATAGCCTAACCGTAGGTGAGACTCAGGACCCTGCATATTCACGAATGACGGTTGCCGTAACAGGCGATAATCATATTCTGGAACAGATTGAAAAGCAGCTTAGAAAGCTGGAGGACGTAAAAGAGATTACCGAATTAAAGGATTTTGAAAGCGTCTGTAGAGAGCTTGTCTTAGTAAAAGTAGATGCTGGAAAAGAAGAAAGAGAATCGGTTATTAGTATCGCAAATATCTTTAGAGCGAAGATCGTAGATGTTGCAGAAACGTCCTTGATGGTTGAACTTACAGGAAATCAAGCAAAGATCGACGCATTTATACATCTGTTAGAAGGGTATACAATACTTGAACTGGTAAGGACAGGGGTAACAGGACTTGGCCGTGGTTCGGGCGATATCTCAGATTATATTGATTAATACATACTACTTTTTATTACTTTAATTAATAATTGTAATGGAAAGCACATATATAATTAAAACTAGGAGGAATTAACTATGGCAAAGATTTATTATCAAGAAGATTGTAATTTAGCATTATTAGAGGGCAAGACAATTGCCGTAATCGGCTATGGCAGCCAGGGACATGCACATGCATTAAATGCTAAAGAATCAGGATGTAACGTAATCATTGGTCTTTATGAAGGAAGCAAATCTTGGGCAAAGGCTGAAGCTCAAGGATTTGAAGTATATACAGCAGCAGAAGCAGCAAAAAGAGCTGATATCATCATGATCCTTATTAATGATGAAAAACAAGCAAAAATGTACAATGAATCAATCGCACCAAACTTAACTGCAGGTAAGATGATTATGTTCGCTCATGGTTTTGCAATTCATTTCGGTCAAATCGTAGCACCTAAAGATGTCGATGTAACAATGATCGCACCTAAAGGACCAGGACATACTGTAAGAAGCGAATACCAAGCAGGAAAAGGTGTTCCTTGTTTAGTAGCTGTAGAGCAAGATGCAACAGGCAATGCATTAGAACTTGCACTTGCTTACTCTTTAGCAATTGGTGGAGCAAGAGCTGGTGTTCTTGAAACTACATTTAAGACTGAGACAGAAACTGACCTTTTCGGTGAACAAGCAGTACTTTGTGGTGGTGTTTGTGCATTAATGCAAGCAGGTTTTGAAACATTGGTTGAAGCAGGATATGATCCAAGAAATGCATACTTTGAATGTATCCATGAAATGAAATTAATCGTAGACTTAATCTACCAAAGTGGTTTCG
>JAUNRX010000061.1:2417-18865 GCA_030539495.1 bacterium | reverse complement strand
TGTTGGTTCCACTGTTGGTGTAACCTCTGGCTCTTCAACTTTATCAGATTCTAATTTACCGAAATGATAAATATTAAATGCGTTTCCTTCTCTAAGAAATCCTTCATAAGAAACCATAGCTCTAAACGCCTGTTCAGTAGCCATTGCATTTACTTTAGTATCAGTAAGTTTCCATAAGAAACCATCAAGATTCTTAGACGCAAACATAAGTAAAGCATTGTAAGCACTTCCACCTTCTTTAACAAATCTTTCATCTGTATTTGCATTAATTCCTAAAGAAGATAATGCTGTTACTACCATAGCTCCTGAGTTGGCATTTACTGTACTACCACTCATAAATGTTCCATTTGCTTGCTGCGCATCAGAAAGCATGATAATACCACGTTCTACTGCATCTTTTGCGTCATTATAAAGTGCATCTGAAAGTCCTACACTGTTTGGATCAGCTGCAAGATAGTAAGGAGAAAGTGCATGTAATGCCATGGCTGTGAAGTCAACATCACCAACACGTCCCATAAATGCCCATCCGCCATCTGTCTTTTGTTCATCTAATAAAAGCTGCACAAGCTCTTCTTTTGTCTGAACTGCATTTTTATCAGTTTTATATTCTCCAGAATCATACGCACAAAGTGCAAAGATAATCGCATTTGTTGCTGTATCTTCAAAATCAATCTGTCCAAGTGCTTCAATTGCATTTACGTAAGTCTCACCATCTGGAATTCTTGTTGCATCAATTCCTAGTGCACTTACCGCAATAATATATTTTTCTAGATCAGTTGCATAACTTGAAGAGGAGGTATCTTTTACAACTGCTACTGCCTCTTTGATGAATTGCTCTTTATTTGTTAATAAATCTGCTTTTCCTAAGCCGACTAACTCAATAATATTCCATGGATCTGTGGATCCGTAATAGTTTGATGCAATATTCTCTTTTAACTTTGTTTCATCAATGGAAACTTCCGTTTTTTTCATACGTAATGCTGGATAGCCATCTTGTCCGCTTACCCATGTTCTATTGCTGCCCTTGTTTTCATTTAAAAGTGCAAGCATTTCTGCGCTTTTTAATTCTTGTGTTGTTTTACCAACTATTCCATAACGATTGTCTTCTTTTCCAAATACCGTTTGATCATAAAATACATTATCATAATTGAGCTTTGGATTTGTTGTTGAACATCCAACTGCAATTGGTCCTTTAGATCCGATTGCAACTCCATAACAGTTTTTAATAAAACCATTAATGTTATTTCCTGCAATTGCTCCAGATCTTGTTGCATATTTATTTGTAATATTTACTTTACCAAAGCAATTTTCAATCGTTCCTTGGTTAATACCTGCAATACCGCCAATTGCATCAACATCAAATCCTGTTGCAACTAAAGTTCCTTCTACTCCAAGATTTTTAACTGTTCCTGTTAAAGTGTCAATTAAACCAATAGAAGCAACATTTCCGGAATAAGATAAACCGGTAATAACATAGCCATCTCCATCAAGCGTACCGCTAAATGGCTCTTTCGCAGAACCAATCATTGTCCATTCACTTGTTAATTCAATATCTGCCGTTAATTTATAATCTGCAGAAAGATTTTCATTAATTAAATAAAGTTCTGCTTCATTTGAAATCTCAATTACATTACTTGTATCTGGTTCTTCCGTAGCTGGTGTATCAGTCTCTGTATCCCCAGAAACCTTCATAACAGGATATCCGTCTGTTCCTTTTATCCACTCTACTTCATCTGTAGCTGCATTTAATCTATCTAAAAATGCAGTGTCCTGCATTTCGCTTGTTGACATTCCTTTAATGCTTGCATCACTTTCACCAGCATATAAAGTATTGTCGTAGAACATATTCGTAAACTGTGTCATGCCAATTAATCCAGATGCAAATGGTACTCCTTTTACTGCACTATAGCAGTTTGCACCAATTCCCATGCTATAAACTCCGGCAATTGCACCTAAGGATTTTCCTTCAACTGCTGCGTCACACTTTACTTCACCTTTTACCCATACATTTCGAATACGGGCTTCTTTTGTTGGATTGTAATAATCATTAGAAATCGTTCCTGCAAGTAAGCCTCCGGAAATCCATTCTACACCTTCTGATACCTGTGTAATATTAATAGTTCCTTCAATTCCAAGATTCTTTACTACACCTGAAGATACAATCTCAGTAAATAAACCATATTGACTTGCTCCATAGTTATCATCAATCCCTTTGGTAATTGATAATCCTGTAATTTTATAACCATTGCCATCTAAAATCCCACGAAATGATTCTAGTGGTGTCCAGTCTCCAGAGAGTGTAATATCATTTGCTAAATAATATGTTCCCTCCGATTTTATCTTACGTAATTCTTGTTCTGTACGAATTGCTGTGCCTTCTGCCGCATAAACTTCCATAGGAGGAATAAATCCACCAACGCTTAAGATCGTCATCACGCAAATTAATACCATACATAAACTGCGTCTCATTCTTCTCATTTTTTTCTCCTCTTATTTGTAATAAAAGGGTATCTCTTTGATTCTTATTTTGTGGAATCTGCGAATTTCTGTTCTCTTATTCCCACAAATAAAAAAGCCCTTATCTACGAATTTAGATAAGGACAATAAAAATAACCGACATCAATATAAGTGCTAAAGCACAATTATACTGTTATCCGTTATATAATATCGTTCTCCAATACCCAAGAACTATTTCAATGCAAAGGCAGGTCTCCTGACTTAAGACTCATTCTTAAAAGTACCTTCCCATAGGTTACCTACAGTGGTTTTTACTTTCTCGTCATCTATTACAGTAGAGGTTGCTGTAGAGGATTCTCACCTCTTTCCCTTTTCATGGACACTTCTGCCCAACCAGTGCGCTATATAGTTGTACCTAATCTTAGCATACTTAAATATGACAATCAAATATATTTTCCACTTTTTTAATGGAGATTTCTTCCTTTTCTCTGTTGCCTTTACTTTACCTAAGTTATTTGCTATGATTAGACTATTAATAACACGGAGAAAAATAATGAAAAAAGAAAATAAAAGTCTTAAGTCGATTGTATACCAAGAGACCTTAGATGGTATTATTCGTGGGGAATACAAGCCTGGCCAGATTATCAATGAACAAGAGCTTGTGAAAAAGTTCGGTTACAGTAAATCACCAATTCGCGAGGCATTGATTGCACTCTGTAATGATGAAATTCTTCGAAACATTCCTAGATATGGATATGAGGTAATCCGCCTATCCAGCGAAGAAGCAAATGAAATCATGGAGTTTCGCTTTATTTTAGAAAGCAGCCTGTTAAAAGAATGCTATCAGCATATAACAGAGGCGGATCTCCTTAGACTTTATGAACTCGATGAATTATGTAATCAGTCGGTTGATACCATGTGGCTGCATTGGGAGTACAATACAAACTTCCATCTTGCATTAGTCTCTCTTTCCAAGAATAAATATGCCTATCGACAACTCGAGAAATCCATGGATATCTTAAAACGAGCATATGCACAATTCTATTGGGATAAATGGGACTCCCACTATAATCCAAGTGATATGCGTTATCATGCCTCCATTCTTTCCTGTATCAAAGAACAGGATATTGAAGGGGCTCTTAAATATCTACAGCTAGACTTGCAAGATTTCCGTTCTATATAAAAGGAATGACGAAGCAACTCGTAACATACAAAAAAGTGGATCTGCCATATACATTGGAAAATCCACTTTTTTCGTTATTGTATTTGTTCTTCTTTCACATTAACACGGTTAATCATAATATTTAAGATCTCAACATCTGTATTTTTCATTCCGACACGTCCAATATATCCAATGCTTCGAATCGTATCTTCAACATCTTCCTGAACAATTCCTTCCCCTGGCTTAAATCCACGTTTCTTGCTTCCCATAGAATATGCAAGGATTGCTGCATCTACAGACGATGCAATCTTTGCAGCACAAGAAGATTTTGCTCCATCACAAACAATTCCTCCTACATTTCCTATTGTATTTGTAATTGTCTGACTGATTTCCTCTACATCTCCTCCATACAGATACGTAATTCCTGCACCTGCACCGCATGCTGCACTTACTGCGCCACAATAAGCGGATAGACTTCCAATATATTTCTTCTGATGGATTGCAATCAGATTACTTACTACTAATGCTCGATATAAAGTTTCCTTTACTACACCTAGTTCTACAGCATATTCTATGACTGGAAGAGAAACTGTCATTCCTTGATTACCACTTCCAGAGTTAATTACAACTGGCAGAGAACATCCACCCATTCTTGCATCTGAGCCTGCTGCCGCTTTTGCTCTGGCACGAACCTTTACATCTGTTCCATAAGTTTCAAGTAACGTACGTCCTACTTGGGCACCATATGGTTTTGACAAACCTTCTTTTGCAATTGCAGTGTTTAATCGTATCTGTTGACCGATTACTTCTTCAATATCTTCCATTGCAACCTGATTTGCAAATTCCACAATGCTTTCAATATTTAATAATGATTTATCTATATAATTAGGAGATTCTTGTTCCATCTTATGATCAAGCAAAACTTCTCCATCCTTTTCAATTTTCTTAATCAATGTGTGGCGATTGATAATTGTGACTTCTGCATAATGGCCATCTGCTTCTGCTCTTGCTACAATATACAGGTTTTCTACGTCTTCCTGTAATCTGCAGCTGCAGTATCCGCTTGCCACTAGCTCTTTTGTCTTTTCAATCTGTTCTTCTGTAACATCTTCTAATACTTCTAATTGTCTCGACGCATCCCCGCCTACAATTCCAAGTGTCGCTGCTACATCGATTCCTCGAAGTCCGCCTGAGTTAGGAACAACGACTCCCTTTACATTCTTAATGATATTTCCACTGCAACATAAACTAATATGTTCTGGAAACAGACCTAGAATCTCCTTTGCCTTAGCTGCTGCATATGCAATTGCAATCGGCTCCGTACACCCCAATGCTGGAACCAATTCATTCTCTAAAATCTTAACATAGTTATCGTATACTTTCTTATCCATCCAAGTTTACCTCGATTCCTCATTGATATGATTACTAATCATATCAGTAATCATATTATTCGTCAATATATATGATAAACATCCTTATATTGGAACAAAGTGTGTGTTCCACACACTCTCGCGTCTTAAGTCCTTTACAAGGAACACACACTTTGCCCGCGCCGAAGCTGGTCGCATTAGCGACATAACCTGTAATCGCATATTTATATGTCTTACTTCCGACATAACCATCATTCTGTCATTGTACAATAAATGACTATGGTAATGGCCGTATTAAATATGGACAATGGATAGAAATGAAACAGCTTTGTACTGTTTTATCATTTTATCACTTTTATTGCATCCCCATATCTCCAATGTAATAAAATATGCTGACCTTGAGATACTAATAGTATAACGACAAAGGAGACACAACTATGGAAAAATTAGAATTTGTAATCGAAAATGAATTGGGACATGCAAAAAATAATGAAGAATTAAAGGCAAGCCTAAATGCACAATTTACAGGTGAAACTGCAGAAGTGGGACTCTATCTTGCAATGGCTAGAGTTGCACAGCGTGCTGGCTATCCTGAAATTGCAGAAGTATTAAAAGTAATTGCTTGGGAAGAAGCAGAACATGCAGCTCAATATGCAGAACTCACTGGCAAAGTATCCGACTGCACAAAAACAAATCTTACTAATATGATGAAGGGCGAAGTCGCTGCCAATAAGTTCAAAGCAGAACTTGCGCAAAAAGCTAGAGAAGCCGGCTTAGAAGAACTTTATACCTTTATCGACCATGCTGCACGAGATGAAGCAAGACATGCAAGCATGCTCCATGGCATGATTAATCGTGTTTCTGAATAAGCATAATAGTAAAAAAGCATTCTAGTTCCCTTACTAGAATGCTTTTTTACTATTACTCCTGAAACTGATCAACCAGCTGGTTGGTCAGCCCCTCTATTACTTTTAACTGTTCTAATACTTGTGCTGTCCTCCATGCTGAATCGCCTTTATTTCCTTAAACACCTTTTCATTACTGGCCTCTACTGTTCCAGAATTATGTAAAAGGCTTATACAATATGGAGAGTTTACTGTTTATTGCCACGACTTTTTTCAATTTTTCATATAATACCTCACATTTTATGGAATAATTTTCTATCATTTACAATATAACATATACTAGTACTAGCCTCGATATATACTATACCATAGCAATTGGCAGATGAATAATAGTACAAAGGGAAGTAAAAGGTAAATTATTAGTGATTATTAGTTATAATATGCAATTATCCAAAGCAGCAAAAGAGTTAAATAATGTGGGAGCTCAAAAGTCGAAAAGCTCTGCTCGTCTAGGCTCCGGATATAAACTTAATAAGGCAAGTGATGATGTTGCAGGACTAGGCATATCAGAACAAATGCGTTCACAAATTCGTGGATTGATGCAAGCATCCACAAATTCACAAGATGGTATTTCAATGATTCAAGTCGCAGATGGAGCAATGCACGAAATTCAATCAATTCTAGATCGAACATATGAATTAAGTATCCAAGCTGCAAATGATACATATACACATCAAGAGAAACAACAGATTCAAGAAGAAGTAGAAGGATTATTAGACGAATTAAACTCTATTTATCAAAATACAGAATTTAATACAAAAAAGGTACTACAAGGAAACGATTCCAAAACAATTACCAAGATCGAGACCATTGTTGAAAAATATTACGAAGAAGAAACCATATGGGAAACGAAAGGGGAACTTCCTGATTTTATTACAAGTACAGGCTTTCAGACTGGATACCTAGATTCAACAATAAAAATGGAAGAAATAATGTACGAAAGGCTAAATGACCGTATTGTAAAGACCAATCCGGATGGAACGGAAGTTGAGGTTGACCGTTTTACCTCAAGTAGTGGATTTACCTATGAAAAGGGCTCACCTTATAAGGTTACTTCAGCGGGCTCTGGAACACTAAAGCTACAAGGGGATGATGGACTTACGTATACCATCTATCGCTCATACAATAAATATATGGAAACACAGACGCATGCTAGTTCCTTTGTTGATTTTACAAAGGTCACAAAGGACAACATTAATGAATTGATTAATACAGGATTTCAGACTACATGTTGTAGCTGTGAACAACGATATAGTATTAAATTTGTGGATGACAAAGTATCTTCTGTTCAAAAAGACGGAAAACATTATATCTACAATATAAATATAAAAGATGTAGAGACCAGCGATGAACTATTAACTCGAATAATGGATGCCTTAGCCATCTCCTCTGGTAGTACTAGTGTATATACACGAACAGATAGTAATGGAGTAGATTGGGAAGTAACGGTGCCACAGAATCATTTTACAGGAATGGCATTGGAAAAAGATACATCCGGTAATAATACAGGTAGGCTGTTAATATATGATTTTCCTAGTTCTGCTGCTACACGTAGGCCTAATCCCTCTGCTGAACAAGGAATTTTAGCAGAAGGCTTTTATGAAAGTACTACTATCCTGGTTGAAAAAGAACTCATTAAGGAAGTTGAAACTACCGTAACTCTCGAAAATGAAGACTATATATTACAAATAGGGACAAATAAGGATCAAACCTTAACACTGAAAATGCCAGATACTAGCTTGAAAGCTCTGAAAATAGACCCTAAGCTTAAAGTAACAGACTTAGACTCGGCCTCAAAAGCGATCGAAACCTTTAAATACGCTAAATCCTATATTAGCAAGGAACGAAGTCGAATGGGTGCATACCAAAATCGCCTAGAACATACGATCAGTGCTCTAAACAACACCGCTGAGAACACAGTAGAGGCTGAGTCTAGAATAAGGGATGCCGATCTGTCTCAAGAAATCGTAAAACAGGCCCGCAGCAATATCCTAGAACAGGCTATCCAAAGCATAATGGCTCAAGCCACCCAACAAGAAGAACAAATATTAAGTATCCTAAACGCTTAATTTTCTCAAAAAAGAGGTTTGCCAGCTCCACACTAGTAGCTGGCAAACCTCTTTTTTCTACCTATCCCTCCAACTATTAATTCTTTTGAATAATTAAATGATCATCACTTTGAATCTCAGCATAAAACACTTCTTCTATGGAACTAATATTCTGTCTTTTTAGTTCCTCTTTTACCCATTCTTCTGTTAAATTCAATACCATTAAATTTCTTCTCACAAGCTTTCCATCTGTAATGATTTCAAGAGGTATATGATTGACTGCTGATACCGCAATATTCATATCCTCTTTTGTTACTTGCTGCTGTAACGACTTTTTCATAACACTTAATTTACCATTTTGCTCCAAAACTGCATACTCTACTTCTGAAATTGAAAAAATACTTTGCTGCCTAAGAAGCATTAGTAAGCCATCTATATTAAGTCTGGCCAGTCTAAGGCCTTGCTTTCTTATTTGTCCCTCTTTTATAATAACTACCGGTTCCCCATCTACAATAGTTCTAAATTTCTTTGACTTCAATCCAATATAGCCTGCTAGTGCTGCCAATAGACACCACCAAATCAATCCAATAATCCTTTGAATAAAATCGGTATTCGGTCTGCAAATAATATCTGCCGAAATAGATCCAAGCGTTATTCCCGTAATATAGTTAAATGGTGTCAATTGACTCATCTGCTTCTTCCCAAGTATCTTTGTTAAGCATAACAAAATTGCAAATACTACTGTGGTCTTTATCAAGAAAGATAATACATTAATTTTTTCTAAAAACATCTATAACTCCTCCAATGTCTCTAGATTATAATTTGTATTTTTTCACTACAATATCCCTCTCCTAAATAAACACAATAGAATTTCTTGTAATAAAAAAGGATTATAAGCAGCTGATTGGCTGCTTATAATCCTTTTTTCTATAGTGTACATGTTTCTATTTCACTTGTTGTATTTGTCATGCTCAAATAATAAGATTTATTTTGCCTTACCGGTTACACTCTTACTATACGAACCATATACCCTTTTACCCTTTACTGTAATATAGGCACGAACTACATAAGTATACTTCTTTCCTTTTTTCAATCTTGTATTTGTCCAAGAAGTAATTGACTTCTTCGTAATTGTCTTAAGTTTTGTTAATTTTGATCCATTCTTAAGATATACACAATATCCGCTAGCACCAGCAACCTTTTTCCACTTCACCGTAATTTTTCTTCTTCCAATACTTAGCTTATTAAGTTTTGGTGCAGATGGACTTGGTTTTACTGTTACTCCTTTTTTATTATATCCACTACTTACTTTTGTTTTTTTGTTAACAGTACGATATGCTGCTACCGTGTACTTATAGGATGATCCAGAAGTCAATTTAGTATTAGTGTAGTTACAAGTCTTTCCACTTGTAATCGTTTTAATCTTTGTCCATTTCTTACCATTCCAACGGTATACATAATATCCACTAGCACCACTAACTTTATTCCAACTTACTTTCACTGAATTATAACTAGCAGATGCTACTTTTACCTTTGGAGTATTCAACACTGATTTGGCCTTAACACCACTCTTATTATAAGTACTTCCACCAACTTTATTCCATGCACGTACTGTGAATGTATAATTTTGGCCTGTTGTAACACCTTTTACGGTATAGCTTGTAGATTTTACTTTTGCAATCTGTTTCCATCCACTTGATGTCTTCTGATAAAGGGCATAGCTATCTGCACCTTTCACACCACTCCAGCTTACTTTAATGCTGTTATAACTTGCTGAGGTTGCTTTTAAATTCTTTGGTTGGGCTGCAACAGTCTTTTCTACAACATGATAATTACAACGTGAGCAAGTTATTGTACGAGTAGCATTCCCATTGTCTTTATAAATAAAGTGATGGCCAAGTTTAGGAATTTGTACTGTCTTACTCTCTGTATAATCCTTTCCATCCAAAGTACAAAGAACTGTATATACAGTAGACCCATTTACCGTACAAGTTGGGGCAGTATATTTAGATGATACTGTGCAAGGAAGTTCTCTCACATCACCATCCCTAGTACATATTGTCTTTGCTGTACAAGTATATTTTCCTCCAACCAGTGTCCATGTGAACTGAGGTTTCCCATAAGTATGTCCTATTGCATGAAGTACATCTACCTTAGGCTCTGCCTCATAATGATTTCCTTCAAATTCACAAGCTGCCAGATATTCAATCTGTCCATCTTCAGTACAAGTTGCATCTGTCTTTTTACCCTCTGTTAATGTACATGACACACTCTCAACCTTATTACAATTAATGCAGGTAAATTCAGCTGTACAAGTATAGCTTCCGTTGGCCTGTCTAGCCCATACAAAGGATGGTTCTCCATAGCTATGCTTGATTTGTGGCAATACATCTGTCTTTTCTCCTTGGTATTCATTGCCCTCAAATACACAAGTTGCGCGATACGTAATGGATCCATCTTCCGTACAGGTTGCATCTTTTTGATCAACTACTTCGATTTTAGAACAAGAAACCGTCTGTACGTCATTACATCTGCTGCAAGTAAACGTTGCTATACAGGTATAACTCTGATTTTCTTTCTTGTCCCATGTGAATATAGGTTTTGCATAACTATGTCCTACTGCTAGGATCTCATCAGTCTTTGTATCGGAATATTCCTTTCCTTCAAAAGTACAGGTTGCAGTATAAACTACTGTTCCCTTGTCTGTACAGGATTCATTTCTCTTACTCGTTACAGTACATGGAACATTCTGAGTGTCATCACCGCAAGTACATTCAAAGGTTGCAGTACAATCATAACCACCGTCATCTCGCTTCGTCCAAGTAATGGTAGGTTTCTCAGCGTATGTATGTCCTGTTTTTATTCCACTTGATTCTGCATCTTCCTTTTTCAGTGATGCATGACATCTGGAACAAATATAACATCCCTCTGTCTCATTATAGATATAGTGATGTTCTACCATATTGATCAGACTTGCCTGTTCTGTTCCATTACTACATCCAGTAGCTGTATCCCTATTCTCTGTATAGCCCTGAGTACCACACCAAGGTTGTACTGTTACTTCCTGCATTGTTCCCTTACCAGCAAGATAGTTTTTAATATCGCTCATGTTCATGTTATCCTTAACATTAGCACACCACATGAACTCTTTGTTATCATTTGTCTCCGTGTTCTTCTTTCCAAACCTTATATAATGACTGTTAAAGTTTACAGATTCTACTTTATAGTCAGACTCCTTACTAGCACTGTAATTTGTAGCAATACTTACATACATGATATCGTCATTCTTAATACATAATGCTGCAATTGGATGATTTACCACATGGAAGTCAATATTTTCTGTATCTGCGGTAGTTGTATAATATGAACTTCCTGTAAATTTACTACCATTCGACTTTCCATATACATCATTATATACTTTTAACTGTGTAATGCTTCCAGTCTCCAAATCATACATATAAATCTTTTCACTTAGATTAAAATATAGTTTATTTTCATATAGCCCAAGGGAATGTACCAATTCTGGATAAATCTTATGATCCTGCATATCCTCATTACACTGAGCTGCCATGGTATCATCGGTTACTTGCTCTCCTGTCTTTAAATTGGTTACCTTACCATAACCATAATCCATCAAGATAGTCTCTCCATCTTCAGAATCATCAGAAACTCCACGTTTACGAGCTTTCATTCGGTCTGCATAGTCTGGTGACTCAAACTGAGCCATCATTTGCTCAAGTTGAGAGGAATCCATATCACCTATGCTTCCTTGACTTCCCTGACTTCCTGACATCTGAGAATAGGACATCTGTGTATCTACGTAGTACCAATACTGATCATCATAATAAATTGGGCAGTTTACTTTAGTAAACCATGCATCCTCATATTTTTTGCTATTACAATCATCCTTATGTAAGGTATCAATATACTCATAGTATCCATCATACCATCCAGCTACTGATTCATAGGAAGTTAAGAAATACATATGCCTACAGTTTCCATCTGTCTCCACACGATACTGAGTCATTGTCTCACTCTCTATATCGTCATAGCACACATCTACAAAATACCACTGTCCATCCACCTTGACTGCATTAAAGAAATGTGGTTGATTGAATCTTCCTGTAAATCCAGAGTCTGGTCCGGCAACACCTACTTCTGCAGTATCACAATCATATTTAATCATTGTAAAATCTACAATTGATTGATCTTTAAGCTGGTCACATGATTTCAGACTTCCATCCTCTTGCCTATAAATTTCAGGAAATGCATTCTGAATCAGATACGCATAGGCTGCAGTGTAACCAAGACATATACAACCATCAAGTCCATCTATCTGTTCACTTAACAATGCACCAAATGGAGTCATTTCAATTGGATCTGGGCTCTTACCGCTATTTTGTTGTTCTGACAGACTAGCCATATCAAAAACAGCATGTTGTGCGATGTAATCATGTAACACCAGACACTTTTGTAAATCTGTCATGTTATCATCTAATTGTGCTAACGCATCATCTCTTGCCTCTAACAAAGCAGCTCCATAACGACTAACATATGCTTGAAATCCCTGTGTCAGTTCATCAATAATCTTATCCATGTAGTTTGCTGGAATTGGAGCATCTACCGTGTATCCAGCTAAAATCTTAATTGCACCCATAGGTGTAGTCTCTGTATTCTTACTCATCCAGTAATCTGTTGGTATTCCATAATACTCGTAACTGCTAGAATAAAACTCACACAATGCTGCCCAATCTGTATATAGCTTCTTTGTAGTTGCATCCATTTCAGCGGAATAAGTCTTTCCCTGAAACTCACAAGTTGCAGTATATATTATCTGATCTGCATCACCTGTTGAAGTCACTTTACAATCAATTGGGCCTACCATGCTGTTACAGTTTTGACAGTTAAAAATAGCCCTACAACTGTATGTGCCATCCGACTTTCTAATCCAGTCATAGGTTGGTTCTGCGTAAGAATGTCCTGTTGCAGCTAGCTCTACTTTCTTTACATCCTCATATGGCTTTCCCTCAAATGTACAGGTTGCCGTATAGGTTGCAGAACCTACGGTTTCACAACCAGCTTCTGTCTCTACACTATATTTAATCTCACAAGATACTGTTTGTATCTTGGTTGCATCCTCATTAGCCACAAATTGTGCTTCACATGTAGAATAATCCTTACTCCATGTAAAAGCAGGCTCCTTATAAGTATAGGTCTTATCACTATCCGTTGTTTCGGACTTCTGTCCAGAATCTTCTTCTGATTGTACCTGAACCTCGGCATTTTCAGACTTCTTCTGGACTGTTCTTGCCTTTGATTTACTTACGCTTTTTTCTGCTGCGGTCTCCTCTGTTACCGTACCGGAGATTTCTCCTACTCCTTCTATTTTATCCAGCTCATCCAGTCCAATTGCAAAAGCTGGATCAATCTCTGCCTTTAATGTGGTTGCATTCCCATCAGCATCGGCATCAATTGTAACATCCACAAGTGTTGTTGCATGATCCTGCTTTAAGATTAGAGTTACAATGGATGTCATCTCTTCTTTACTCAATTTATACTTCGAGACATTCGTAGCCTTCTTATCACGATTAGTAAAGATTGCTTGCTCAATTTCTGTCTCTATCTGATTTAATGTATAATTACTTTTTTCCTCTACTGCAGCAGCAAGTGCTTTCTGTTGCTTGAGTTGTTCCTCTTCTGCCTTCTGTTCTTCCTTCTTTTTTTGTGGATCTGCTGCTTCCTCTGCTTTCATATCCGCAACTAAATCCTCGGTACTTGTAAATGGTTTCAACTTAGAATTACTCTTTTTCCCTGATGTCACTTTTTTCTGAGATATACTTTCTACCTCTGTATTATTTTTCCCGCTATCCTTCGTTGCTCCTGCTGTCACTGGTGCCATCCCCAAAATCATTGCAACTGAAAGCACCATGACTATTAGCCGATCAAGATGTTTCCTCATATTGGATCTCCTTTCCTATATGATGAAATACGAAGAACATATACTACTCCTCTATTTCATTTGGAATTTTTCTTTTCCCATTGTCTTTCTTAGCTTATTTAATGCCATACCAGACTTAGCTCTTAATGCTTCAATCTCCCGCGCTAAACCGATTCGATTTACCTTAAAATGATAATAAGGTCTTTCTGTAATTACTGTAATATTTACAGGTTCTTCATATGGTTCAAGTTTCTCATAGATTTTTTCCTCTACCTCTTCTAAAGTTACTCCATCTTCCAATATCAGATATAAATATGGTTCATAACAATCTTTATGATACTGATCATGTACCATAACAAAGAAACCATCCTTTACACCTGGAATAGTTACCAGCGTATTCTCCATTTTAATTGGTAACAGATAGCCTCCTCCATAACGCTGCTGTACACCACGGCTCAGAACATATATTATTCCCTCTTCTGACATATAGCCAAAGTCACCTGTATGAAGCCACACTCTTCCGTCCTTATGTTCAATCAGTGCTTCTTTTGTAAGTTCAGGATCCTGATATCCTAACATTGTACCTGGGCCCCATCTACAAATCTCTCCATACTGGCCGTAGCCCAGCTCCTCACAAGTATCTTTATCAAAAATTCCTACAAGTGTTCCGATAAGAGGAATGCCATAGGCACAATCTTCACTTCCGATTCCTTGAACACTAAATGATATGATTCCTGCTGCTTCACTCATTCCATACCCCATCGTATAAGTTGCTTTGCATCCATGTGCATTTAAGAATTCCTGAATTCTTTTTAGTCGCTTATTGTTGATTGGATCCGCACCACCTCCAACTTGGATCATATAGTCCATCTTAAAGTCCTCTGGTATCCGCTTACTGTTCACCAGCACTTCCATAAGCTGTGGAATTGCAGTCCAGCAATTAGGTTTATAACGCATAATTTCCAAATCCAAATCTTCCATACGACAAAATGGATCAAATATCACTAGTTTATTTGTACAAATCCAATATGTAAAAGTTGGTCCTATTATTACCGTCAATGCAGGTGGTAATATGGCAAGTAAACTGGTCAGCTTAATGTCAAACTCCGGAGTCATTGCTACTGTCGGAGCAATGACTCCAAGAATCGTGTGTGCCGAATGATATAACAATTTTGCTGGTCCAGTACTTCCGCTTGTATA
This sequence comes from bacterium, assembly GCA_030539495.1. Classification (GTDB taxonomy): domain Bacteria; phylum Bacillota; class Clostridia; order Lachnospirales; family Lachnospiraceae; genus KM106-2. The sequence continues at coordinate 3,785 of JAUNRX010000061.1, read as the reverse complement.
AGTAGCATATAATGGACGATCTGGATCCTCCTCCGCCTTAATGCATCCCTCATACCCTTCTCCCAGTTTCAAAAACTCGTTCCATGTTATTGTATTTGGACGGTTTGGAGTTTCCTCTGAATAGCGGCATTGGATACCATTAATTAAATAATCCGGCATAGTTGACTTATCTGCATAAGTATATGGTGATGCTAAAATAATATGCTTCAAGTCTGGATCTGCAGCATAGAACATGTCCTCTTCCTCTTTAGACAGATAATCCTGTGCAAAGACAAGCGTACCATGTGTGGTCTGAACTGCAGCTGCATTTTCCTCTGATGTCCCGTCTCGGCAAAGAATCACAGCACCAATTTCCTCAGCAGCCAAAAGTATAAATATGAACTCAGGAACCGTACGTAACAACATCGTAATCTCATCCCCTTGTTTCACTCCTAAGGCTTTTAATGCTCTAGCCGTCAAATCAGCTTTTTCAAAGATCTCATCCAGACTAAACATTCTTCCATAGTATTCAACTACTGCCTCACTGCTAGACTTACAGTGCTTTCCCCAAAATCTCCTCAACGTAGTATTAGCCAAATCTGGCAAGTCCCGCATACCAACTGGATAATACTTTAACCATGGTTGGTCCACCGTAGCCTTTCTGGTTATTTGTTCTGTCTTCACGATCCGTGCCCCCTCATTATTATAAACTATAAACAGTTTAATAAAATGTTGCAAAATGACTAGAATTTTTTTTATATTTTCTGGTTTTAATGGTTTCATAATAATATTTTGTAAAAGTTCCAATCATTTACATTAATTATAAAGAAGCACCTCATACTTTTCAACATTAATTGTTCCCTTTTCTTCTCTATAAATCTAACTTCTATTCTAATAATTGTTGGTATTTTTTATTTATCTTTCATCATCTACATACTTTTCATGCACATTACGCATTTATTATAGTTTTTCAGATTATTATTTTTTGATTTTACATAAATGTTCCTATTTTTTTCTTTTTTACATCAAATAAGAACATTATATTTTGAAACAATACGGCTTCTGCCACTCCAACTCCTACTACACGCAGATTAGGTATTTTTTATTGCTCAAAGGCTAATAAAAAAGCTTCAATTATTCATATCATTAATATCCTTATTACTAAAAATAGTTAAGCATTAAAACTATGGATGTCATAGTATCTATCAATTGCTCTTCTCGTAACCTAAACAGCTCTTTCTCACCTAATACTCCTGCTGCTATAAGTTTTACAGTAGCTGGTTTTCGAATAGGGATTTCAAAACGGTGCTCATGTACCAAATATGCAAAATCCGTGTCTGCTACTCCTGGCAGAACATTTGAAACATCAAATATATGACAACCTTTTGG
>JAUNRX010000061.1:0-2317 GCA_030539495.1 bacterium | reverse complement strand
TGTCTGCTACTCCTGGCAGAACATTTGAAACATCAAATATATGACAACCTTTTGGAACTTTATATCCCTTAACAGTATTAAGGTCAGCCCCCTCAGCACCTTGTACATTAATCCTGATTTAGGATAACGAAAGATGCTTATATACGATGCTAGAAATATACTCTGGACTTTCTTTCATTCCAAATTCTATCCACTGAATATAGGTATTACAAAGCGCTCCTGCATAATAATAAAGGTCATATTTCGTACGCTGATAATTTGGCAGTACATATTCATCCATATAGTTATTCAATGCATTGATGATAATTGAGTATAGGTCTGCTTTGATTAAAATCTGAATGTTATGACTAAATCTCTGAAAGAAATAAAAGCAATGACAAATATGCTCATACTCATGAAATCCACCAATATCTGTTCTTTTCTTGGAATCTTCCATATATTCATTGACAAGTTCATACATATAGTCGTTCAAAACCTCTAACTTTGATTTGTAATATTTATAAAACGTCATTCTTGATACACTTGCCCGTTTTACTAATTCCGTTATTTTAATCTGATCAAGCTCTTTCTTCTCTAATAATTCAATTAGTGTTTCTGCAATGCACATTCTGATATGTCTATTTTTTTCCGTCAATATAATTCCATCTTCTGAAGTTCGCATTTCTTTCCTCCGATCCACTTACAATTTAACCTATTCTGTAAATTGTATCATGTAGAAGTTTGAATTACAATATCATGTAGTATCAAAAACTACATGAGTTGCAAGAATTTAGAAAAAAACACTAACAATAACAAAACGAAATGAGGAATTTTATGAACTATGGAATCGTCGTCGACTCAGGATGTGACCTGAAACACTTATGTACACAAGCAAACACTCCAATTGATTTTACCAGAGTACCACTCTCCTTGGACATCGGCAACAAAGTATTTGCTGATGATATAAATCTAGATGTTAAATCATATATGGAGGAAATGTATGCATATAAAGGTAAAACAGGAAGTGCTGCACCAAGTCCTGAGGTATTTCTGAAAGCCTATGAAAAATCAAATCATGTATTTGTCATTACAGTTACTGGTTCTCTCTCCGCCAGCTATTCCAGTGCCTGTATTGCAGGAGACTTATTTCGCAAATATTATCCTGATCGCAACATTCATCTGATTAATTCTAAATCTGCAGGTCCACAGATGACACTAATCGTCAGAAAAATAGCTGCGTTGATTGAACAGGGACTTAGCTTTGATGAAATCGTAACAGAAATTAACGCCTACCAACGTCAAACACATCTTCTTTTTGTCTTGAGAACCCTGGATAATCTAGTGAAAAATGGACGCGTCAGCAAACTGAAAGCAAAAATGGCTGGTATTCTGGGAATAAAAATTATTGGGGAAGCTACCAAAGAAGGCATCATAGCAATCATTGAGCAATGTCGTGGTAAAACAATTGCCTATAACCGTGTCGTCGAACTTCTACCATCCTATCATTATGCTGGTGGGAAAGTGGTGATTGCCCATTGTTTTGCAGAAGATATCGCCCAGTCCCTTGCAGACTCCATAACATCCATTTATCCTGGATGTGAAATTGAGCTAATGCCTACTAGCGGCCTTTGTAGCTATTATGCTGAACAAGGTGGCATTCTAATTGGATTTGATGAACAACCATAAATACGGCTTTCCGTATCAGTATCATGGGCATACCCTTATGCCTTTTCTTTCTATAAATAAGAAAAGAGCGCTCAGTTGCGCTCTCACTTATTTATTATATCATTTACTATCTTTTATTCTCAATAATATTTCCTACAATACCTTTACATCTTCCACATACAGTAGTTGCTTTAGTAGCCTCAGCTACTTTTTCAATTGTATCTGCACCATTCTTTACTGCTGTAACAACTTCCTCAACAGATACTCCCTTACATTTGCAAACATTTTTTAATACTGCTTCTACTTCTTTCAGTTCGTCCTCATTCTCAATTACGATATCCGTCATTTCTTCTAATTCTTCTACCGTTCTTGCACCTTGAGCTTGAGCACCTCTAATTTTTATATACTTATCCATTGCTAAATTCATATCTTTTCTCCTTCGATCTACACAAATCTTTTATTTATATTCTTATAATAGCTATTGTTAACTCAAAATTACTATTTATACTACAAAAAGTAGGTGTTTTGTAATGTTCTTAGTATGATAAGGTACTCTACACTCCCTTATCTTTATTATTGTCTACACTTTTCCCGTCATACCTATATTCCAATAAATGAAGCTATTACTCCAAGTAGCATAATTACCGCTCCTAAAATAGTTATTCTAGAGCAT
>JAUNRX010000215.1 GCA_030539495.1 bacterium | reverse complement strand
TTAATATCCCAATGCTTCTCCAACAATAATAACTTTAATTCTACCTTTTACCCTGGATTTACGAGTGATTACTTCCTGACAGCACATACAGCCATCCGATAAGCAGTTTGCACAGACACCGGTCTTACTGCAAGGAGTACCAGTCTTAAGGCGGACACCATTTGGTGGTGCGGCAAAGTTATGTACTCGCTCAATTCCAGATTTCACATCAGGAACTATTTTATTGATGCCGGCAATTACAATGACATTGCGAGGTCCTGTGATTAGACAGGCAACGCGGTTACCATTTCCATCAATATTAATTAACTGTCCATCTAAGGTAATGGCATTACTGCTCATTAAGAAGTAGTCAGCCATAACAGCTCTTCCGTAAAACTCACGTTGCTCTTGTGGAGTCTTGGCAATAGAGCGGTCAAGAATGGTATACTCGTCTTCAGAAAGGGCATCGAGTAAGCCAATTTCACTAATTGTCATGGAACCGCCCCACGTAACGCTGCTTCCTTTTTCCATAAGGCTTAGCGCAAGGTCTTTGGCTTCTTCTTTTGTATTACAGTAATAGCCTTCCATGTCACGAAGGTTTAGTTTTTTAATTAATGTTTCACCTAAATTTTTATTAGATTGTTGTTTTGGATTCATAAGTACCTCCTTTTATTTATGAGGGAAATTATAGAGTAATTTCCATGTTATAAATTTACAAAAGAATTTTAGCATAAGTAGTGTAAAATGTATAGTTGCTGCAGAAATGAAATTAAAAGTTCGGTCATATTATAGAATAGGTATGGAATATAAATTTCTGCATGAAAAATGTTGTGAGATGTAGTATAATAGTAGGAGTTTGCATTTTAGGAAAGTAGAGATTTTGTATGTCGAAATACTTATATATAGCAGAAAAACCAAGTGTTGCACGTGAATTTGCCAAGGCACTAAAGTTAAATGGAACCAATAAAGATGGGTATATTGAAGCAGATAATGCAATTGTAACATGGTGTGTGGGGCATCTTGTAACGATGAGTTATCCAGAAGCATATGATCCGGCATTAAAACGCTGGACATTTCAGACGCTTCCATTTATACCAGAAGAATTTAAATACGAAGTGATTCCAGGTGTAAGTAAGCAGTTCGATATTGTAAAAGGCTTATTAACGCGCAATGATGTATCTAGAATTTATGTCTGTACCGATTCAGGACGTGAAGGGGAATACATATACCGTCTTGTAGATCAGATGGCAGGTGTAGGACCGGAAAAAGAAAAATATCGTGTTTGGATTGACTCTCAAACAGAAGATGAAATTGTACGTGGAATTAAAGAAGCAAAACCCCTTAGCGAATATGATAATTTAGGTGATGCGGCCTATCTTCGAGCAATGGAAGATTATTTGATGGGGATTAATTTCAGCCGTGTCATCACTTTAAAATACGGAAACAATTTAATGAAGTATCTAAATCGTGAAAAATATATGGCCATCAGCGTTGGTCGTGTTATGACCTGCGTACTCGGTATGGTTGTAAGAAGAGAACGAGAGATACGAGCATTTGTAAAGACACCATTCTACCGCGTAGTAGGTAATTTTGATTTAGCAGGAAAAATGGTGGAAGGCGAATGGAAGGCAGTAGCAGGTTCCAAGTTCTTCGAGTCCCCAGCCCTTTATAAGGAAAATGGATTTAAGGAAAAGGAAATTGCCTTAGGCTTGATCGATTTGTTAAGTCAAAACCAGCCGCTAACTGCAATTGTGGACAAGGTAGAAAAGAAGAAGGAGTTAAAGAACGCTCCTTTACTATTCAACTTAGCCGAACTTCAAAATGAATGTTCCAAATTATTTAAGATCAGTCCGGATGAGACATTAAAGATCGTACAGGAATTATATGAAAAGAAATTAGTAACCTATCCAAGAACCGATGCCAGAGTGCTTTCTACTGCAGTTGCAAAGGAAATCCATAAGAACATTGGCGGATTAAAAGGATATCCTGTAGCAAGAGACTTAGCATCAGAAGTACTTGCAAGCGGTAGTTATAAAAGTATTGCCAAGACTCGTTATGTCAACGATAAGCAAATTACAGACCATTATGCTATCATTCCAACCGGACAAGGGCTTAGCGCCTTAAACACAGTGTCCATGACGGCAAGCCGTGTCTATGAAGTCATCGTAAGACGTTTCTTAAGCGTATTCTATCCACCTGCAGAATACCAAAAGATCGGTTTAACATTCTTACGTGAAAATGAACGTTTCTTTGCGAACTTCAAAGTTTTAGTAAATCAAGGATATTTAAAGGTAACAACTAATTCCTTCTCCAAAAGAGCAAAAGCAAAACAGGATGAGGATACTGACCAAGGTGCTTCTGACACAACAAATACGTTAGATGAAGCACTTCTTGCAACCCTTCATGGATTAAGGAAGGGAACGATAGTGAATATTAAAGACTTCGCAGTAAAAGAAGGCGAGACATCACCACCAAAACGTTATAACTCCGGTTCCTTAATCTTAGCTATGGAAAATGCGGGACAGTTAATCGAGGATGAAGAACTTCGTGCACAGATGAAGGGGAGTGGCATCGGGACCAGTGCGACAAGAGCCGAAATCTTAAACAAGTTAATTAAGATTGAGTATCTAAGCCTGAATAAGAAGACACAGATTGTTACACCTCATTTGATTGGTGAATTAGTATTCGATATTGTAAGTGCCTCTATTAAGAGCCTTCTTAATCCGGAACTTACGGCAAGCTGGGAAAAAGGCTTAACGTATGTTGCAGAAGGTACGATTACAAAAGAAGAGTATATGCAGAAGTTAGAAAGCTTTATCGAGCGAATGACAGACAAGGTAAAGACAACGAACTATCAAAATCAGTTAAATTATTATTTTGACGAAGTATCCCGTAATTATAAAATGAAGAAAAAGTAAATAATTTGTAGATATAGGGAAGACCAGGGGATAGTAGCATGTTTCCTGGTCTTCTACCGTTTACAACTGAAATTGAGTATGGTAAAATTACGTTTATTATTGAAAGAAATGAGGCGCAATATGTACGAACAATTACTTATTAAGAATCTATATGATTTAGATCAGACAATTGCAGCAGATTTATTAAAAGAACATAACTACCCATGGGAGGTACTACCTCTTATTTCAGAATTTATTATGACATTAGGAGCTTCCTTACCAGAAAGTGAATATGAAAAAGTAGGAGACAATGTTTGGATAGCGAGAGATGCAAAAGTAGCTCCAACTGCTTTCATCAATGGTCCTGCAATCATCGGTAAAGGTGCTGAAATCCGCCACTGTGCGTTTATTCGTGGAAATGCATTAGTTGGGGAAGGAGCAACGGTAGGAAACTCTACAGAACTTAAAAACGTAATCTTATTTAACAGCGTTCAAGTTCCACACTATAACTATGTTGGAGATTCTATTTTAGGTTATAAAGCACACTTTGGTGCAGGTTCCATTACATCCAATATCAAATCAGATCGTTCCCCTGTTACTGTTAATGTAGATGGCGAAAAAGTGGAAACAGGAAGAATTAAGATGGGTGCCATGGTTGGTGATCATGTGGAAATCGGCTGTAACAGCGTATTAAACCCAGGTACAATCATTGGTAGAAACTCAAACGTTTATCCATTATCTATGGTTCGTGGATTTGTTGCAGAAAACAGCATTTATAAAAAAGCTGGCGAAGTTGCAGGAAAAAGAG
>JAUNRX010000007.1 GCA_030539495.1 bacterium | reverse complement strand
CAAAAGAAATGATCAAACGTAAAAAAGAAGGCAACGGATTTAACTTCTTCCACTTTATGCTTGATCTTACTGGTGGTCCTTGCGTTTATAAACGTTTATCCGGCTGTGGTTCAGGAATTGAATACCTTGCAGTAACTCCTTGGGGTGATTTATACCCATGTCACCAATTCGTTGGTACTGAAGAATACAAAATGGGAACTGTATTCGAAGGAATTAATACTCCAGAACTTCAAGATGAATTCAAATGTTGTAACGTTTATACAAAAGATGATTGTAAACATTGTTTCGCAAAATTCTATTGTAGCGGTGGATGTGCAGCAAACTCTTACAACTTCAATGGTACAATTAATAAGCCATATGAAATTGGATGTAAATTACAAAGAAAACGTGTAGAAAGTGCAATTATGATTAAAGTTGCAGAGACTTTCGACGAAGAATAATAAAAATCGATGATAATAGTCATTTTTAATAATAATTTTTAGAAAAATTGTTGAACTTTACAGGTTCTAAAAGTGGACAGACGTATAAAAAAGAAGTAAAATAAGTCTATATCGTCATTTAGAACCAATATGTGGTAGCTAACTTGAACTGATGTTAGTTACCACATATACCTTTATAAAAGGGAAATATGAATTAAAGGAGACAAAAAGATGAAAAACAAAAAGAAGGGGTTACTGCAATTAGTTTGTATAGTTGCTGTAATTGGAGCACTTACTGCGATCATTACCTTAGGTATTGGTAAATGGCATCGTGGTCAAGTGAATAACATTAACCTTGGACTTGATCTTGCCGGTGGTGTTAGTATCACTTATCAAGCAAAAGAAGATAATGTATCTAACGAAGATATGAATTTAGCGTTAGAAAAGCTGAAACAACGTGTACAAGGCTTTTCTGTTGAATCAGACGTGTACTTAGTAGGTGAGAATAGAATCACTGTAGATATTCCAGGTGAAAATGATGCCAAGAAAGTTCTTGAAACATTAGGTAAGCCTGCAAAATTAGAATTTCAATTAGATGATGGAACAGTTGTATGTACTGGTTCTGACATTAAGAGTGCAAAAGGTGTTACTCAGACTAATGAACAAGGCGTAAATCAAAACGTAGTTCAATTAGTATTTAATGAAGAAGGCGCTAAGAAGTTTGCAGAAGCAACATCTGCTAATATTGGTAAAGCAATCCACATTTTTTATGATGGAAAAGATATTTCATCTCCAACAGTTAAATCAGCAATAACAGGTGGAGAATGTTACATTGAAGGTCAAGAAACATTAGAAGAAGCAAAAGAATTAGCAACTAACATCAACATTGGTGCATTACCTGTTACATTAGAACAAGTAAGTACACAAGTAGTTGGTGCGAAATTAGGTTCTAATGCTCTTGAAAAGAGTTTATTTGCCGGTGTAATCGGTTTCCTTATTGTATTAGCATTTATGATCGTTGTATACCGTATTCCAGGTTTAGCATCTAGTATTGCATTAGTAATCTATGTATTATTAGTACTTCTTGCTTTAAATGGTTTAAATATCACGTTAACATTACCTGGTGTTGCAGGTATCATCCTTTCCATTGGTATGGCAGTAGATGCCAACGTTATCATCTTTACTCGTATCAAAGAGGAAATTGGTAAAGGAAAGACAGTTCGTTCCGCTATCAAATTAGGTTTTGAAAAAGCGTTATCCGCAATCGTGGATGGTAACATTACAACATTAATCGCTGCAGCAGTTCTTTACTTTATCGGTACAGGTACAATCAGAGGATTTGCTCAGACATTAGCAATCGGTATTATTTTATCCATGTTTACTGCATTAGTAGTAACTAAATTTATCTTAAATGCATTCTTTACTTTAGGTCTTACAAAGGAAACTCTTTATGGTCAAGTAAAAGAATACAAAACAAGAAACTACGTTGGAAACTTTGGCAAATTTGCTGCTATTTCCGGTGTGATTATCTTAGTTGGTATTGGCTCTATGGTATTCCATAAAGCAAACGGTTCCGATATCTTAAACTTCGGCCTTGATTTCAAAGGTGGTACAGGAACTCAAGTAACAATGAAAGAAGAATGTACAGAAGAATTAAAGAATAAAGTAAGTGATTCTGTTCAAGCAGTAGTTGGTGAGGTTCCTCAAATCTCCAAAGTAGATCAAGGAAACCAATTCAACATCAAGACAACATTACTTGATGCAGACAAACAAGAAGCATTATCTAAGATGTTCGTAGATACTTATAAAGTAGATCAAGATCAAATCAGCTTTACAAGTATTTCTTCAACAATCAGTAATGATCAAAAGACAAAAGCAGTACAAGCTGTATTAGTGGCAGCTGTATTTATGTTGCTTTATATCTGGATCCGTTTCAAAGATATTCGTTTCGGTTCTGCAGCTGTAATTGCATTACTTCATGACGTTATGATCGTAGTAACTGTTTATGCTGTACTCAGAGGATTATCCGTTGGTAATACGTTTATCGCATGTATCCTTACAATCGTAGGTTACTCAATCAATGCGACAATCGTTATCTTCGATAGAATTCGTGAAAACTATAAAGGTAATAGAAATCGTGAAGGATTACGTGATGTTGTAAACCAAAGTATTTCTCAAACATTTACAAGAAGTATTTATACTTCCTTAACAACATTTATCATGGTATTTGTTCTTTATATCTTTGGTGTTACAGACTTACGTGAATTCGCATTACCATTAATGGTAGGTATCATTGGTGGTGGATACTCATCCATCTGTATCACAGGTTCTTTATGGTATATCTTAAAGACTAGAGTTGGTAAAAAGAAAATTAGTGCGTAAGCATAAGTAATTATAAAATGGGTTGGAGCAGTGCATTATGCATTGCTTCAACCTTTTTGATTTACGTGAACAACGAGCCAAAGTGATGCTTTGCCTTTACTAGGAGGAAAGAATGAAAAAGATATTAAAAAATATTGCGCTTGGTGCTGTCGGTGCACTTGGCGGTGGATTGGGAATGGCTGTAATTTTAATTGGCCTTGATCAATTCCAGCTGGGGTTTTCAGATGGGGTTGAATTAAATATAGGAGTGTCTTTGGTATTATTGTATTTGTGTATATTTATTACACTGCTTATACATATTGCATTCCATGAGCTGGGGCATGTGGTATTTGGATTGCTTACAGGATATCGTTTTATCTCGTATCGTTTTCTTTCCTTTGTCATTCAGAAGAAAGAGAAGGGGATTGCATTAAAACGCTATAGTGTTCCTGGAACTATGGGGCAGGCATTGTTAGAACCACCGGAGCGAGGGGATGGAAAGATGCCTTATGTCTGGTACAATCTTGGTGGCGTGTTGTTTAATCTGCTATTGATTATTATTTCCCTGGCAGTGAATGCGGTTACTACGAATTATTATGTTCGCTTTTTCTTTACTATGTGTATTGTAGTTGGTATATTTCTTGCAATTACAAACGGTGTTCCTTATTCTGAAAAAGGGGTGAGTGATGGATGTAATTTACGAAACTGCCATCGTCATCCTGAAAAGCTAAGATATCTTTATTTACAGCTTTATGTCGTAGCCCAGCTTGCAAAGGGGAAAACGTGGGATGAGATGGACCAAGAGAAATTCGTGTTTGACAAGGAAAAGGAAGAAGTAAATTCCTTTACCATGATCAAATTAACTTACACAATCAATATGCTTTATAACAGAAGGGACTTTGCAGGGGCAAGGGAGTATGTCGAATTGATTTATAACAATAAAGAGAATTTGAACGGCATTCATAAACAGGGAGCTTCTGTAGAGATGGCATTCTTAGAGTTGGTTGGCGAAAATAGAAGAGAAGTGGTTGAACAATTCTATACAAAGGAAACGCAAAAGTATTTAAAGGCAATGAAGTATGAAGTGTCAAGCTATAGGGTACAGATGGCGTATGAAATGTATTATAATCACGATTTTATTACGGCCTTAAAGTGCTACAAGATGGGAGCTGAGACAGCAGCAAAGGCTCCTTATTATGGAGAAGCGATTCTTGAAAAGGGATTGTTAGATTATTTAAAGGAAAGAATAGAGGAGTTGGATCAAATAAGCTAGGAAGAAAGTTCCCTTTTACTTTTTCTTTAAAATGCAGTATATTTATATTTTGTTGCATGTATTTTTGATACGTTAACATTGCACTTGAGAGGAAACGCGATATGGAAAAGTGGTTTTTAAAAAATAAAAAAGCAAATTTTAAAGTAATTGCACAAACATTTGGCATCAGTGAAATTCTTGCCAAACTTGTTGTAAATAGAGAAATAAAGAGTAATGAAGAGTTAAAGGCATATTTACATCCATCCTTAACTCATCTTCATAAGCCAGAACTTATGAAGGGTATGAAGGAAGCTTGTGAAATCCTTAAAGATAAAATTGCAGATGGAAGTAAGGTCCGTATTGTGGGCGACTATGATGTGGATGGTGTAATGTCTACGTATATTTTATATACTGGACTTTCCCGTTGCGGAGCTAACGTGGATTTTGAAATTCCAGAACGAATCAAAGATGGATATGGAATTAACATTTCTATTATTGATGCGGCAATTGCTGATGGCATTGATACGATTATTACTTGCGATAATGGAATTGCTGCCATTGAGCAGGTAAAGCATGCCAAAGAAAAAGGACTTACTGTAATTATTACAGATCATCATGATATTCCATTTGTGGAAGCAGAAGATGGAGAAAGAACCTTTATCCTTCCGGCAGCAGATGCTGTGGTAAATCCAAAACAACATGACTGTGAGTATCCATTTGAAGGGATCTGCGGTGGTGTCGTTGCTTATAAATTAGTAGAGTACTTATATAGTGTTATGGGAGTACCATCATCTGCTATGGACGAGCTGTTAGAGTTTGCAGCGATTGCAACGGTATGTGACGTTATGGATCTTACAAATGAAAATCGTGATATTGTATATTATGGTTTAGATCGAATTAATAAGACAACAAATCTTGGACTTCAGGCGTTAATTGATGCAACTGGAATTACAGGAAAGAAGATTGCAGTATACCATTTGGGATTTGTAATCGGACCATGTATCAATGCATCCGGACGTTTGGAAAGTGCTAAACTTGCACTCCAGCTATTCTTAAGTAAGGATAAAGAATTTGCAAAGGCACTTGCGAAAGAGCTAAAAGAATTAAATGATGACCGTAAAGAAATGACAATCAATGGAGTGGAGGAAGCAATCCTTAAGATTGAGGAGTCTGAAAATCAGGATGATAAGGTATTAGTCGTGTACTTACCAAGCTGTCATGAAAGTTTAGCAGGTATTATTGCAGGCCGTCTAAAAGAGCGTTACCATAAGCCGACAATTGTGCTTACAAAAGCTCACGAAGGCGTTAAGGGGAGTGCCAGATCCATTGAAGAGTACAATATGTTCGAAGAACTTACAAAATGCAAAGATTTACTTACCAAGTTTGGTGGACATCCAATGGCAGCAGGATTATCTCTTGCGGAAGAAGATATTGATGTATTAAGATGTCGTTTAAATGAATGTACGACTTTAACTGACGATGAAATGATACCAAAGGTGTCGATCGATATGCAGCTTCCACTTCCTGCGATTGATTATAAATTAATTCATGAAATAGGCTTATTAGAGCCTTATGGAAAAGGAAATACAAAGCCATTATTTGCATTACGTAATGTTCATGTAATAAAAGCTTCCGTTATCGGTAAAAATAAAAATGTTTTAAAGATGACAGTAGTGGATGATGATCAAGTTTCTGCTAGATTTACAGCGATGATCTTTTCGAATGTAGATGGATTTGAAGAGACAGTAATCCGTAAATATGGAGAAGATGGTTTAAGGGCGTTATACGGCGGATTTGCCAGTCCGGTATACCTTGATATGGTATTTTATCCAGACATTAATGAGTACAATGGAGTTCAGACAATACAACTTATGGTACAAAATTATCGATAATATTTGTATTTTTCTTTGAATTTTGTTATAATAGCTGTTGCGGTAATAATTATGGTATTTTAAAGGAGCCAAAGAGATGAAAGAATTAGAACAATATGTAAGAAGTATTCCAGATTTTCCTGAAGAAGGGATTATTTTTAGAGATATAACAAGTATTTTACAAGATCCAGATGGTCTTCAACTTGCAATTAACCAAATGCAAGATTTAGTAAAAGATTTAGATTTTGATGTAGTAGTAGGTCCAGAATCAAGAGGATTCATTTTTGGGGTACCTATCGCATATAACTTAAAAAAATCTTTTGTTCCTGTTCGTAAAAAAGGAAAACTTCCTTGTGAAACAATCGAAAAAGAATATTCACTTGAATATGGTACAGCTACAATTGAAATCCATAAAGATGCAATCAAACCAGGCCAAAAAGTTGTTATCATTGACGATTTAATCGCTACTGGCGGTACAATCGAAGCAATTATCGAATTAATTGAACAACTTGGTGGTGAAGTAGTTCGCATCGCATTCTTAATGGAATTAAAAGGTCTTGAAGGTAGAAAGAAACTTGAAGGCTATGATGTAGAAGCTGTTCTTCAATACGAAGGTAAATAGAATAACGTATAGATATAAAAGAAATGGGGAATGTTTAGAACATCCCCATTTTTTTATGCGCCTAGCTGGACGCTAGGCTTCGGATGAAATCAGGATTTCATCCGGTTAAAAAAAAAATAAGGAGCAACTAGCCCCTCCTCGTGCAAGTCAGCAGGGCTGACCTAGAGGTGCTAGTTCAGAACGGCAAAAGCGCGGTTTCACCGTTCTGAATTAAATGGGGAACTCCGTTCCCCAAGCCCTTTCTGAAGCTTCCCTGTGATAGTTGTAGCAAAGAATAATTATCTCTTTTGGAAGGTATGGTGGCAAATGGATCAGGCAATGAATATTATGAAATATTAGAAATCAAAACAAATTTAATACATGTCATACATAAATTTCGGTAAAGGGCCATTGGATGGGCTTTAAAGTGACATTATTCGCATAAATAATTTGATTTTTACGTAGAAAGTCTTTATAATAAAATGATAAAGTCTAAAGTCGGTGGTGAGCGTATGGAAAAGAGTAAAGCGAAAAGTAAACAGAAGGTAACAAATGAATTTGATGAAACTGGCGAAATTCTGCAACCAGCAGATTTTACTGATCCAGAGGTTTTATATCAACAATTAATTGATATAATTAGAGGCTATCACCCATCTGCCGATTTAAGCATGATCGAAAAAGCATATAAAATCGCGTATAATGCACATAAAGACCAAAGACGTAAGTCTGGGGAACCTTATATCATCCATCCATTATGCGTTGGTATTATTTTGGCGGAGCTGGAGCTTGATAAGGAAACAATTGTAGCAGGTATCCTACATGACGTCGTAGAAGATACAGTGCTTACAACAGAAGAACTTACAAAAGAGTTTAGTGAAGAAATCTCATTATTGGTTGATGGTGTTACAAAGTTAACTCAGTTAAACTATGATGCAGATAAAATAGAAATACAGGCAGAGAATCTTAGAAAGATGTTTCTTGCCATGGCGAAAGACATCCGTGTAATTATCGTAAAATTAGCGGATCGCCTTCATAATATGCGTACGCTTCAATATATGAAGCCTGCAAAGCAAAAAGAAAAAGCCAGAGAGACAATGGACATTTATGCTCCAATTGCACAAAGACTGGGTATTTCCAAAATTAAGATTGAGTTAGATGATTTATCCTTAAAATATTTAGAACCAGATGTATATAAAGAGTTAACAACTAAAATTGCATCGAAAAAAAGCGAACGAGAAGCATTTATCAGCAGTATTGTTGATGATGTAAGCTACCATGTTGAAAAAGCAGGAATTGATGCAGATATTTATGGACGTGTAAAGCATTTCTTTAGTATTTATAAAAAGATGGTAAATCAAAATAAGACATTAGATCAAATTTATGACTTATTTGCAGTTCGAATTATTGTAGATAATGTTAGAGATTGTTATGCAGCCCTTGGTGTCATTCATGAGATGTATACTCCGGTACCAGGACGTTTTAAAGATTATATCGCAATGCCAAAGCCAAATATGTATCAGTCACTTCATACGACATTAATGGGTCCAAATGGTCAGCCATTTGAAATCCAGATTCGTACGTTTGAAATGCACCGTACTGCGGAATATGGTATTGCAGCCCATTGGAAATACAAAGAGGCACAAGACGGCAAGAATTCCAAAGATAATGAAGAAGCTAAACTTACTTGGCTTCGTCAGATTTTGGAATGGCAACGAGATTTATCAGACAACAGAGAGTTCTTAAGTCTGCTTAAGAGTGACTTGGATTTATTCTCTGAAAGTGTATATGCATTTACTCCTACCGGAGATGTTAAGACCCTTCCAAACGGTTCGACTCCAATTGATTTTGCATATTCCATCCATAGTGCTGTCGGCAACAAGATGGTTGGTGCAAGAGTCAACGGGAGACTTGTTACAATCGACTACAAGATCCAGAATGGTGACCGTATCGAGATTATTACAAGTCAAAATTCTAAAGGACCTAGCAGGGACTGGTTAAAGCTTGTGAAATCGACACAGGCAAAGAACAAGATCAATCAATGGTTTAAGGCACAGTTAAAAGAGGATAATATTATCCGAGGTAAGGAACTTATTACTGCTTATTGTAAGAGCAAGAATATTGTTCTTAGCGATCTTTTAAAGACAGAGTTTATGAAGCCTGTTATGTTAAAATACGGTTTTAAGGACTGGGATAGTGTCTATGCATCGGTTGGTCATGGCGGTTTAAAAGAAGGTCAGATCATTAGCAAGTTATCTGAGGAATACCGTAAGAAGCAGAAGAAAGAAATTACAGATGCCAATATTCTTGATGAAATGGGAGATATCCAAAAAGAAGGCAAACTTACTAAGAATAAGAAAAAGGGCGGTATCATCGTTCGAGGAATTGATGATGTTGCAGTTCGTTTTAGTAAATGTTGTTCACCGGTACCTGGTGATGAGATTGTCGGCTATGTAACAAGAGGAAGAGGGGTATCCATCCATAGAACGGATTGCATCAATATGATGAATCTACCGGAAGATGATCGTGCCCGTCTAATTGAAGCTGATTGGCAGATTCCTGCAAACCAGGAAAAAGCCAAAGATGAGCTTTATGTTGCAGAGCTTAAGATTTTTGCTAATAACCGAAATGGTGTCTTAGTGGATATTTCCAAAGTATTTACAGAAAATAAAATCAGTGTGACTAGTATGAATGTTCGTACCAACAAGCAAGGTACGGCTACGATCGCAGTAGGATTCGAAGTAAATGGCGTAAGTCAGCTTCAGATCTTAGTCGGCAAGCTTCAAAACGTAGAGAGCGTGCTTGATATTCAACGTACCAGTGGCTGATAACAAGGAGGAAAAGCGATTGCTTAATATAAATCGACTTGTCTTAGGACCAGTGCAAACAAATTGTTATATTGTTGAAAATGAAGATACAAAGGAAGCAATTGTATTTGATCCTGCAGACAATGCAAAAGAAATTATAAAATGTATCGAGAAAGAAGGAGTTACCGTAAAAGGAATTCTTCTTACTCATGGACATTTTGATCATATAAGCGCAGCGGATGAATTACGTGCGCACTGTGGGTGCAAGTTATATGCCCACGAAAATGAAGAGGAACTTTTAAAGAGTCCGGAACTAAATCTGTCTACCTCATTTACAGGTCGTCCTGTAAGCACGGAAGCAGATATCTATGTAAAGGATAAAGAAGAGCTTACGTTAGCTGGCATCAAGATCCAGGTCATCTATACGCCGGGACATACGAGAGGCGGATGTTGTTATTACTTCCCAGAGCATATGTTATTGATCAGCGGAGATACGTTATTTAAAGGAACAGTTGGAAGAACGGATTTCCCAACAGGAGATTACGATACACTTCTAACATTCATTAAGACACGTTTATTCCAGTTAGATGATAAAGTACAGGTGCTTCCTGGACATGAAGACATTACAACGATCGGATATGAAAAGCAGTATAACAGCGAGCTATAGAAAACGAGGAATAGTATGATTCACATTAAGCGAACAAGAGAAGAATTTGAATATGAAGTTCGTGCTCTGACAATGGCATTTTTTAAAGGGGAAAAGATCTCCACAAAAAATGACGAAGAATTTGAAGAAGAAGTGACGCTTACAATTGAAATCAGCATGGGAGAGAACGCGGTAGGTATCTCATTTGAGAAAAATGGGGTACCTATTACGTCGCTCATGTGTAAAGCCAATTTAGAAGAGCGCGCAGAATATAAAAACCAGTTAAAGATCTTGTTATACCAAGGATTATCTGAGATTACAGGAAAGACACTTCCTTGGGGAACATTAACAGGAATTCGACCAACAAAGCAAGCACTTACTAAATTAGAGCAGGGAGCGTCTAAGGAAGAGATTGAATCTTATTTCTATGACCGTTATCTTTGTTCAAAAGAAAAAACAGACTTAAGCTTTGATATTGCAAGCCTTGAGCTTGACATCTTACGTAAGATAGACTATAAAAATGGATATAGTATCTATATCGGCATTCCATTTTGCCCTACAAGATGCTTATATTGCTCATTTACGGCCTTTTCTGTAAGTGCCTATAAAGATTATGTAGATAGTTATTTGGATGCCTTATTTAAGGAAATTGACTATTCTGTAAATTGCTTTGATGGTCTAAATAAAAAGCTGACAAGCATCTATATCGGTGGTGGTACTCCGACTACCTTAGACGAAGAGCAGTTAGAAAGATTGCTAATCAAGATTAGAGATACGTATGACCTAGATTCTATTCATGAGTTTACAGTAGAAGCCGGTCGTCCTGACACGATTACGTTTGAAAAACTTCGTTTATTAAAAGAATATGGTGTAACTAGAATTTCCATCAATCCTCAGACGATGAATCAGGAAACACTTGATATCATCGGAAGAAAGCATACGGTGGAAGAGATTAAAGAGACATTTAAAATGGCAAGGGAACTTGGCCATGACAATATAAATATGGACTTAATCATTGGATTGCCTGGTGAAGATGAAGAGGAAGTAAAACATACTCTTAGAGAACTAAAGGCACTTAATCCGGATGATCTGACAGTTCATACACTTGCAATCAAACGTGCAGCATATTTGAATATGTATAAGGATAAATACGAAAACTTAAAGTTTGGGGATGCTTCTAAGATGCTTCACCTTACAAGTGAGTTTGCGAAAGAAGAAGGTTATGTGCCTTATTACCTATATCGTCAAAAGAATATGAGTGCGAATCTTGAAAACGTTGGATATGCAAAGCCAGGAAAAGAATGTATCTATAATATTCTGATCATGGAAGAAAAGCAGACAATCCTTGCGCTAGGTGCAGGAGCATCTTCCAAGTTTGTATTCCCGGAAGAAAGACGTATTGAACGTGTAGAAAATGTAAAAGATGTAAAAGAATATGTAACAAGAGTTGATGAAATGATCGGCAGAAAACAAAAGCTGATTGAAAAGGAGTATTATGGAGGGGACAGTTGCAAGTAAGTTAGAGCCGCCTTTGGAAGAAGAGGTTTTAAAAGAAGATTTGCAGGATGCCGTGCAACATGGAATCCTTGTAAGCAACTTAGCAGTACTGATTGCCAAACACCTTAAGATGGAAGACGTGTTTATCCATGAGATAGCTATTGCAGGCTTGCTGCATGATATTGGTAAGCTGAAGCTTGGTAAATATCTATATGGAAGACGGGAAGATACGCTTGCAATTGAAGAAATGAAATACGTACGTATGCATTCCACATTCAGTTATGAAGTGTTGAAAAAAGAGCAATTTAGTGAATTTGTGTTATCCACAGTATATCATCATCATGAGAACTTTGATGGGTCCGGCTATCCCGACAATCTTGTCGGGACGGCTATTCCATTTAGTGCAAGGATCATACGTTGTTGTGACGTCTTTGCAGCATTGGTTTCCACAAGACCATATCGGGCAGCATTTGATGTGGACACGGCCTTAGAACTTATGATTGATGAAGTGAAGAACTTTGATATGCGCGTATTTTTAGCGTTTTTAGAAGTCGTACATAGTAGTGAATTTGAAAAGATAAGAGAATTAGTAACCTTATGCAATAAAGCTACTTAAAAAATAAAATATAATTGTAAAGCGTTTCTTGTAAAAGAGATTCTTACTTAAAATAGGAGGATATATTATGATTACTCAAAGACCAAAAGGAACACAAGACTGGTATGGTGCTAATATGCATAAAAGAACTGTAATTGAAGCAAAAGCCAGAGAACTTTGTAAAGCCTATAATATAAAAGAAATTATTACTCCTGTATTCGAACATACAGTTCTTTTCCAACGTGGTGTTGGTGAAACAACTGACGTTGTACAAAAAGAAATGTATACTTTCGAAGACAAGGGAAACCGTAGTATTACATTAAAACCAGAAGGTACTGCAGGTGCAATCCGTGCATTCCTTGAAAACAGCTTATATGCGGAAGCTCAACCAACAAAATTATTTTACGTAACACCAGCATTCCGTTATGAACAACCACAAAGTGGACGTTTACGTCAACATCACCAATTTGGTGTTGAATTTGTAGGAAGCAAAAGCCCTCTTGCAGAAGTAGAATTAATCACATTAATTACTACATTTATTAAAGAATTAGGCCTTAGCGATGCAAAATTACACATCAACAGCATTGGATGTCCAAATTGCCGTAAAGCTTACAACGATGCATTACAAGCATATCTTAACACTCATAAAGAATGTTTATGTAACACTTGCCTTGAACGTATGGAAAAAAATCCATTACGTGTTATTGACTGCAAGAACCCAACTTGTAAAGAAATCGTAAAAGATGCTCCAAGAACAATTGAATACCTTGATGACGAATGTAAAGAACATTTCGAAGAGTTACAAGCACTTTTAACAGAGCTTAACATTCCATTTGAAGTAGATACAGGAATCGTTCGTGGTCTTGATTACTACACTAAGACTGTATTTGAATTTGTTAACAAAGATGGCTTCACATTATGTGGTGGTGGCCGTTACGATGGTCTTGTAAAAGAAATCGATGGAAAACAAGATATTCCAAGTGTTGGATTTGGTATGGGTCTTGAAAGAATTATTTACTTCTTAGATCAAGAAGGTGTAGAATTAGAAGCAGAGCCAAAACCACAATTATATGTTGGTATCTTAGGTAAAGAAGCAAAAGGAAAAGCATATAAGATTGTAACAGATCTTCGTCACCAAGGAATCGTTGTTGAAACAGATTACCTTGACAGAAGCGTAAAAGCGCAAATGAAATATGCAAATAAGATCGGTGCTCTTAACACAGTAATCTTAGGTGCAGATGAAATTGCTTCTAACACAGCAACAATTAAGAACATGGAAACTCATGAACAAGTGGAAATGTCTATTGATGATATTGTAAAGTATTTCGGTAAATAAGGAATACATTTAAATTTATACTAAAATAATAATTAATTTCAAAGGAGAATCTGTAATGGCAGAATCAATGAAAGGCTTACACAGAAGCCATAGATGTACAGAAGTTACAAGTGCTTTAATCGGCCAAGAAGTAACGTTAATGGGATGGGTTCAAAAGAACCGTAATAAAGGTGGATTAGTATTCTTAGATCTTAGAGATCGTTCCGGTATCATCCAAGTAATCTTCGAAGAAAGCTCTGTAAACGCAGAAGTATTCGAAAAAGCTGGTAAATTAAGAAGTGAATTCGTTGTAGCTGTAGTAGGTAAAGTAGAAGCTCGTTCCGGTGCAACAAACGATAATTTAAAGACTGGTGCAATCGAAGTTGTAGCAACTGACCTTCGTATTCTTTCTGAATCCGAAACACCACCTTTCCCAATCGAAGAAAACTCCAAAACAAAAGATGATCTTCGTTTAAAATATCGTTACCTTGATCTTAGAAGACCAGATCTTCAAAGAAACATGATGATGAGAAGCCAAGTGGCAACACTTACTCGTCAATTCTTAGCAGAAGAAGGTTTCCTTGAAATTGAAACTCCAATGCTTATCAAATCTACTCCAGAAGGCGCTAGAGACTACATCGTACCAAGCCGTGTACACCCAGGCAGCTTCTACGCACTTCCACAATCTCCACAGTTATTTAAGCAGTTATTAATGTGTTCCGGATATGACCGTTACTTCCAACTTGCTAAATGCTTTAGAGATGAAGATTTACGTGCTGACCGTCAGCCAGAATTTACACAAATCGATATGGAATTATCTTTCGTTGATATCGATGATGTACTTGAAGTAAACGAACGTTTATTACAAAGATTATTCAAAGAAGTGTTAAATGTAGATGTTGAATTACCAATCCAAAGAATGACTTGGCAAGAAGCTATGGACCGTTTCGGTTCTGATAAGCCAGACCTTCGTTTCGGTATGGAATTAAAAGATGTTTCTGAAGTTGTAAAAGACTCTGAATTCGTAGTATTCAAAGGTGCTTTAGAAAACGGCGGTTCCGTTCGTGGTATCAACGCCGAAGGACAAGGCGCTATGCCAAGAAAGAAAATCGATGCATTAGTAGACTTTGCTAAGACTTACGGTGCAAAAGGTTTAGCTTATATCGCATTACAAGAAGACGGTTCTATCAAATCAAGCTTTGCTAAATTCATGACAGAAGAAGAAATGGCTGGATTAATCGAAGCAATGAACGGTAAACCAGGCGACTTATTATTATTCGCTGCAGACAAAAACAAAGTAGTTTGGGATGTTCTTGGCGCACTTCGTTTAGAAATCGCAAGACAACTTGACCTTCTTGATAAAAATGTATTCAAATTCTTATGGGTTACTGAATTCCCTCAATTTGAATGGTCTGAAGAACAAGGAAGATTCCTTGCAATGCACCATCCATTCACAATGCCAATGGAAGAAGATCTTCACCTTCTTGACACTGACCTTGGAGCAGTTCGTGCAAAAGCTTACGATATCGTACTTAACGGTACTGAAATCGGTGGTGGTAGCGTAAGAATTCACCAAGATGACGTTCAAGAAACAATGTTAAATAAATTAGGCTTTACAAAAGAACAAGCTTACGATCAATTTGGATTCTTATTAAATGCATTCAAATATGGTGTTCCACCACACGCTGGTTTAGCTTACGGTCTTGATCGTTTAGTTATGATCATGGCTCACTGCGATTCAATCCGTGACGTAATTGCATTCCCTAAAGTAAAAGATGCATCTGACCTTATGACAAATGCACCAGCTCCAGTAGATGTTGCTCAATTAGAAGAATTAAAGATCAATATTGAAAAAGTTGAAGAAGTAGAAGAATAAGATTGATTAAAATAGATTAAAAGATTGCCCCATAGCTCTTAGTAGATATGGGGCTTTTTTGAGTGTATAAATAACGGATAGGATTAACCCTAATATTAACGTGACAATAAATAAAAGCAAGGGAAAATGGCTCCCTTGCTCAGTCAAGAACACAAGCAAGTATCTACATTTGTAGACCGCTGTTAATTCATTATACTAATCCTGCTAAGTAAGAAATTAATCTATAACATTAAAAAGTTTTATCATTTAGTATCAACTAGCACTATTGTAATTTATAATGACGTAAAGTATAATTATCCTATTTTTAGGTTGGCAAGGGATAATGCGTCACAATTAGCGATAAAGGTAGGAGGATACCATGAATAAAATGAGTTGGTTAATCATAGCTGGAATAATTTTATATCTATATAATGTATTTTATTTTAATTACGCGATTAATCTGTTAAATACCAGAGTTAGAAAGAGAACAGTCTTGTTGATCTGTCCGATTGTGGTTAGTCTATTTGTAACACTTTTACTTAGTGTTGGAATGCAGTTTCCACTTTCTAATATCATAACCTTTCTCTTTTACATCATAGTCTTTTTATTTGCATTTAAAGACTCATTTTATAATATCTTGATTTTATGTGGAAATAATCTGTTTCATGTATGTTATGTGAGACATTTTACGATAGAGCTGATTTCCGTATGTTTTCATACTAGCGAGTATGAGATTGTTCAAAGTTTCGAATTATCATTATGGTCTTTATGTATTACTAGGGCGATTATGATGGCAATGGCGCTTATAGTGATTAAACTCTATGGATATACTGGGATTTCCCGGCTTTTAAAGTGTAAGAGAGCAATTATAAGCATATTTTTAGTGTTATCCGTCTTACTTCTGTTAATGATTAATTCTTACTATATCAATTATTATCCACTTGATGATGGGCTTAGGAAAATGATTGCTCTCTGCAATGGTGTACTTATTGCAGCAGGATATTATTGCTTATTTGTAGTAGCAATCAAGAGCACGAAGTGGATTGAGAAGGAAAACAAATATGAGATTGCATGTGTACAGTTAAAGTATCAGCAAAAACTATATAAAAATCAGCAGGAACA
Source organism: bacterium (assembly GCA_030539495.1). Taxonomy (GTDB): domain Bacteria; phylum Bacillota; class Clostridia; order Lachnospirales; family Lachnospiraceae; genus KM106-2. The sequence goes on along the minus strand of JAUNRX010000007.1, from coordinate 39,715 downwards.
CCAAAAAGTCTTACGTATGTATAATCATGATTATAAAGCGATTATGAGCAATGTGGTGAGTTATTTAAATTGTGGTGATATTGATGGGGCAAAGAAGATCCTGTATCAGTTTGAGACAAAGATTGATCAGTTAAACAGCAAAGTAAAACGTTATTCCAATCATTTGTTGGCAGATTCAATACTATGTAGTCTGGCAAATGTATGCAAAGAAGAGGGAATAGAATTTTGTGCTGACTGCTATATTCCTGAGAAATTAGCAATAACAGAATTTGAACTAGGCAGAATTATAAATAATATGAAAAGTAATGCTTATGAGGCTTGTAAGCGCCAGGAAGCAGGAGAAAAACAATATATTAGTTTTAAAAGTTATCGAAGAGATAACAACTTTATTCTCTATGCGAAGAATTCTTATAATGGAAAGGCAGTAATGACAGGTGGAAAATTACTTACTTCCAAAGAGGATAGAAGAATGCATGGGATTGGAGTAGAAAGTATTCGACAGACGGTAGAAGGAGCCGGAGGAATGGTGTTACTTAAACCCGATAATGCAAAAAAAGAGTTTCAAATATTAGTAAAGCTTCCATGCTAGGTATCCGTATGGCAATAGGTAATACTATACTGAGGCATTCAGATAGAAGTAATTGGAGAATCTATAGAAAAAAGGATTACATACCCTCAGCATTGAGAGGTGTGTAATCCTTTTTTGTTATATTTAATCTTCTTCAGCTAAAGACATAACTTCAACTGCAGTGTCACTGTCCCCATTTTCTGTTCGTATTGTAATACGGAATAGAATAAGGCCGGTAATGATAAGAAGTGAGACTACAGAAATTCCTTTTGTACCATTGCCTGTGAGTTGAGTGATAATACTAATTAAGGTTACGCCAAGGAAAGAAGCACCTTTTCCGCAAATATCCATAATACTATAGTATTCTGAGGACTTATCTGCAGGGATGATCTTGGCATAATAGGATCTGGATAGTGCTTGAATACCACCTTGGAAAATACCTACAAGAGCCGCTAAAATCCAGAATTCGATTACTTGATCCATAAAGATTGCAAAGATCGAAATTCCGGTATAGGCAAGAATACATATTGTAATTAGTCTTTCTGTCTTAAAACGACAGGAGAGACGGCCAAATAGTAAGGCACATGGGAAAGCAATTAGCTGCGTTAACAGTAGGGCAAGCAAAAGCCCAGAGCTGTTTAGTCCAAGTGATTTACCATAGATGGTAGACATATCAATGATTGTATATACTCCGTCCATATAAAAGAAGAATGCAATAAGGAATAGAAATACTTTTCGATCATGTTTAATGTCTTTCAGTGTATGTAAGATTTCAAGAAATACATTGCTGTCTTTATCGGTCTCTTTACGGTAATGCTGCTGCTTATAATTTTTAAGCAAAGGGCAGCTTAGAAGGGCCCACCATGCACCATTGATAAGGAATGCCAGGGAAAAGGCCAGACTTATTGAAATGCCGATTTTCTCATAGAGAAGGACTAACGCAAGACTTAGTACAAATGGGATGCAGCTACCGATATAGCCCCATGCAAATCCCATGGAGGAGATGCGGTCCATTCGTTCTTTTGTAGTCACTTCCATTAGCATGGAGTCATAGTAAATAAGGCTTAAGGTGTATACTGTTTTTGTTACAATAAACATTACTAAAAATACCAGCCAGTGAGAGATAAATCCTGTAAGAGCACAGCAGCTCGCTCCGATTACTACCACAATTAAAAATAGAATTCGTTTTCTGTCTTTCTGATCTCCTTTAGCACCAAGGATAGGACCTAGGAGTACAGTCAGTATGGTAGCAATTGAGGTGGCATAGCCCCAATAGGCAAGATAAGTTACGGAGGAAACTCCGTCTTTTGTAGCAAGTTGTTCAAAGAATAGCGGGAGTAGCGTAGAGACAAGCAGTATAAATGCAGAATTACCTACATCATATAAGATCCAGCTCTTCTCCTGTTTTGTAAGTTTAAACATAATTGACCTCCTGTTGGTAACGGTTTCGCTCTATCGGATTTGGATCAAAGGTTCGATTAAACCGTAGAGACAGTGGGGGATTTGGTTGTAGTGGACGATAGTTAACTGAAATACCGTGCCTATGTAAACTGATTAATGGCATGCTTTTTCACTCCTTATTAGTTATATTTCTATTATAAGGAAAAAAGTATGAAAGGCAATGTTTGGAAATGTAAAAACTACTCAATATTTGTAAAATGAGGTCTATAGTATGAAAAAAAGAAAGAACAAAGGAATATCTTTGCTCTTTCTTTTTGAATTTAGTGGGAACCACATCCGCAGTTTCCGCCACAGCTGCAGTCGTCTCCACAGCCATTGTCTCCACAACTGCAGTCATCTCCACAGCTATCGTGATCATGGTCATGATCGTGATGAGCATGGTCGTGTGCATGACCAGTTTCTAATTCTGTAGGAATGCCAAGTGCATAGCATGTTAAATTACGTTCTCTTTTTGCAAGTAAATCGCTAGTGTTGAATGTAATATTCATTCCATCCGCTGGAAGTGTGCTGCACGCTCTTGCCATTGTACCATCTACTAGAATTAAGCAGCAGTTACAGCAGCCATTTTCAATCTTTTTGTAGTAGCATGGAGCTGGAATATAGATTTCATGCTCTTTTGCTAATTCTACGATATTTTTAGAGGAATCTTCAACGTTCCACTCTTCGTTATCAAAAATAATTTTCATGTAGTTTCTCCTTAAAGTAATACTAGTATTATTATGGATTAGATTTAGGCGATACACAACTGAGAAAAGATTCCATTATATGAAAACAAAGAGTTTTGTGTGAGCAGTTCTTTGATCCGATAGTTTGTCGTTGACGAGCTATTTGTTATCCAATATAATCGTTAGTAATGTTAAAAAGCATAGTTACATAAAAAGTTGAGAAAAATCAGTGATAGAGAAGAAATATTAGGAGAAAATATGAGGAAAAATAGAATAAGAGTGGGCATTGTAGTGGTACTGGCAGTAAATACAATAGGAATGGCAGCATGTCAGTCGAAAACTTCAGAGGAGGCTTTACAGGAAACAGAGAAACCTGTTGTGACGCAACAGAGTAAAGAAACCGAGCCACCGAAGGAGGAAAAAAAAGCAATCATTCAATCATCAGGAGTAAATCTTAATGACCGGTTTGCAGCACCTACAGGGTATACGAAGGATGCGTATAAAAAAGACAGTTTTGGTGCATTTGTACGTAACTATTCCATGCAGAAAGATAAGGCAAAGGTTCACCTTTATGATGGAAGGGAAAAGGGGAATCAGTCTTCTGCAGCAGCCGTTTTTTCTATGAAAGTTGGAGATCGGGACTTGCAGCAATGTGCAGATTCTGTAATTCGTATGTATGCAGAATATTTCTATGAGACGAAGCAATATGACCATATGAACTTTCATTTTGTAGATGGATTTGAATGTTCTTATAAGAAATGGTCAGAAGGATACAGGGTAGCATTTTCTAATGAAAAAGCTTCTTGGAAAAAGAGTACAGGAAAAGATACTTCCTATGAGAGTTTTGAAAAGTATCTTACTGTCGTATTCGCGTACGCCAGTACCATTTCTCTAGAAAAAGAGTGTAAGGAGATTAAGCTCAAAGATGTGAAGATTGGTGATGTATTTATTAATGCAGGAAGCCCGGGGCATGTTGTTATGGTAGTAGATGTATGTACCAATCAGGAAGGAAAGAAAGCCGTACTTCTTGCCCAAGGATATATGCCGGCACAAGAGTTCCATGTGATCACTAACCCAAGACATAGCGAAGATCCTTGGTATTATGAGGATGAAATCAAAAGTCCATTTCAAACAGCTGAATATACGTTTACTGATAGTGTCTGTAAACGACCACAATATTAAAATATTTAAGTAAATGATAAGAAAGGAGAATAAGGATATGGAAGAACATCGATGTGGATGGGGTATAGACCATGGAATTGTACAGGCCTATCATGATCAGGAGTGGGGGATCCCTGTTCATGAGGACAAAGTACATTTTGAATATCTATTAATGGAAGTCATGCAGTGTGGGCTCAACTGGACGATGATGTTAAAGAAACGGGAAATCTTTCGATCCTGTTTTGATGCTTTTGATTTTTATAAGATTGCACAATATGACCAAGAGAAAATTGATCAGATTATGCAGACGGAAGGCATGATTCATTCCATAAGAAAGATTACGGCCATTATTCAGAACGCCAAGTTGTTTTTGAAGATCATTGAGGAGTATGGATCTTTTGATGAATTTTTATGGAGACATTCGGGATATAAGACGATTGTATATAAAAGCCACACATATAATCAGCTGCCGGATCATAATGAACTGTCAGACCAGATTTCGAAAGAGTTAAAGAAGCGTGGATTTAAGTATTTGGGGTCGATTACAATATATTCTCATCTACAGGCGTGTGGTATGATCAATGATCATGACAGAGACTGTTATCGATATGCGTATATAAATGAGCATTATCCGGTGGAAGAAAGAGAATAAGTATGAGTTAAAAAAAATATAATCTAGATTTCATGTAGATATCTCCTGTTCTTTATGTGAGAAGCCTATTCTGATATATGGAAAAAGGAAAAGTATGATTAGGGAGAGGATGATGGAATGTTAGAGTTTGAGTATGCTATTTTTGATATGGATGGAACGCTAGTGGATTCAATGAGACAATGGAGGGATACAGGGAGAATTTTTTTGAAAAAAGTAGGGATTGAGCCAAGGAAACAATTACTGCAGTTAATTCGTACTGCGTCTTATGAGGAGATCAGCAAGACATTAAATAAGCAATATGGTACTGATTTTACAGGTGTACAGTTGGAAAATCAGTTCTTTGACATTATGAAATATAGTTATAAAAATAATGTATTTGCAAAACAGGGGGTATTTGATTTTTTATTATACTTAAAGGGAATGAGAGTTCCTATGTGTGTAGCGACTGGAACATGCAGGGAGCTGACAGAGTATATATTAAATAAGCTTGGATTGAGTAATTACTTTGAGTTTGTTCTTACCTGCCCTGAAGTTGGAGAAGACAAGCATTCTCCATTGATCTTTGAACAAGCACTAGAGCGAATTGGAGGTCAAAAGAAAAATACCGTTATTTTTGAGGATTCTTTGACAGCAATCCAGTCGGCATCTCAGGCCGGATTTCGAACAATTGGGGTATATGACGAAACATTTATAGAGAATAAGGAGAAAATTGCAAAGATAGCTGAACAGTATGTATACAGCCTATCAGAGCTAGAGGCCGGAGAGAATATTGGTTAGTATCTTACATAGTAAGAATAGAACATATTTTTATTAGTTTTGTGTAAATAATATATTTTTTGTGCAGATGCACAATAAATAATATACAAATGTTGGTTGAAATGTAAAAAAATAAGTGTTATAGTAATTAAAAGTTAAATCAAAGATAAAAAGAGACAAGGTGGTCCCAAATAGGAAAACCTTGTCTCTTTTTTGCATTTAACAGATAAATAATAGAATATTAATAAAAAGAAGAAGGCAAAGGCGCCAGGTAAACCGCGTTTGTCTTCTTTTTTATTTAAAGGAGATGAAGGTTATGGAGAGTGTCAAACAGGAAGTTGAAATCAAAATTAATGATGTATCCGTTACGTTTAAAGATAATAAGGGAAATAATGTGCCAGCATTAAACCATGTAAACTTAGATATCAAAAAAGGAGAGTTTATTTCATTATTAGGACCTTCTGGTTGTGGTAAGACAACATTGCTTCGAACCATTGCCGACTTATTAGACCCGACGGATGGAAGTGTTCGAATTAGTGGATTAACCCCAAAGGAAGTCCGTATGCAGCAGAAGTTCGGAATTGTATTTCAAAGCCCAGTATTATTTGAATGGAGGACAGTAAAGGAAAATATTGAACTTCCACTGGAAATTATGTATTGGAATAAAAAAGAACGCTCAGAAAGAGCGAATCAGATGCTGGAGCTTGTCGGACTAAAAGAATTTGCAAATCATTATCCGGGACAGCTTAGTGGTGGTATGCAGCAGAGAGTTGGAATTGCCAGAGCATTTGGCATTCGGCCGGAAATCCTTTTGATGGATGAACCGTTTAGTGCACTTGATGAGTTCACAAAAGAAAAGTTACATGAGGATCTGCTTCGTATTTGGGCAAAGACAAATAAGACGGTTATCTTTGTAACACATAATATCGCAGAATCAGTATTTTTGTCTGACCGTGTATGTGTCTTATCTCCTCATCCGGGTCGATTATCTGCTGTGGTTGATATTGATCTTCCAAGACCTAGGACATTAGAAATGAGAGATACTCCACATTTTAACGAGTTAGTTGCAAAAGTAAGAAATAGTTTTGAAGGAGGGAGCCTATGAAAGAACGAATAAAAAAGGCGGCCTCATCTAAAGTAGTCGTAACGCTTGTATGGCTGTTTGGAATTGCAGCAATCTGGGAAGTCATGGCGATGAGGGTGGCAGAAACAAAGAGGACCCCGGCGAATATCCTTCCTCATATTGGAGACATAGTAAAATCCATCTTTGATGCAAAGATGGTAAGCAATAATATGACAGCGGTTCAATTGGTATTAAGTAATGCTTCGGATACGTTGCTTCGAGCATTCTGGGGATTTTTGATTGGAGCAATTGTAGGTTTTTTATTGGCAATCTTAATGAAACTATCAAAAATCGTGGAAAAGACAATTTTTCCGTATCTGATGTTAATTCAGATGATCCCAATCTTAGGAATGGCACCAATTATCTTAGCAATGACCCATGATATTGGAGCAAGCCGCATTATTATTGCAGCAATCCTGACATTTTATCCGATTGCAACAAATACATTGGCAGGGCTGAATTCAGTACAGAAGGAGAAATATGAACTGATGTATTCCTATTCCGCATCCAAATGGACCATTTATAGAAAGATGTTAATTCCAGCCTGCATTCCATATTTATTTACCGGATTAAAGATATCTGCTCCAATGGCAATCACGGCATCCATCTTAGTAGATACATTACAGGGGGATGGCGGACTAGGATGTATCTTATCCCAATCCTTAAAACATGCCATGTCCATCTATGTTTTCTGGCAAATCGTTCTATTTAGTGCGGCAGTGGGTATTTTAAGCTGTACATTGATGGGATGGATTGAGAAGATAGTTTCACCAATGAAGCGGATTGAAAGAAAACAAAATTCCATATTTGCAAGGAGAAAGGAGGCACAATATGAGAAAGAAAAGGAAAAGTCTTTGGCGACGGGTGAATGAAAACACTTACATACAAGCAACCAGCGGGCTCTTACTTCCTATGGCATTTGGAGTAATCCTGTTTGCTCTGTGGCAGACAGAGGTGCTTCATAAGATCTTCCATACCGATACCTTTACCCTTCCGGTTCCAACCAGGATTTTATCGGTTATTGTAGATAATCCGGATAAGGTAATTCAAAATGTCGTCGCAACGGTAACCGTGGCAGTGATTGGATTGGTCATTGGTTCTGTGATTGGTTATCTGGTGGCCATTATTGCTACCTTATTTCCGAGATGGGGCGGTGGAGGATTATCCATCGTGGCAGCATGTAATGCTATCCCAATTGTTGCCCTTGCGCCGGTTATGACCAACTGGACCAAGGATGTCAGTAAAGATGCCAATATTCGAAGCATGGTGGCAAAGACCTTGGTGGTCATGATTATCTGTATTGCATCCATGAGTGTGAATGCGTATCGAGGACTTACCGAATTAAAGCCATTTTCACTGGATCTTATGAAGTCCTATAATGCGAAACGCAGAACTGTATTTTTCAAGCTTCGAATTCCAAACAGTGTACCTTATATCTTTACGGCACTTCGGGTAAGCATACCGGCCAGTGTAATTACCGCAGTCGTTAGTGAGTATTTTGCGGAGTATGTCATTGGTGTAGGAAGACAGATCAGAGAAAATATTGTGCTGGCCCAGTATACAGCAGCTTGGGGATATATCACCGTTGCAAGTCTGATCGGTATTGTGATGTATGTGATCTTAATGATTGCAGAGCGTATTTTGTTAAGACGTCGGTAATACCATACGGCGGAAAGCAATTACATAGATGTAACTAGAAACCCAACTTATTTAAGGAGGAATATGTATGAAACAATCAACGAAAAAAATAATTGCAACTTTATGTATGGCAACAATGTCTATGTCCACAGTAACCGCTTGCAGCAGTTCAGAAACAGTGGAAGAGAAGGTGACAAACGCACCTGAGGCTGCTGCAACAGTTGCAGCAAAATCCAGTATGAGCAGTGAAGATATTATTAAAAAGGCAGCAGGAGAAGGAAAGGTTGGTAACTGGGGCCTTGGAAATGAATATGAGATCAAAGCATTACTTACTAAATATGGACAAGGTACCGACTACTTAAGTCAGGCATTCGATATGGATGGTTTTGATGATGATTCCATTACATTGGCATCTGCCATGACATATAACGAACTCGGCTTGGTAAAGAATTCTTATGATGGCGGTTATAAATACGGAGATACGGTTGGAACCATTGATATGAATGATGAAGGCGTAGCAATGCTGGAAGATAATATTTTCTGTACCAAGGACTTTGCGACGAAAAACCCAAATACCGTAAAAGCATTTTTATATGCATCCGTAAAAGGATGGAAATATGCATGTGAGCATCCGGATGAGGCTGCAAAGATCGTATATGAATATGGATCTTCCGTATCGGGAGAGCATCAAAGTTATATGGCAAATGAGGTTCAAAAGTTGGTAACCAACGATACAAAAGGAAAAGCAGTAAGCCAAATTGGTGCCATGAATGAAGAGGCAATGCAACAGACATTGGATCTTGCGAAAAAGTATATCAAATTAGATGACTCTGCTGCGACAGATAAATTATCTAAGTTTACATTAGATAACGTAAGAGACAATTCTTATATGGACGCAGTATCAGCTTCTAAAGATGGTAAGTTTGGCACGCCGGAAAAGACAGACGTATCCATCCAGTTAAAATGGCTTCCACAAGCTCAGTTCATGGGATATTATGTAGCTCTTAAATTAGGATATTATGATGAGGTCGGCTTAAAGGTTAACATCGTACCAGGTGGTGGTGATATCAGTGAGACAACTGCTGTCAATAATGGAACCGTTGATTTCGGTGTAACTTGGGTATCCAACCTGATCGCTGCAAATGCAGGAGGAATGAATCTATTAGAGGTTGCCCAAATATATCAAAGATCAGGCTTAGTGCTTGTATATAAATTAGATAGTTTTAAATAGGAGGTAGTAGTATGGATTTATTAATTAAGAATGGAACAATCGTGACTGCCAAGGAAAGCTTTATTGCTGACCTTGCAGTAAAGGACGGTAAGATTGTAGCAATTGGAAAAGACTTAGAAGTAGAGGCAGAAAAAGAAGTGGATGCCACAGGAAAATTAGTACTTCCTGGAGCAATCGATGCCCATACCCACTTGGCAATGCCATTTGGAGGAACTGTATCCAGTGATAGTTATTTATCAGGAACAAGAGCAGCAGCTTGTGGCGGAGTTACCACAATCTTTGATTATCCAGTTCAGCATAAGGGAGAGACCATTTTAGGATTGGTAGGATCGAAAAAAGAAATCTTAGAAAAAGAGGCTTGTGTAGATTATGCGTTTCATTGTTGCATCACTGACTTAAATGGTGGACAGATCTTAGATGAAATGGAGAAAGCAGTGGAAGAAGGCATTACTAGTTTTAAATGCTTTTTAGTATACAAGAAAGAGAATATGATGGTAGACGATGCAACACTTGCAAGATTACTCTTACGTGCAAAAGAGTTAGGAGCTATGATCAATGTTCATGCAGAGAATCCAGATCTGATTGATTTAAATATTGAAAAGTTCTTAAGCGAAGGAAAGACAAGTGCCTGGTATCACTACTTAAGCCGTCCGGAATTTGTGGAAGCAGAAGCAGATAAGAGAGCAGTCCACCTGGCAACCAACTTAAAAGCTCCATTATACCTTGTACATATGGCAGACAAAGAAGGATTAGAGGCTTGTATTAAAGCCAAAGAAGAAGGAAATGACGTATTTATCGAGACTTGTCCACAATATCTTGAGTTTACGTGTGATGTCTATAAGAGAGAGGATGGAAGAAACTTCGTATGTTCTCCACCAATGAAAGGACAGGAAAGCCAAGATGCCTTATGGACGGCATTAAAAGCTGGATTAATCGATACGATTGCAACGGATCACTGTCCATTCCAAAGTTATGAAAAGGATTGGGGAAAAGAGGACTTTACGAAAATTCCAAATGGCTGTGCAGGCATAGAGAATATGTATCCTTATATGCTGGATGCTGCAAACTCCGGAAAGTTATCCTTTGAGAGAGTTGTTGAGCTTTGTTCCACAAATCCGGCAAAGATTTTCGGATGTAAAACGAAAGGTTCCTTAGCGATTGGTAAAGATGCAGATATCGTTATCTATGATAAAGATAAGGAGTTTACAGTAAGTGTAAACAATATGCATTCTGACTGCGACCATACGATCTGGGAAGGAAAGAAGCTTCATGGCTATCCAGTACAGACTTATTTAAGAGGAAGTCTTGTATACGACAATGGTGAATTTGTTGGAACACCGGGAAATGGTGCTTACATTAAGAGAAGTCCAAGAAAATAAGCAGAAAAAATATGAAAAAGAAAGGCGGTTATGATATGGAAAGTGTAGTAGAAGAGAAATACAAAGAGATTACCGTGCAGACGCAGACAAGCAACTGCCTTTTATGTCATGATACACCATGTACGGATGCCTGTCCTTATGGTGTCCAGATAGCGGATACGTTACGGTCTTTACGATTTGAAAATATGAAAGGTGCACAAAGAAAACTTTCAGGTCCGCTTCCTTGTACGGAGTGTGAAGAAACCGTTTGCATGAGTGCATGTAATCGAGGTAAGATTGACGCCCCGGTAGAGATAAAGAGTGTATTATGTTCCATAAAATCAGAACAGGAGCCAGAAGAAGACCAGGTTGACCTTACTACCAATGTCTGTGGAGTAACTTGTGAAAATCCATTTTTTCTATCATCTTCCGTGGTAGGAAGCAATTATGAGATGGTAGCCAAAGCATTTGAGATGGGCTGGGCAGGCGTTGCCTTTAAGACTGTCGGCATGTTTGTTCCCAAAGAGGTATCGCCTCGATTTGACTGTCTAAAAAAAGAAAGCAATCCATTTATTGGGTTTAAGAATATAGAACAGATTTCCGACCATACACTAGAAGAAAATCTAGAGGTATTTAGAAGATTGAAGAAAGACTATCCAAACAAGGTCATTATTGCTTCTATCATGGGGCAGAATGAAGAGGAGTGGACCACATTAGCCAGCTTGGTAGAGGAGGCAGGAGCGGACATTATCGAATGTAACTTCTCATGTCCTCATATGAGTGGACATGGCTTAGGAAGTGATGTGGGAACTAATCCAGAGTTGGTAGCTGCGTATACAAGAGCAACAAGAAGGGGAACCAGCTTACCGATCCTTGCAAAGATGACACCGAACATTACAAACATGGAGGTGCCGGCGATAGCGGCGATTGAAGCAGGTGCTGATGGAATTGCAGCTATCAATACAATCAAGAGCATTATGAACATTGATTTGGAACAGTTTGTATCGGGTCCGGTAGTTGATGGAAAATCTTCTGTGGGTGGCTATTCAGGAAAGGCAGTAAAGCCAATTGCCCTGCGTTTTATTCAGGATATGAAACAATGTGAGGCATTAAGGAATGTCGATATTAGTGGAATGGGCGGAATTGAGACTTGGAGAGATGCAGCAGAGTTTATTGCGCTGGGATGTTCCACAATTCAGGTAACAACCGCAATTATGCAGTATGGCTATCGAATTATTGATGATCTGATTGAGGGGTTATCTATTTATCTGGCAGAAAGCGGACTAGGCAGTGTGGAGGAGTTAATCGGAAAAGCATTATATAACATTGTGCCTACCGACCAGTTAAATCGCCATAGTATCAGTTATCCAAAGTTTGATCGAAGTAAGTGTGTTTCCTGTGGAAGGTGTTATCTTTCCTGCTATGATGGTGGTCATCAGGCGCTTGTTATGAATGAAAAAGGACAGCCAGTCTTAAATCCAAAGAAATGTGTGGGATGTCAGTTATGTGTAAAAGTTTGTCCTGCCCAGGCAATCAGCCCAGGGCTAAGAATAGAAAAATAATAATTAGGATGTTATAAAAAAGAAGAAGGATGGTGCTTGTTATGTATAAATGTAGTTTAGAAAGAATGTCAGATAAGATTAAAACGTTTTCAACTTACGGTGATGCCGGTCACGGTGGAATTACAAGATATTCTCTTTCCGAAGAAGCAATTATGGCACGAAATGAGTTTAAAAAAAGAATGGAGGCAATCGGAGCTATTATTGAAGTAGATGATGTTGCAAATATGTATGCGACCTTACCAGGAACAGATCCAACGGCTAAGAGAATCGTTATGGCATCCCATTGTGACTCTGTTAAAAATGGTGGTAACTACGACGGGATCTTAGGGGTTATGTCTGCAATGGAAGTGTTAGAGACAGTAGCAGAACAACAAATCCCTCATAAACACCCACTTACTGCAATGATCTGGACCAATGAAGAAGGTTCTTTATATCCACCAGCAATGATGGTATCCGGTATCGTTTGCTATGATTACCTTCCAGAGGATATCCGTGGAAAATTCAAATATGAAGATATGATGGCATCAAAAAGTATTTTAGATCCAACCAAGACATTTGGCCAGGCTCTGGATGCTTCTGGATTTAAAGGAGATAAGAAATATCGATTAAACCCAGATCAATATGAATATATGTTTGAGACACATATTGAACAAGGCCCTATCCTTGAAGATGCAGGAAATGATATTGGTGTGGTTGACTGTGTACTTGGTATGTTTAACTATAGGGTAAAATTCTATGGACAGGCAGCTCATGCAGGGACATTTCCAATGGCAAAAAGAAAAGATGCCTTATTTGCATCAGCGCAGGCACTTTGCTATATTCATGAAGAAATTGATAAATTAAATCATCCAGAATTAGTATATACGACAGGCGAGATCGTTTGCCATCCATGTGTACATACTGTAATTCCTGATTTTGTAGATTTCTCAATTGATGCAAGACATGAAGATCCTAAGGTGTTAGAGAAAGTATTGGCAATTGTGAAAAGCTGTGAAGACCGTGAATGGGCAGGCTGTAAATGTGTCGTAGAAAAAGCTTGGAACAGGGATACTGTTTATTGGAACAAGAAATTAGTAGGTTATGTAGAAGAAGCTGCAACAGAAGCAGGAATCAAACATCAATTTATTCATTCCGGTGCCGGCCATGATGCTCAATTTGCTTCCTATATGTTACCAACAACAATGATCTTTGTACAATCAAAAGACGGATTATCCCATTGTGAGCCAGAATACTCTACTCCAGAACATTGTACAGAAGGTGCTACGGTTATGTTAAATGCAGTATTAAAAGCAGATGCCGAATAAAAAGAATAAGAATAAAAGATGAAAGGGAGGAATCGTATGGGCAATTACGTAATTACCATTGCGAGAGGCTTTGGCAGCGGCGGAAAGTACATAGGAAAGAGACTATCTGAGGAATTACATATTCCTTGTTATGAACGGCAGCTTCTTTCATTGGCATCTAAGCAGAGCGGTATTGATGAAAGTGAATTCGTAGAGGTAGATGAAAAATTAAGAGGAAGCTATCTTAAGAATCTTCTTTCTAAGATTCCTTATAGTAATCTATTAGAGCCTCAGGACAAAGAGTTTGTGTCTGATATCAATCTGTTTAATATCCAGGCAGAGGTTATTGGGGAATTGGCAAGAACAGAGTCCTGTATTATTATTGGAAAATGCGCTGATTACATTTTGAGAGAGCGGCGCAATGTGATCAGCCTCTATATTGAAGCTGAGCGGGAAGACTGCGTCAGATCGATCATGGAAAAGATGTATGTTTCTGAGGAACGCGCCAATACATTGATCAGAAAGACTGACAAGTATCGTGCAAACTATTATAAATACTATACTTCAGGAAATGACTGGAGAAATCCAATTAATTATGATATGACACTTAATACATCTAAGATTGGGCGAGAACGATGTGTAGAAGTAATCAAGGATTACATAAAACTAAAATTTCAATAAGAATAGGGTGAATATATGGCTATAACACTTCAAAAGTTATGTGAAAAGGCAAGTTATCAATATGGACTGCGAATTCTAGCAGGGGAAGAGGGGATGAAGAATATCGTCCAATGGACCCATACCCTAGAGGAGGTGCAGGCAAGTGAGTTCTTACATGGAGGAGAGCTGATCTTTACCACAGGAATTGCCTATCAGGATAATAGTTGGCTGTTAGCCTTTATCCAACAGTTGAAGATAAAAAAGGCCAGCGGATTAATTGTTAATTTCGGCCCCTACTTAGCAGAGATACCTAGGGAAGTCATAACCTATTGTAACCAAGTAGGATTTCCGTTGCTGGAGATTCCTTGGAAGACACATATTGTGGATATGACTAGAGATTTTTGTAATCAGATTATTCAAAGTGAAAAGGAAGAAGGTAACATTGGAGATGCCTTTGAAGCTGTTATATTTTCACCAAATGAACGAGAGGATGCAATTAAGGTGTTAGAGCGTTATGACTTTAAAGCTTCTTCAACGTACAGTATGATAGCGGTTCATCCTATTGTTGCAAAAGATAATACAATAAATAGGGAGCGACTTAAGGCAGAAATCGAAAATCAACTATATCGCTTTAAGCATAATGTAGGATACTTTCTTCACGGGGACGTCTTTTACTTCGTCTTATGTGATTATATTGAGAAAGAGGTAGAAGAGGCAGTCAGCCAAATTCAGCTATTACAATATAGTTATAGCTGGATGAAACAACTTTTTATTGCAATTGGACCACAAAATCGACGTATTCATACATTATTTAATTCTTATCAAAAGACCAACGCAATTCTAGCTTTAGAAGAAAAGAAAAAGAAGTCACCGATTTACTATGAGCGATTTGGAATGAATAAAATATTCTTATCTGTAAATGAACCGGAGCTCCTACAGGAGTATTACGAGGAAGTCTTAGGAAAGCTAGAACGCTATGACAGGGAAAATGATACGGATCATTTGGAATTTTTGAAACGTTATCTGGAAAATGACTGTTGTGTTCAAAAGATTGCATCTATGGAGTATGTTCATCGCAATACGATCAATTATAGAATTAGTAAGATTAAGAGTATTGTTGGACATGATATTACGTCGGTAAAGTATCAGGTAAAACTAATGATGGCCTATCAGATTAAAGAGCTTTTATAGCATTGCAAATAATGGAAAATATTGATAGATTGACGTACCTTACTTTCTTTAGTATATTAATAGGAAATGTCATAAGACAAAGAACGGATCACAAGGAGCAGATGGGCGGCTAGACTAACCCATGTGCTTCTTTTTTTTGCGCTTTTTTAATACATAGGAAACTTCTCTTCAAGAAGCCTCCTATGTATTAAAAAACGCTCCGTTAGACTACTTAAGATTTGGAGAGAGTTATGCGAAATATTTGGAAAGATAAAGTGTTTTTATCGACGATGATTACATTAGCAATACCAATCACGTTACAGAACTTTATTACATCATCATTAAACTTAGTAGATAATTTAATGATTGGTAAATTGGGGGAAACACCAATTGCAGCAGTTGGGCTGGCAAATCAGTTCTTCTATATTTTCTTATTATGTATCGCTGGGGTAAATGCTGGGGCAAATGTATTTATGGCACAGTATTGGGGAAAGAAAGATATTGAAAATATCAAAAAGATGTTAGGCATCGTATTATCCGTTGGGTTTGCAGCAACGATAGTATTTGGGATTGCGGGAATCTGCTTCCCAACACAGATTATGGGACTGTTTTCAAAAGATGCAGAGGTAATTAGCCAAGGTGCCACTTATATGAGAATTGTATCAGTGAGTGCTATCTTTATTAATATCACACAAGGATTTTCCACTGCACTTAGAAGTACCGAGCAGCCAAAGCTTCCGATGTTTGGCAGTCTGATTGGTGTCGCAATTAACGCCTTCTTAAACTGGATATTTATCTTTGGTAACTTAGGTGCGCCTGCAATGGGAGTTGCCGGTGCAGCGATTGCGACTACGATTGCCCGTGTGATCGAGATGGTATTTATCGTAAGCATGGTTTATGTTAGAAGAAACCTTGTATCTACCAAGATAAAGCAAATGTTTTCTTATACAAGAGAAGATGTTGCCCGTTACTTTAGCGTTTCTACATCCGCTATTTTAAATGAGCTTGTTTGGTCCTTTGGATTAATGGCGTTCTCCATGGCATATGCCTTAATCGGAACCAATGCAGTGGCAACGATGCAAATTGCAACTACATTAAATAATATGTTTTTAGTAATCTGTATCGGCCTTGCAGTATCTGCATCCATTATGATCGGAAATAAGATTGGATCAGATGAAGAAGAGGTTGCCAGAGATTATGCAAATAAGATTGGGATCTTGGCACCATTATGCGGATTTATCCTAGGTATCATAATCTGGATTACTGCACCATTTATTACAAGCCTATTTGATGTACAGCCAGAAACGGCAATTGCTACAACAAATGTTCTTCGAATTATGGCAGTAGTATCTGCGCTTCGTTTCTTTAATGTTGTAATGATTATCGGTGTTTACCGTGGTGGTGGAGATACGTTGTATACAACAATCTTACAATCCTGTACCGTATGGGTATTTGCAGTACCATTAGCATTTATCTGTGCAGCAGTATTTAAGCTTTCTGTTGAGCAAGTATTTTTAGCAGTATGTGCAGAAGAAGTCGTGAAAATATTCTTCGTACTACAACGTTTAAAATCAGGAAAATGGATTCGTAATGTAATTAAGCAAACAGCATAGCAACATGAATGAAATAGTAATATCTAAAATACAAAAGGAGTTGTCCACAAAAATGTGGAACAACTCCTTTTTATATATCCTATGTAATTTATTTATTTTCATTATAGTAAATTATGGATGGAAGCAGTTAGATCTTTTAAGGTCTGCTTATCCCCTGTTTCTACAGCATCTACAACACAATGATTGATATGATCATCTAAGATTAGTGCGGCTGTATTGTTGAGGTCGGTTTTTACGGCTGCAATCATGTTTAGAACTTCGCTGCAGTCATGCATTTCTTCAATCATTTGTTTTGCAGAAGATAATTGACTGATTGCCTCAGCTAAACTATCAATTTCTGCCTGTGAGTTGACATGATGATGTCGATGCTTTACTTGTTCCATATAAATGCTATCTCCTTTCGTTCTTCTTAATTAGAAGATACTGTAATTTTATACCAATTATAATGGGAATGCAAATTTTTACAGGGTTTAAAAAAATATGTATAGTGATATAATGAAGCTATAAAATAAATAAGGGGGAGAGTATATGCATATACCAGATAATTATTTAAGCCCATCTACTTGTGCAGTAATGGCGGCAGCAATGGTTCCAGTTTGGGCCATATCCGTTAAGAAAGTACGATTGGAAGTGACAAGGGAGAAAATGCCTTTAATCGGCGTTGGGGCAGCCTTGTCCTTTCTGGGAATGATGTTTAATGTACCATTAGTAGGAGGAACAACCGGTCATATTGTAGGAGGAACCCTTCTTGCTCTTTTATGTGGACCGTATGCGGCATGTATTGCGGTAACGATAGCGCTCCTAATTCAAGCGTTAATCTTTGGAGATGGAGGGATTTTGGCATTTGGGGCAAATTGCTTTAATATGGCATTTGTGCTACCGTTTGTTGGATATTACATAACAAAAGCAATTACACAAGGAAATGTTTCCAGAGTAAGAAAGAATATTGGACGTGCAGTTGGCTCCTATATAGGTATAAATATAGCAGCTTTATGTGCAGCAATTGAATTTGGAATTCAGCCTTACTTGTTTCAAGATTCAGCTGGACATGCCCTTTATTGTCCTTATCCTTTGAACGTATCTATTCCAGCAATGTTGGCTGGACATTTATTAATTGCAGGAGTTTTAGAAGCGGTAGTAACTGTAGCAGTATTGGAATTTGTAGAAAAGACGTCACCAGGACTGATTTATAAACGACAGGAAACTAAGAAGAACTATAAACCTTTATATGGGTTATTACTTGCATTAATCGCATTAACACCATTAGGTCTGCTTGCAGCAGGAACTGCATGGGGAGAATGGGGTGCAGATGAAATTGTCAGTGTCATGTCTGGTGGAAAGGCATTAGGGTATACACCAGCAAAGATGGAAAGCGGATTTACATTTAATAGCATATTCCCGGATTACTCGATTTCCGGAATGCCGGAATGGCTTGGTTATATCTTGAGTGCAGTTGCAGGAACTGCAATTTTAGTAATCTTATTTAAAATTATCAGTAGCTTTATGAAGAGTAAGGGAAAGTATGCAAGATAAAGAGAGGCCTCTAGAATGGCTAAAAAGAGAAGAAGTGTACAAGCCAATCAAAGATAATCACCTTTATATTGATAAGACATTATTAAAACTCTTTTCTCTGCTTCATTACTTTAAAGAGGATGGACCAGAGAGAAGAGAGGGGAGGGCTGGCGTAAAAACGGCAGTCCTTTTTTTTGTAATAACTATCGTTGCATTGACAGAGCACTCTTTTATCCCGATTATTTTTCTTGTTATCATATTGGTACGAATTAGCTTACTATCGGCAAGAACAATTGGTATTATATTAAAGAAATTAAGCATGGGAGAATTAATTAGTGTAGTCATTCTTTTGCCGGCATATTTTTTAGGACATCAGGTTACCGTAATTCGTATCCTGCTTAAAATTACAGTGACCCTGTTATATGTAAATACTTTTGCTGCAACCGTTAAGTGGAATGAAATTACAAAGGGACTTTCAAAAGTACATATACCAGATCTGTTTTTGTTTACCTTTGATCTTACCATAAAATATATTGTAGTATTGGGAGAAGAATGTGTGAATATGTTACAGGCATTGAAAGTTCGTTCTATTGGAAGAAAGAAAAAAAAGAGCAAAGAACAAGCAAACATTCTTGGGATTACATTTATTAAGTCTAAGAGAATGAGTGAAGAAATGTATGATGCAATGATCTGTCGGGGATACAGTGGGGAGTATCGTGTAACACATAGAAAAATCAAGGAGAATAAAAAATGATTCAGTTAGAAGAAATCTGTTTTTCCTATGAAGAGGAACCAGTGGTATCTTATTTCTCGATTGATATTAAAAAGGGAGAAAGTATTTTATTAAACGGGCCTAATGGATGCGGTAAGACAACTATATTAAAGATAATCAATGGTTTGCTGTTTGCAGAGTATGGAGACTATTATTTTGAAGGAGATAAGGTTACAAAAGAGCTTCTTAGAGACCAACAATTCTCAAAGTGGTTTCATCAACAGATTGGATATGTATTTCAAGATTCCACAATACAGTTGTTTTGTGCAAGTGTGGAGGAGGAGTTAAGCTTTGCGCCTGAACAAATGGGCCTTAATTCAGATGAAGTGACGACACGGGTAGAGGACGTCATTACTTTATTTGAACTGGAGAAACTAAGGAAGCGTGCACCCTATACACTAAGCTCAGGAGAAAAAAAGAAGGTAGCCATTGCAAGTGTTCTTACGGCAAATCCTAGTGTATTGATTTTTGATGAGCCATTTAGTGGATTAGATAATAAAACAGTAAAAAAAGTACAGGAACTGCTGTGTCAGCTGCAAAAGATGGGGAAGACAATGATTATTACATCACATGATCCATGGGCAGAAGAAGTTTTGCAGGCACGGAGTGTAGAAATGAAATAATTCAACATTGGATCCTATTTTGGTAGTATAGAATAAGGGGGTAGAACTGTAAAGCTTGTGATTTTAATGAAGTTTATGTAAAATCAAGATAGATAGAGTGAAAGGAGCGGTGTTATATGGGGACAGATGTTATGTTTGCATAGCGCTTGCTATTGCATTTAGAAGTACATAGATGAATAGCCAGTGCTAATCCTAACGAATATAAAATTAGGAGGCAATTATGGGCTATAGAAAAGCGGAAGATATTCTTCCTATAGAAATAATTAAATTAATTCAACAGTATGTGGATGGAGAGATGCTTTACATTCCAAGAAAAGAAGGAAATAGGAAAGAATGGGGCCAGCAAACACAGGCCAGGCAGCAGTTAGATAAGAGGAATAAGAGTATTTATCAGGATTATCAAACAGGAATGTGTGTCATGAGTCTGGCGGAAAAGTATTTTTTATCGGAGAAAAGCATACAGCGAATTTTACGCGAAATGAAAAATGTGGCATAAAAGAATGAGCTGGCATATAAAAGGTGCCGGCTCATTCTTTTTTTAACTAATATTTGAGGTGGAGACAAGCCTCTTTTAAAGATATAATTTAAAAAGAAGCTAGAAAATACATAGAAAAAGGAGAATTATATGACTACACCAGTACAGTTTGCATAGCAGAGGCTATCGCAAATAAAACCATGCAATAGCCTTTGCAGATCCGATTTTAATAAAAGGAGATGCACGTATGAGCTATTCAAAAATAATAAGTTATAAAATAGTACCCCAGGAATCCTATCAGGTAATCCATAACTGTCCAGGATGTGGCGGCAAGTCACATTTTATCAATACTAATACATTTCGAGTAAATGCAAATGGTAACAGAGTAGATGTGTGGCTGATTTATCAATGTATGGTATGTAAGCATACGCTTAATCTGACAATCTATGAGAGAATAAATCCAAGTTCGATTCCCCCAGAGGAGTATCAAAAATTTTTAGAAAATGACAAGGAATTAAGCCGTCAGTATGGAATGGACAAGCTTTTATTCTCACGAAATAAAAAGATGATTGACCAGAAACAAATATCTTATCTGCTGCAAGAGGACAAAGAAAAGCCGGTTGTAAAAGGAAATGAAAAATCGATACATAAGTCCTGCATTGAGATTAACAATGAACATGCAATAAAGATCAGGGTGGATAAAGTGATCAGCAATCTATTACAAATGACTAGGAGCCAGGAGAAGAAGGCCGAGCAAGAAGGAAGAATTTTGGTAGAACAGTCAGTTCATCAAAAAAAGATCATGCTCTATATAAAGTGAGATTATACCACATCTTCCAGAGTTGTACGTTGGAATACTTCCAGCATGCCGCCTCTCGTTGCATTAAAGATCTGCACGTCTTTATGGTCTTTAATAAGGTCATTTTGAATAATGCGATAGGCAAAGGTGGATTTATTAAAATAGTAATCGGCCACATCTTCGTTTGAGATTGTATTGACACCAAGGCGTTTTCGGATACGTTCTTTATCCTTATTGAGAATCTCAGGAGAGATATAGTCTTTTACACAATGGCCCCCTTCTGTCGTAATACCGGAAGTACAGTCCACACCGAGCAGGTAGATTTCATGAAAGCCCATATAAATGGCAAGCTCAATCATATAAGTCATAACGGTTGCACCGGATGGGATATAATAGTTAAAGAAATCCTTGCTGATCTTATAATTAGAAAGTCCCAGATTATTGGAATAGATAATTCGCTCATCAATCATTCCCTTTTTCATCAGACGTCTGCTAATGCTTTTGTTTGTAAAAATCGGACATTGAATATATTTTGCGATATCATTGGACTCATATTTACTTATGATTCCATCAATCAGGCAATAAAAAGAAGGCCGCCAGGTAGTAGAAGCAAATAGTTTGTAAATACGGTTGCAGGCAAAGGTATATTCGTGATCAAGCAGTTCTAAATCATCTGTAGAAAGGCTGGGGCCATTGCCGATCAGAAAACACTTTTTTCCTTTATACTTATGTTTGTAAGATAAAAGTTTTTGATCATTGGATGTTAGACAATAGCCCTTCCGTTTCATTAAATAGGAAAGGGTAAGCTTGCACTGATAAAGTCTAATGTCCATTGTCTTTAACACTTGTTTTATCCATTGTCTAGTGTTTGAGTTCTTAATACAAAAAGGAGCAGAAATCGTCTCAGGAACAGGCGTTATAATAGTTGTTAACAAAGCGTCCATTGTATTACAAAGAATTTCACTGTGTTCAAATAATTTATGGCATGTCTTTGGCACATTTATATTTTTCCCAATTGCAGCATAATAGTCTATCAGATCATATGCTGTCCCGCTTTGGCCCCATGTCTTATATAGATCAATAGAGCAAATATCTTTATTGGTATAATGTGCGAGAGACAGTAGCATATACACATCAAGAAAACTCTTTACTTCTGTAAAGATAAGAGAATCAGTGGAAGGAGTTGTGCCATATTGATTGATATAAACACATTGTTTGTTTAACAAGTTTGCTTTGCTCACTACATGGATGGAGTCAGTGACGATAATGTCAGCAATATGCAGCAGTACATAATAATCCAAAGAAGTGTCAGGCTTGCAAAAGTAATACTGTCTGCTTTGATAATGATTGGAGTTTAATGGCGGTATCTGTTTTGTATGTTCTAGGAAAGTGCCAATAATCTGAAACGATTGGTCAGGACGCTTAAAGTGAATATTCTGTAAGGCGGCCTGAATATCATCTTCTGTGACCTTGGTTAATAAATAGGATTCCAAATTAGCAGTTGTGATATAGGAGTTTGCAGAAAAATGATCAAGAAGAAGCTTATTTATTCCACTTACGGTCTTATATTGATTTAACAGCCGCCCATTCTTGCTATTGATCACATAATCATAAACCGGCCATTGTAAAGCAGGATACTTTGCTGTTCCATAGTCAAGTAACTCATCCGCACAAAGGATATAGCATTGCCCATTACACTTATGTACAAAGGAAGATACCGGTTTATTGGTAAAAATATATTTCGCTTTTGCATAGGCTTTAAGCCAGAGCGGAGTTCCTATTTTAACTAAGCAGGTCCGCTCGTTTTCTGACAATGCCTGATTCGTAATATATTTCTTTACACACCATATAAAATAAAAATTATTGTAGGCAGGGTTTTGCAGCATGGACTCATAAATCGCCCGCAATTCTCCATAATATCCTTGTCCAAGATTACATTCAAAAACAATCAGGTTTTCCTTAATTCCACCAATAGAGAATAAGGAAAACCTAAGTTTCATATATATGTTGCTATGAGAAAGTTTTCTGGATATCTTTCGTTTTAATCTTGATAGTCTATAATATAATTTTCGTATCATAACTCACATTCCTTCACCTAACAACCAATCTATTGCCTCTCTCACCGCACCTTCTCCACCTTTATGGTTTAGTACGACAAAAACATATGGCTTTAAGCCTTCATAGCCATCACTAGGCATAAAGCTTATTCCGGCAGCCTGTACAGCCTCAAGATCATTCATGTCGTCCCCTACATAGGCAACGTTGGCAATAGTAGTATGATATTTTTTTGCAAGAAGTTCCATCACTTGCGCTTTATTTGTAATGTTCTGATAAATTTCTGAGATGCCTAGTTCCATGGCACGATTCTCCACAATTTTTGAACTACGGCCGGTAATGATTGCGACTATGCCGCCGGCTTTTATATACTGGCAGATGCCGTAACCATCCTTAATATTAAATGCTTTCAATAGTTCGCCATTATTTCCCATGTAGACTTTTCCGTCCGTCAGGGTTCCGTCTACATCTAGACATAAAATCGAATAGTTCATAGTTCACCTCAATCATAATCAATAAGAGTATTTGGCTATTTTATTTAGGCCATAGTCTTTGGTTGCAAGAGTAGACTCACTACCTACAAATTCTTGGTATAGCTGTTCCACATAAGGTTTTTTACATTTCGTACGCATCTCGTTAGGAATTGTCTGAACATACTTTTCAAACTGTGAAACGCTTAAATCATGTTTCTCTAAAAGGTAACATGCAAAATTGGGATGGACATGATAAAGAGCAGTAATAAATAAGTAAGGGGAGTATCCCCAGTTTCTCGTTTTCTTAATAGGAAGGATATATGTTCCTACGCAAGAAAGGATATCTGGTACATTGTATTTGGTAGCTGCCACCATATTGTAGTAGTTGGTAATTAGTTCTGTGTGCAGGTTGCCGGCACCACGGCCGATTCCATATAAAGAACCATCGATAATCAGGTTACGGCTTGTTTTGTAATCAAAAATATCTTGTGCCGTAATAAAGGCTAACTGCATGTTATTATGAGAGTGGAAACCAATATAGACTTCAGGATCAAGGATATTATCTAAGATCATAAAATATTTTCGGAAGTCATTTTTATTCATATACCCAAAACTGTCTACAATAGCAACGGCATAGGGATTAATCTTATTTAGTTTTTCAGTAAGGCTTGCATACTCCTGAATGGTATAATCGATGGTTACCATAGGCTGGATAAATAACTGATATCCATTTTTCTTAACGGCTTTACATAGCTTTATGGCTTCTTTGATCTGATGTTTATAGAACACTACGCGGATACCATCGATGGAAGAACCATCATAAGGAGTAAGGTCTTCCGGATCAAACTGGGTTACATCAGCCATGGCAAGAATCTTAGTAGACTTCCGATCAGCAGGAAGAAAGTCTTTAATCTGCTTAATCGTCTGGAAAATGGTGCTTCCTTGCACATAATCTTTATGATTTAAATAACCACACTCAATATAATCTAAATTATCTTCTACTAAGCGAGAAATCATAGTTCGAATGGTGGTATCTCCAAAGTCCCACCCGGTAATATATCCCCCATCTCGTAACGTGCAGTCTAAAATTGAAATCGTACTCATAAAATAATCCTCCTTAATTATTCACAATAGTTAAAATACAATTGTGCAGTTTGAAAGTCTTCAGGGTAATTGATATCGGTTTGTTCTTTTTTTGTTACCTCCACAGGACAAGGCATTGCGCCAATGCGTCGATGGTAAGTTTTGAATACTTGTTTGGTAAAAACATAAACTCCCGAGGTCTCGCGGTAAATCGGATTAATATCCTGGCTACGTGGTACATTGGCTGCATCGAAATTGAGTGGCTGGCCATCTTTCCACAGAAAGTCTTGAATCTTCTCTGCTGTAAAGGAAGAGTCATAACCATTGTCTGTTACATTGTGAATGCATTGTTTAATTGTAGATGGCTTTATGTAAGGAGCAGTGGCATGGGCATAGACGTACACATCTGCATCGACTTTGCTTGAAAAGGATTCGAAGATCTGTGTAAAGTTAGAGGTTGGCTCATCAAGGCTTTTCGGCCGTTCTAAAAAATGTATTCCTTCTTTTAGGAAAGGCTTGATTGACGGGTTGCTGCAGTAGACATAGATTTCATCAATCTCATTTACTTGCTGTAGATAAGAAAGAACATATTTAATCAATGGACGTCCACCAAGTATCTTAGTATTTTTACCTGGAAAACGGGCATTGTTTAATTTAATTGGTATGATAGCTACTATTTTTTTATCCTGCATTTTTTACGCCTCCATTGGATAGAATTTGATCAAGACTGTCACGTTCGAATATCTCAAGTATTCCGCCCCGTGTCAGATTTTTAATTATGATGTTATGGTTATTACAATAGTCTTTACATGAATGATAGGCTGCATTTACTGTATCCACGGTTTGTAACGTATAAGGGGCTGTCTTTACATTTCCAAAATAATCTTTCACGTTTTTATCAACGGTAATCGTTCCTTTTGAGTCAATCTTTTTGGAATAGTGGTGGTCGACACCCAACAAATAGATTTCTTTAAATCCCATATAAATGGACATTTGTATGGCATCAAATACAACAGTCTCCCCGCCTATGAAATACTTTGAGATGTCTTTGCTTAAGTAAATTCCATGTACTCGTTTGTAACGGTTAATAAGGAAAGGAACATGATTACAGATATAGATAATATGAGGTGGAAGGGAAGGAAAATACTTTTTCCCCTCTTTAATAATCAGTGTAGGTATTGATAACTTACTAATCCCTTCTTTACAATCGCGTAACGTGTTTAGCTCTACGCACATGTACATAGAAGGCCTCCACTCTGTTTCCGGAAAGATTTCAAGAATTTTATTGGAAGCTATGGTGAACTCGCCTTTTAACTGATTTAAATCGTGGACAGAAAGACTAGGGCCATTTCCAATAATAAAGCAACGCTCGCCTATATGACTGTCTTTGAAGACACGCAGTTTTTGTGCATCGGGTGTGTATTGAAAGAATAGTTTTCTAAACTGTCTAGATAGGTTAACGAAGGGAAAGGAACCGATCCTTACCAATTTGGATTTCTTGAGATCTTGTAATTGCATGACTTACTACCTTCTTTCCTTTTTCTTATTGACTGTCTCTATCATATAGGTCCTGTGTAAAATCTAAGGGCATGATAATGTAAAAAATAAAGGAAAATATTGTGAAAAATGTTGTTAACTAGGTGAATTCAGCTTTGGATTGAGGTATAATTCTAGTATTCAAGTAGAAAGTATGAAAAATAAAAAAAGGAGTAAAGGATAAGATGGAGAAACAAATTGAGATAGACAAGAAGCAGCAAAAGGAGGAAAGGAAGAAGCGTATTCGAGAACTGAATGAACCACCACATCTAACTATCCTGGAGGAGATTGGTAACTCAGTGACCCATGGCATTGGTGCTGCGCTTGCCTTAGCTGGATTTATTCTATTATTATTAAAGTCAGATACAGGACTTAAGGTATTAGCGACATGTGTTTACGGTATCAGCCTATTTTTCTTGATGTTAATGAGCTGTCTATATCATGCATTTAAAAGCGGCTCCACGGTAAAACGGCTGTGGAGAAGATTTGATTACTCGTCCATCTATCTTTTGATTGGCGGAACATTTGCCCCATTATATTTAGTGTATTGGGGAAACACACTGGGGATCGTTTTATTTTGTATTCAATGGGGATTAATTGGACTTGGTATTACCATTCTTGGTATTTTTGGACCGGGACGAATCAAATGGCTTCACTTTACCTTATATTTTGTAATTGGATGGAGCGCAATTATGTTCTTCCCAGACTGGCTGCATAATGATCTGCCATTGATGGGGATGATTTTGCTCGGAGGTGTTATTTATACCGTGGGCATGATTCCTTTTGTAAAGGATAAGAAATATGATCATTTTATATGGCACTTTTTTGTAATGGCAGGAGCAATCTTACATTGGTTTGGCATTTACCTATTTGTGTATTAGTATTTACTGAATATGGTTTCAAAGAGATAAGGAGATTTAAGATATGAAACAGGATATGGTTTACATCATTATCATTGGTTATCTGGTACTCATTAACATTGCCGGATTTGCAATTATGGGAATTGATAAAAAAAGAGCAATAAGACATAAGTGGAGAATTCCAGAAAAGACCTTGTTTTTAGTAGCAATTGTAGGAGGAAGTGTGGGAAGTATCCTTGGTATGCAGAAATTTCGCCATAAAACCAAACATATTTCGTTTATAATCGGTTTTCCGGCAATATTGATTATACAAATTATCGCTGCCCTATGGTTGTTTCTAAATTAAATTATAATTGACAGAATTTATAAAAAATGGTATTATATTCATGTTGTTATAGACAACGTATTAATTTTTTTGGAGGAATTACACATGAACAAAGGTACTGTAAAATGGTTTAACAACCAAAAAGGTTTCGGCTTTATTTCTGATGAAGCTGGTAACGATGTATTCGTACACTATACTGGATTAGCTATGGATGGATTCAAATCCTTAACAGAAGGCCAATCAGTTGAATACGATGTAGTTAATGGAGAAAAAGGACCACAAGCTACTAACGTAACAGTTTTATAATCTATCAACAGTTTTACAGTGTACCTTTAACGCTGATGTGTGTAAACATAGAAAGAGTTAAGTTATATTGTTACAAACTAGATCGATTTATTAAAAAAAGCATTGCAGGACGAGAGATCGTTTCTGCAATGCTTTTTTTAGTTTATGCGAACAACGGGAGAATTCAGATAAATAGCAAGGAAGAAGATAGTACATAATCACGAATAATGGTATAATAGATCAATATAGAGACTAAATTAGGAGATTAGAATGATAGAAAACAAATCATTGGATCTATCCAATCAAATAATTTTATATAAGATAGAGGAAAAGGTACTAAGTTACCTAAATAAGCAGCTAGGAACCAGTTCCATAGAAAATAAAGACAGCTATAGAAGGCAGCAAAAAGAGGCGCTATGGCTGCTTCAGAATAAAAAGGAATATTTACTTCCAAAGGGCAGATATGTGTTGACGGATGAAGTTAGAAAACTGGGACAGCCAGTGGAACAGGAAGATATTATGGCTCAGTTTATTGTTGTGCTTAGCTGCAAAGAATATAAGACAGATAGCATAACAGAAGGATTTTTAATACATTTATTACAAATCAGTTATTTAAATGCGGTGCGAGAGTATATAAAGGAGAGTCTGCTTCCAGGATTATATGAATTTTATTTTCAGGAAAAGGCGCCATTTGTAACGACTTATTACGGACCAGGGCTTTTTGAACAGCCGTTAGAAACCATGAAGTCTATGGTTGAGCTGGTGGGCGCAGATCAAATGGGGGTAGCGATGAAAGGGGATAGTCTATATCCAGCGTGCTCTTTTGTAGGAAGTCTGTATGTGACGAGAAAACGAATTACGCAAGAGATTCCGTGTAAAAAGTGTAAGGCACAGATTGGCTGTGAATACTGCATGATCAGACAAGCAAGATAGAAAGTCAGGTGAGAGTATGAAAGTTTTAGTAATGCCCGCAAATCAAAGTATAGAAGTGGAAAAAGAGACGACGTTATTAGAGGCAATACGCCAGATGGGGATTTTTATTGAAAGTCCTTGTGGTGGAAACCATACATGTGGTAAATGTAAGGTCCTTGTAACAAAAGGAAATGACCGGAGAGTCACAAAAGAAGAAGAGATGGCTCTTACACAGGAAGAGATTATGCGTGGCATGCGATTAGCCTGCTCTTTTACAGTCAATGAAGAAGTAACAGCGTTTATCCGAAAGGAAAGTAAAAATAGAACTGCACTTACGAAACAGATAAAACAGGAGCCTGCTCAGTTACAGGAACAACTGGGAGTTGCTATTGATATAGGGACAACTACGGTGGAATTCCATATCCTATCTCTGAAGACAAAACGTCTTGTAGGAAAGCAACGTTTCTATAATCCTCAAATTGCCTATGGTGCAGATGTAATTGCACGTATTACGTATTGTTTAAATCATAAGGATGGTCAGAAGATGTTACATGACTGCCTCCTTTCAAAACTTAACGAGGAGATTGAACATTGTTGTAACACTCTTGGAGTTTCAGTGAAACAGATTAGTAGAGTCGTCATGGTATGCAATACGACTATGAGTTATATTGCACAGGGGACTGATGTGAAAGAATTAGCCAAGGCCCCATTTGTAATTAGTAACAAAGGAGATTGTCATTATACTGGGCAGGACTTTGGGTTAACGGTTTGTCCAGAAGCATCTATTTATATGGCTCCGATCATTGGTGGCCATGTGGGATCAGATGCATTTGCCTGTCTGGTAGCTACAAAGATGGATCAGTTGAAAGGCAATTATTTGTTAGTGGACGTAGGGACCAATGGAGAGATCCTGTTATCGGTAAATGGAGGATTATATGCTTGTTCGACAGCTGCAGGACCTGCTTTTGAAGGGGCAGGATTATCTTGTGGAATGAGGGCAGACAGTGGAGCAATTACGAAGGCCGTGGTAAAGGATGGCCAGATTGTTGTAAATGTAGTAGATCACCTAAGGGCAGCAGGAATCAGTGGTTCCGGGATTATTGATGTATTAGCTGCAATGTTAAAGTTACAGGTGATGGATGATACCGGATACATTCATAAGGATATATGTAGCGAAAAAGGATATTTAGTTGCAGGAAATGCCTATGTGACAAGAAATGATGTACGGCAGATTCAGTTAGCGAAAGGTGCTATTTATGCAGGGATCGATTGTTTACTAAAACAAGCAGGCATTCGTAAACAAGACTTAGACGGCATTTATCTTGCTGGAGCCTTTGGATCTAATATCGATGTTAGAAATGCAATGATTCTTGGATTACTTCCTGACGTGGATATACGAAAAGTAGATAATGTGGGAAATGCAGCAATTACAGGTGCAAAGGAACTTTTACTAAATAGTTCGGTAAGAGAGCATTATTTAGAGAAGAGGAATGAGATACAACATATTGAGTTGGCAGATACACCAATGTTTCGAGAATGCTTTATTAACAGTTTAAATTTTCGTAGTATCTTGTTTTAAGAAAATGTTTAGTTTATAATAATATCAATGGTTTTCACATAAGAAAAGAGGGTTATATGAAGGCATTAACAAAACAGTTTTATCAGCAGTTTGTAGATGGAATCAACTTCCCAACCATCGTGTATATATACGAAACAGGCAGGGTTGTTTCGTATAATAAACAAGCATTAGATATGCTTGGGAAGCCGATTACGACGGTTAGCAGATTAAGAGCTGCCAATCCTACATTGAAACTTACTGAAGAAATTTTAGACAATGGTAATCATAGATTTTATAATGAGCGGTTTTATGCTTCCAATGAAGTAACGATTGAAATTGATTGTGAAGTGAATTCCATAGCGGTCGAAGATCAACATTTGCTTATTGTATTTTTTGAATATTCCTTTAAGCAATATTTTGTCCGCCATAATAAATATCGGTTACCACGTATTCTTTGGATTGATAAGAAGCACCAAATTATGGGCTGTAACGAAAATTTTCGCAGAGATTTAGGCTATAGCGAAAGTGACCAGTCCGTAATTAATCTAGAAGAAATTCTGGATGAGGAAACCCAGCAGAAGCTTGTGGAGGACAGGGAACAGATATTTGCTACGAAACGTCCTGTTCATAATATGCTTCAGTTAATCAAACCGAAAAATGATAAGGGATACTTTTGTAAAATTGATCGTGTTCCTGTGTTCAATAAGAATAATACGGTTGTCGGATTACTGTCTGTTTATATGCTTATCTTTAATCGTGAAGAATATGAACACTTTTATAGTGTTGCAATGAGAGAAAATAATATATTAAATCAAATGATAAGTAAGACCGAGATCATTGCAATCAGCTGGATGAAGGATATTCATTATAGTATCCAGTATGTATCCAGCAATGTGAGCAAATTAGGCTACACGGCACAGCAATGCTATAGTGGTGAACTTAGTTTTTTAAGCATCTTAAGTGAAGCATCAAGAGAGGAATTCTTGCATAATTTACGGGCAATTGAAGAAGGAGAGAATAATTCTTTTCATCAGAAAGTACAAATCAAGAGAGCAGATGAAAGTTTTGTGTGGGTAAGGCTATATGTTGGAGTCAGCAAGAGAAATGGATTTAATTACTATTATGAGTGCTTTATTCAGGAAATCGTACAACAAGGAACGCCTGTTTTAGGACGCAATACTAGTATGTTTGAAGTTTCTATTCCTACCGCAAAGAATGAGGTGGAAAACAGGCTAAAGACAAGACTACATAAGTTTTGTACATATTTTCAACCAATTGTAGAAGCATCTACCAATCGAATCATTGGACTTGGCTCAATTCTTAGATATAAAAGCGAGGACTATGGAATCGTTGATCCTAAGGATTATTTAAATGCTTCGGAATATTTGGAAATGACAATGCCATTGGCGGAATACTCCATGCAAAATACAATGAAGTTATTTTCCACGATTCCTCATAAAGGAATGAAGCTTCATTTATCTGTCAATTCATTGCAGTTAATTCAGCCAAATTATGCAAAATTGATATCCTCTATGGCAAGAGAGTTTCATTTGTGCCCAGAGGAAATTGTGCTTGAGATGAAGGAGAGTCTGGCTGTGGAGGACTTTCGATTAATGAAAGAGCTGTTAATCAGCTACAAGGCAGAAGGATTTCAAATAGCAATCTGTAAATTCAATGGATGCAAGATTAGTTTAAATCGTATTGAGGAACTTCCGGTGGATCTCATTAAGACGGACAAGGCGTTATTACAAATGTTTCAAAGTGAAGAACAGCGTAAGGACGAATTTGATATGGTAATGGGAACGCTGGCAGAAAGTAAGATCGACATCATCGTGGATGGGGTTGAACTAAAACGTCAATATGAATTTTTATGTAAGCAGGACTTCCTGGCTTATCAAGGAAATTATTTTTGCGTACCACTAAATTATGAAAATATCGTAAAAATAGTAGAAGAGAATATAGGGTAGAGGTAGATAGTAATGAGTATAAAACAAGAAGCTTTCGGCATGACAAAGGATAACCAGGAAGTAACGATTTACAAAATAATGAACAACAAGGGAATGGAAGCTCATGTGATTAATGAAGGAGCGGCATTAATGAGCCTGATCGTTCCAGATAAAAATAATATCAAAGAAGATGTGGTACTAGGATTTGAGGATTTAAAAAGTTATGAGATCAATGGTCCAAGCTTTGGTGCTACAATCGGACGTAATGCAAACCGTATTAAGGATGCAAAGGTAGTTATTGAAGGGGTTACTTATGAGCTGGATAAGAATGATGGAAACAACAATCTTCATGGCGGTAAAGAAGGATATGGACGAGTTTACTATACTGCCAGCGTAAAAGAAGAAGCAGGGCAGGATACAGTAACGTTCCATCGTGTAAGTCCTAATATGGAACAAGGATTCCCGGGAACATTTACGTATCAGGTGAGCTATACGGTAACAGATGACAATGAGCTGATCATCCGTTATGAAGGGATTTCTGATCAGACAACTATTGTAAATATGACGAACCATAGCTATTTCAACTTAAAAGGACATAAGAGCGGCAGTGCTATGGATCATAAGCTTCGAATTCATGCCTCTAAGATTACAGAAAGTGATGAAGAGAGCATTTGTGATGGGAGTTATCTCGAGGTAGCAGGTACACCAATGGACTTTAGAGAGTATAAGGTAATTGGAAAAGATATTGAGGCAGATTACAAGCCATTAAAAGATGCTTCTGGTTATGACCATAATTATGTTCTTGAAAATGGTGGTGATTTAACAGTGAAAGTAGCAGATTTAGTGGATGAGACATCCGGCAGACATATGGAAGTTTATACGGATGCCAAAGGAATGCAGCTTTATACGGCAAATTTCCTTGTTCCGGAGGAAGGCTGTACATTTAAAGAACATGCGTCCTATCCAGTGAGAGGTGCCGTTTGTTTAGAGACACAAGCATTTCCAAATGCATGTAACATTCCTTCATTCCCATCTACAATATTACAAGCAGATGAGAAATACCAGACAACCACAATTTATAAATTTGTATAAAGAAAAAGACCAAGCTTTCAATACTGAGAGCTTGGTCTTTTTTGTGTTAAAAACACATTATGTTGTTTCACTACTTTTTAAACTATTTTGTTCCGTAGATACGATCTCCAGCATCGCCTAAGCCTGGAAGGATATATCCATCTTCATTTAAACGTTCATCAAGTGCACCGATGAATACATCAACATCTGGATGTGCTTCTTGGAATTTTTTAACGCCTTCAGGAGCTGCAATTAAGCATAAGAAATGAATCTTTTTAATTCCTCTGTTCTTAAGTAAATCGATAGCTGCAATAGCGGAACCGCCTGTAGCTAACATAGGGTCTACCACGAAGATTTCACGGTCTGCAGCATCTATTGGAAGCTTGCAGAAGTATTCTACTGGTTCAAGTGTTTCTTCATTACGGTATAAACCAATATGTCCAACCTTTGCGTTAGGAATTAAGTTTAAGATACCATCAGCCATATGAAGACCAGCTCTTAAAATTGGTACGATACAAAGTTTTTTACCTGCGATCTCTTTTACAGTTGCCTTTGTAAGTGGTGTTTCAATTTCAATGTCCTCTAATGGAAGTTCGCGAGTTGCTTCGTAGCAGATTAACATTGCTACTTCACTTACTAAATCTCTAAATTCCTTAGTAGATGTAGTCTTTACACGCATGATACCAATTTTGTGTTGAATCAAAGGATGATCCATTACTATAACTTTTGACATGTTATGCCTCCTAAAATTTGGTTTACTTTTGTAGTAGTTTTCTAAGTTTCAAAACTAGTAGTATTATACCATATTCTATGGAAGTTAAAAGAGAAATATTAAAAATTAAAATATAGAAAATCATTCTATATAATGGTAAAATAAAGGGATAAATGTAAATAAACAAGAGGAAGGTGAAAATTGTGGAGAAAGAGGAGCTAGATCGGGTAGAAAAAAGCTATCAGGCAGTCTTTCGTTCTCAGTTAATTGCTTGTGCTGTCATTGATGCCAAAGGGATGGCAAAGAAGGTAACAAGGGCGTTATTAGAACGTTTTTCATTATCCATTGAGGAGGTAAGGAGCACTTCACTTCTAGACTTGCTAGATTGTAGTGCGCTTTGTGAGTTTGTAAAGGAGCATCGGAAAAGAGAGGAAGAGCAGAGGGCAGCCCGTACATCCCTAGAATTGGTTGCAATACATAGTAAAAGAGGAATATTTTTATGGAATCAGATTGAGATTACGACCTTAACCAACCAGAAAAGTCAGGAAGAATATTTACTGATTTTTTATGATTGTACGGAAAGCTATCAGGCTCAGATGATTTTGGAATCCAGTCTGGCATTGAGCAGTGATGTATTCTTATTTTTTGATAATAAGAACTGTCTGCTTCAATGTTCCGAGGAAGCGGTTCGTATTTTTGGATTTCCCAATCGAATTGAAGCGTTAGGAATGCATTATACCACCTTTTTTCAAAATAGGCTGTCTTTGGGCTTGCTTGGAGAGTTATTTCAAACATTGGGTGAAGAAAAAAGTTTTGTACGTGATGTAGCGGTAAAGTATAAGGGAGCTTATGAACAATATGAGTTACAGGCATTTAACGTTATGGTGAAGTCCATAAAGAGCGGTATAGCCGTATGCTTGCATAAACGAAATAGAGAAGAAACCTATGTATTGGAACGACAGGACCAAGGATATGAGAAGCGCATCAAACCATATGTAGATAAAATTTTAGGACGAAAGATGAATGTTTGGGAAAAGAAAGCATATACCGATTTGGTCAAAGAACTAAGGCAGGCAATAGAGAGTTATGATTATATGAAGGCCGCAGAAATCCTAACATATTTACTAACGCTTGCTCCAAGTAATGAGCAAGTTCTGTTAAAACAAGTGAAACAGGAAGTCTTGTTATTTCGATATGAGCAGGCACTCCAGATGCTGGATGGGTTTTATAGCTAGATGAAAATAGGACTAAACAGAGGAGAAGCCCGGTAGAGGGGGAGCAACTACCAGGCTTTATATGAAAAACTATCTTATTAGCTTTTGATGTATTTAGTATATTGGACATATATGATAAGACTATGGATAAATTATGAACGTTTTATGAATATTTAGTATGTTTAGAAAGATTTCTTTTCTTTAGTGTACGGGTTTCATATTTTACATTCGCTAATATAATATAGTAGACGCTCGAAACAAAATATGTATGGATTGATAATTATTGGTAACAATAAAAAGAGCGCGTAAGAAATTTGGTGGGTGGACGAAATATGGCAAGTGTATTCCGTAAGCTTATTAGCAAAGAATTAGGTGATGTGTGTTACGATCGATATTTTGCTTGTTACCAAAAGTTAATTGCAGACAAAGCCTATAACCATCATGTATTAGAAAATGAAGAAATCTATACCGATATGTATCTGAGGTTGAAAGATAAGGACTTAGAGTCATTAAATAAAATGATGAAGAATTTATCAGAAGCAATGTTTTATGTATTGCGCATTAGCAAGACCTTTAAATTTACTGTATGTGCGTATATTATCGGCGTTTTGTTATTACTGTTCCTAGGAGTCAATTTTTGGATTGGTATTGCTAGTATAGGTGTGTTGACGATTGCATTCTTTTATAAGGTGTATGAGTTTATTGTTAATAAATATTGTTTTATCGATGCACATATAGTGATAATCTATAAGTCAGTATTAGATCGACTAATACTAAAGCATTCATTATAATTTTAATTCTAACTAGGAGGCACAAAGTATTGTGCCTCCTTTGTAGTATTTTAACTTATTGGTGTTTCTAGTATTTTTAGTGTCGGGGTGGAAATCTTATGGAGAAATACTATGTTTAATGATATACTTTGATAGACAGTCAGTTTGGCAGAATAAGTAAAGGATGGTTATAAATGAATAAAATTACAAAAAGACTTTTAACAACAATTAGTGAATCTACATCTCCAATGCATTGTGTTGAAGAGAGTAAGCGTCAGCTGGATGCAGCTGGATATAAAGAACTTGTTCTTTCAGAAGAATGGCAGTTAGAGCTTGGAAAAGGATATTATATCGATTTATATGACTCTTCGTTTATGGCATTTCGCATTAATCGAGACTTTAAGTTAGGACAAGGCTTCCGCTTTGCCCATGCTCATACAGATTCACCAGCACTTCGTATCAAGGGAAATCCGGAAATCGTAGATGGTGAATATAAGAAATTAAATGTGGAAGTTTACGGAGGCCCAATCCTAAATACATGGTTTGACCGCCCTTTATCCATTGCAGGTAAGGTAGCAGTAAAGAGTGACGACGTATTCGCACCAACGATTAAATTGGTTGATTTTAAGCGTCCCGTGATTACAATTCCAAATCTTGCGATCCATTTAAACCGCAGCGTAAATAGCGGAGTAGAGATTAATAATCAAGTTGACTTACTCCCTCTTCTTGGAATGTCAGGGGAAGAAATGGATACCGTAACGTTTATGGATGCCCTTGCGAAGGAAGCAGGTGTAAAAAAAGAAGACATCTTAGATTATGAATTAGGTATTTACTGCTTCGAAGAAGGTGTTATGGTTGGATTAAACAATGAATTTGTTTCCGCACCAAGAATTGATAATATCTCCAGTGTACAGGCTTGCATTACAGCATTAGTAAATGGCACAAGAGCAGAAGGAATTGACGTGATTGGATGTTTCGACCATGAAGAAGTTGGCTCTAGAAGTAAAAAAGGTGCAGATTCCCATCTACTTGGAATGTTACTAGAAAAAATATATCGTACTCTTGGTGGAAGCAAGATGCAGTATGACAATGCACTTCTTAAGAGTAATTGTCTTAGCGTGGATGTTGCCCATGCACTTCATCCAAACAAAAAAGAGAAATCTGATATTACAAATAAAGTCTACCTAAATAAAGGGGTAGCTGTTAAGATTGCCAGCTCCCAGTCTTATGCCAGCGATACGGCAATGGTTGGCATGGTAGTTGGAATTTGTGAAAAGATGAATATACCATATCAAAAATTCTATAACCGTTCCGATGTAAAAGGTGGATCCACTCTTGGTGCGATTGTAAATGCAATCTTGCCAATTCCTACTCAGGATATTGGAATTCCTCTATTAGCAATGCACTCCAGCAGAGAGACAATGGGTGTAAAGGATCAGGAATATTTAGAAAGCTTATTAACTGCTTACTTTAGTTTGTAATGGCTTTTTGATAGGAAGGGCTGTTGAATGTGAAAACACCTCTATTTTTAGAGGTGACCAACAAGCCAAAGAGTAAGAGATATAGTAAATAGGGAAACCTGACAGCGAAAAAACTTGATTTGAAAGAAATGTCCAAAGTTTTTATAAGGTATGTGTACAATTTGTAGAGGTTATGTGGTAAATGTACAGCAGGGAAAAAATTACTGTGCAGATGTTACAAGACAATGGTAAAAATCTAATATAAAACTTGCTAGCTCTTATGCTTGTACAAAAAAAAGAATCTGTTATAATAGAATAGAATTAGTGAAAATGTGTATTTTATAAAAATAAAATACGTATTTTAGTCGACAAAGTCGCGAATATAGTAAAGGTGGTATCAAGATGAATACATTAGAACTTCAAAAGACTGCTAATGAGATACGAAAAGGTATCGTTAAGGCAGTGCATAGCGCAAAATCAGGACATCCAGGCGGTTCATTATCCGCTGCTGACATTTATACTTATTTATACTTTGAAGAAATGAATATTGACCCAAAGAACCCAAGAAAAGCAGATCGTGACCGATTTGTTTTATCAAAAGGACATACAGCTCCTGGTTACTACTCTACACTTGCACACAGAGGATTTTTCCCAGTTGAAGATCTTGTAACATTACGTCACGTAGGTTCCTACTTACAAGGACATCCAGATATGAAACATATTCCAGGTGTAGATATGTCTAGTGGTTCACTTGGACAAGGAATTTCTGCAGCAGTAGGTATGGCGTTATCTGCAAAACTTACAAATGATGACTACCGTGTATATACATTACTTGGTGATGGTGAAATCCAAGAAGGTCAAGTTTGGGAAGCTGCTATGTTTGCAGGCGCAAAGAAATTAGATAATTTAGTTGTTATCGTAGATAATAATGGATTACAAATAGATGGAAGTATCAAGGATGTATGTTCTCCATACCCAATTGATAAAAAATTCGAAGCATTTAACTTTAATGTAATTAACGTTGAATGTGCACACGACTTTGAAGAATTAGACCGTGCATTTAAAGCTGCAAGAGCATGCAAAGGTATGCCAACTGCAATTATTGCTAAGAGTACAAAGGGTAAAGGCGTTTCCTTTATGGAAAATCAATGCAAATGGCATGGTTCTGCTCCTAATGACGAACAATTAGCAATCGCTTTAGCAGATTTAGAAAAGGTAGGTGAAGAATTATGTCAGAAGTAAGAAAAGTTGCAACAAGAGAAAGCTACGGTAAAGCTTTAGTTGAATTAGCAAAAGAACACGAAAATTTATATGTTTTAGATGCCGATCTTGCAGAAGCTACGAAAACAGTAATCTTTAAAAAAGAATTCCCAGAACGTCATATTGACTGTGGTATCGCAGAATGTAACATGATGGGTATTGCTGCAGGTCTTGCTGCAACAGGCAAAGTACCTTTCGCAAGTTCTTTCGCAATGTTCGCTGCAGGACGTGCATTTGAACAAGTTCGTAACTCTATCGGTTACCCACACTTAAACGTTAAAATTGGTGCAACACATGCAGGTATCTCCGTAGGCGAAGATGGTGCAACACACCAATGTAACGAAGATATTGCTTTAATGAGAGCAATTCCTGGCATGGTTGTAATCAACCCTTCTGATGATGTAGAAGCAAGAGCTGCAGTAAAAGCTGCTTATGAATATGAAGGACCTGTTTACCTTCGTTTCGGCAGACTTGCAGTACCTGTAATCAACGATCGTGAAGATTACAAATTCGAAATCGGTAAAGGTGTTGTTTTAAAAGAAGGTAAAGACGTAACAATCGTTGCTACCGGTCTTGAAGTAAATGAATCCTTAATCGCTGCAGATCTTCTTGAAAAAGAAGGAATCAGTGCGAAAGTAGTTAATATCCACACAATCAAACCAATCGATAAAGAATTAATCATTGCTTCTGCAAAAGAAACTGGTAAAGTTGTAACTGTAGAAGAACATTCTGTAATCGGTGGTCTTGGAAGTGCTGTTTGTGATGTGCTTTCTGAAAATTACCCAACAAAAGTTTTAAAAATTGGCGTAAACGACGTATTCGGTGAATCTGGTCCAGCCGTTGCCTTAATTAAAAAATATGGATTAGATGGCGAAAGCATTGCTGAAAAAGTAAAAGCATTCGTGAAATAATCAATTATAAAAAGCATTTATAAAAAAGAGCTATTCATGCAGAACCAATCAAATGGTTTTCTGGATAGCTCTTTTTTTATTGGTAGGAAAGTTCTCCTCGACCTGAAGTTTTTACACCCTCATGAATGAACGATGGGGGAGCTGAGAGTGCGGGCAAAGTGTGTGTTCCTTGTAAAGGATTTAAGACGCGAGAGTGTGTGGA
>JAUNRX010000214.1 GCA_030539495.1 bacterium | reverse complement strand
ATCTGGAAGAAGACTAAGAGAAATCCAATGATTCTTCCAATCATTATGGAAGTATAAGATAAAGCGCAATCTAATTATCTGACAGGATAAATAGGTGGCATGGAGGGATAAGATGGAGAATCGTTCAGCGAAGACAAGGGTAGCACTTCGAGTAACGCATGAGATACTGCATCTACTATTAAATATAATTTTCTATTGTA
The DNA here is from genome assembly GCA_030539495.1 of bacterium. Taxonomy (GTDB): domain Bacteria; phylum Bacillota; class Clostridia; order Lachnospirales; family Lachnospiraceae; genus KM106-2. The sequence goes on along the minus strand of JAUNRX010000214.1, from coordinate 3,535 downwards.
TTGTAGTAGTCGTTATTTATAAGGCTTGTACAACTGCATATACATTTTCTTATGAGGTATTTGGTAATGTAACCGTTACCGATACGGATCATGCATATGAAAGACAGGTTGTAATCGAGGATCATGAATCTACAATGAGTATTGCATCTAAGTTACAATTATATAAGCTGGTAGAAAACAAATATTCTTTCTATCTTCGTGCGAAGTTAGCAAACGAGAATATTAAGGCAGGAACCTATGTGATCAGTTCAGATATGAACTATGATCGAATTCTTGAAGTGATTACCAATTCTGCGGCGGATGAATCGAAAAAATCCAGTTCAACTACATCACCAAGTGCTACGAAGAGCAGCACGATGAGTCAGTCGGATATTAAATAAACTGGGGCTTTTGCACTTCTAGTGCATTAGAGTTGTAGTCGGGAAAACTTTTAGTTTTACGATATTTCAATAAAGGGAAAGTGCATACCGCAGTTTTTCCCTTCCTCTACAAAAAAGGAGCATATGAAGTTTGCTGACAGACACCTAACGGTGTTTGGCCTCAAACCACATATGCTCTTTTTTTATAACGTCAGAGGAAAAACAGGCTGGTATTGCACTTCGCCTTTATTGAAATACTAAAGGTTGTGGAGTTTTCCCGACTACAAGTAGTGAAGTGTACTGGGTGCAAAAGCCATTGAATGTGAGTGTATTACTGGAAATGTATAGGTGTTAATAGAATGGAAAAACTATAAATAATTGTAAGTTGTTGATTTTATAGCTAAAATATAGTAGTATAAGGAATTGTGGCGTAATATATGCCACTTGAAAATAGCTAGAATAGAAAAAGATAGGAGAACGAAAGTGATTGGTAACGAAAGAATTGCAAGTTATATTTTTTCATTAGAACAAGATTTGCCAGAGTTTTTATGGACAATTGAACAGGAGGCATTACGTACTCACGTTCCAATTATTAAAAAACCAACGCAATCGTTGCTTCGATTCCTTATGCATAATAATAAACCGAAGAGAATTTTAGAAGTAGGATGTGCGGTAGGGTTCTCATCCCTTCTTATGTCAGAATATATGCCAGAAGGTTGTACAATTACTACAATTGAACGAAATGAAGGCCGTATAGAACGCGCAAAGGCTAATTTCGATGGTTCAGGAAAAGAAGAAGTAATCACTTTACTTGAAGGTGATGCAACAGACATTCTTGCAGAGTTAGTTGAAAAAGGCGAACGCTTCGATTTTATTTTTATGGATGCCGCAAAGGGACAGTATATCAATTTCTTGGAGAATGTATTTACATTGTTAGAAGAAGGCGGCTTATTAGTATCCGATAATGTGTTACAAGATGGCGATGTGGTGGAATCCAGATTCGGCGTGACTAGACGTAATAGAACGATTCATAGCAGAATGCGTGAATATCTCTATACGCTCACACATCACGAGTCTTTCGATTCCGTTGTATTACCTATTGGCGATGGTGTAACATTGAGTTATAAAGTGAAGAACGAGAATTAGAAAGTAGAGAGAATAATGTTTAAAAGAGAAAAACCCGAATTATTAATTCCTGCTAGTAATCTTGAAGTATTACAAGTAGCGGTTCAATACGGTGCAGATGCGATTTATATCGGTGGGGAAATGTATGGTCTTCGTGCGAAAGCAAAGAACTTTTCCAAAGAAGATATGATTGAGGGTATTAAATATGCTCACAAATATGGCAAAAAAGTTTATGTAACTTGTAATATTTCTGCTCATAATGGTGATTTAGCTGGAGCTAGAAAATATTTTGAAGAGTTAGGCGAAATCGGACCAGATGCGCTTATCATTTCTGATGCTGGTATGTTTGAACTTGCTGGAGAAGCTTGTCCAAATATCGAACGTCATATCAGTACACAAGCAAATAACACAAACTTCAATACATTTAATTTCTGGCATCAATTAGGTGCGACTCGTGTCGTAACTGCTAGAGAATTATCAATTGAAGAAATTGCTGATATTCGTAAGAACATTCCAGATGATTTAGAAATCGAAACATTTATCCATGGCGCAATGTGCATGGCTTATTCAGGACGTTGTTCCTTAAGCAGCTTCATGACAGGTAGAGATGCCAATAAAGGTAGCTGTACACATGCATGTCGTTGGAAATACAATGTAGTAGAAGAAACTCAAACTGGTGAATATGAGACATTAGAAGAAAGTGAAGATGGAACATATATCTTTAACTCCAAAGATTTATGTATGATCGATCATATTCCTGATATCATCAATGCTGGTATCGATTCCTTAAAGATTGAAGGACGTATGAAGACTGCATTATATGTAGCATCTGTTGCTAGAACATATCGTCAAGCAATCGATGATTACTATAAAGATCCAGCATTATATGAACAAAACATTCCTCATTACTGGGATGAAATTGCTAAATGTACGTATAGAAAATATACAACTGGTTTCTTCTATAATAAACCAGATCAAGAAACTCAAATCTACGATAATAACACATATATCAAAGGATATAGTTATTTAGGTAAGATCAGTGGTAAAAACGCAGAAGGTCTTTTTGAATTAGAGCAACGTAATAAGTTCTCTGTTGGAGAAGAACTTGAAATTATGAAACCATCCGGTGAGAATATCATGGCTACTGTAAAACGAATTACAGATGAAGATGGTGCTGATATGGAAAGCTGTCCACATCCAAAACAAAAAATCTTTGTTGATTTTGGCGTGGAATTAGATGAATTTGATATCATAAGAAGAAGAGAAGCATAATAATAAGGGGGTATAGCTTAAATGACGCTATATCCCCCTATTTACGCGAACAGCTTGCAAGGCATATATTTGTTCGTAATTGATGAAGCGGAGGTAGCAAAATGAAGTTATTGGTTGTAGTCGATATGCAAAATGATTTTGTAACTGGTGTATTAGGGACAAAGGAAGCTGAGAGTATTGTATCAGATGTCGCTAAGATGATTGCTTCTTACGATGGAGAAGTAGTTTATACCATGGATACTCATACAGAAGACTATTTACATACAATGGAGGGCGAGAAACTGCCTGTTACCCATTGTGTTGCGGGAACTGAAGGCTGGCAGCTGGTTCCTGAAATAAAAAATGCCATTGAACATAAAGTTTCGAAAGAGTTTTGTAAGCCTACCTTTGGTTCGCTTGAGCTTCAAGAATATGTGAAAGCACTAAATGAAGAGCAGATGTTAGAACAGATTGATTTGGTCGGCGTATGTACGGATATCTGTGTGATTAGCAATGCTTTGTTATTAAAAGCGGCAGTGCCTGAGGTGAAAATCTGTGTCTATGAAGATTTGACTGCCGGAGTAACAGAGGAAAGCCATTTAAACGCTATAAATGCAATGAAAATGTGCCACATCGACATTCTATCCAAGGAATAGGAATGTGGTAAGAATTTCTACATGATTATTTCTTTAATATACGTTATAATGGGTTAAATTAATGATTAATATTAGCATAGATAATAAATGTGATTACGGAGGATTTTTATGAACAGTGTATGTATTGTTGGTATTGCGGGCGGT
>JAUNRX010000213.1:1585-3808 GCA_030539495.1 bacterium | reverse complement strand
TAGTTGTTATTGAAAGGCTTTTTGTTTATGGACGAAATCGCTTAGTTGCGGATGGATAAGTAGAAGTTTAAACGATTTACTAAATCGTCAACATCGATACCGTGAACCATGCAAGCTTCTTCTAAAGTTTCGTTTTGAGAAGAAGGACATCCAAGGCAGTGCATGCCAGAACCCATTAAGATTGGGGCGATTCCTTCATTTATTCTTAATAATTCACCAATAATCATATCTTTTGAGATTTGTTCCATGATGATCGTCTCCTTTGGGATAAATTTGTATGAAATAAATTCAATTAATTATACCATAATAGGAATAGTTAGAATAGTCGAACCTAAAATTACCAAATAAAAAGGCAGGAGGAATTACTATGTCAAAGAGGAAGCCACCGGATATGATTAATGGCAATCCAACCAGTTCTCTTGTGCTATTTACATTACCGATTATACTAGGAAATTTATTTCAGCAACTTTATAATATCGTGGACTCCATTGTGGTCGGCCGATGTGTTGGCGGTGATGCGCTTGCGGCAGTTGGCACTTCCAGCTCAATTACTTTTTTATTTATTGCCATAGCGACAGGATCAAGTATTGGCAGTTCAGTTGTAATTAGTCAGTTGTATGGTGCAAAACAGTTAAAAGAGATGATGACCAGCATTTATACCGCAATTATTGCGATTGTGGTGATTGCATTGGTGCTTACAGGGATTGGCGTACTGCTAAATGGAAGTATCTTGAGACTTATGAATACACCGCATAAGTTGTTTGGTGATGCTTCCGTATATCTTCATATCTATTTTTTAGGGCTTGTCTTTTTATTCTTATATAATATTACAAATGCTATTTTTAATGCATTAGGAGAGTCAAAAATACCATTACTCTTTTTGAGCTTTTCTTCAATTTTAAATATTGTTTTAGATTTGTTATTTGTAATACGTTATGGTCAAGGCGTGGCAGGTGTTGCATGGGCAACTCTAATCTCCCAGGCATTGGCGGCAGTATTTAGTGTTACTGTGTTGCTTGTTCGTCTTAGAAGATTCAAGGCAGAGGGACCAATCTCTTATTTTGATCTTGGGGCTTTTCAAAGAATGTGTAAAATTGCACTTCCTTCTACATTGCAGCAATCCATCGTTTCCTTCGGTACTGTGGCAGTGCAGTCTTTGGTAAATACGTTTGGCAGTGTAGTAATGGCAGGATATGCAGCGGCAACAAAGATTGACAATATTGCAATTAATCCTATGGTCAATATCGGAAATGCAGTCTCTACCTTTACAGCACAAAATATTGGCGCAAATAAGCCAGAGCGAGTAAGAAAAGGATATCGTGCAGGAATCCTAATGAATGCAGTGATTTGTGGAGCGTTGTTAATCTTGGTCTTTCTTTTTGGAGATAAAATCATAGGTATCTTTATGGATACTGGAGAAAGTGCAGCCTCCATAGCAGTCGGTGTAAAATACATTCATGTGGTTTCGATTTTTTACTTTGTTATGGGATTTATGAATGCTACAAATGGTGTGCTACGTGGATCTGGCGATATTCGATATTTTATGTTGTCAACATTAGTTAATTTTTCATCTCGTGTAATCTTTGCTTATACGTTATCAATTTTTATTGCAGAACATGCAATCTGGTGGTCAATTCCAATTGGCTGGGCATTAGGACTGATTATTTCTAGAGTACGGTATGGTACTGGAAAATGGAAGACGAAATCATTGGTGGATGATTGTCATGAATCGGAAGATTAGAGGCTTTCAAAATGTACTAAAACCGAAAGAGAGAAAATAATAAGTGAAAAAGTATAGTAGAAATGACAGAAAGAAGTATATTTCGTAAATATTTGTATATCCTAATCTTGTAACAAAAAGAAAGATTTGAAAGGAGTACTAGAATATTATGAGTAAGAAGGCATTTAGGAAAAGTTTAAATCTTGTAAGTGTTACAATGATCATCTCTTTCTGTATAGCAGTCATAGGAATTATTAAGACTCCTGAAGACATCGATGCATTTAATGTTACAGATCGAATTTCTAACACAGACGATTATATTGAAGCTTACCAGACTACTAATAGTAATGAAATAGAAGCCTATGTTACCGATGTCCATTTTGTTGATGAAAGATAGAAGAGGATAAAGGTGATGCCATGGAAAAAGGACAATAAAAGTTGCACTCTCATATACTATACAAATGTATACATTGAGGGTGCATTTTTATATATTTAAAAGGATT
>JAUNRX010000213.1:0-1485 GCA_030539495.1 bacterium | reverse complement strand
AATATATAAAAATCGCTCCGCTAAGGATGCGCACTCGGCGGAGGGGAAGGTATCGCTGCCGCGATCCGCCTCGGCGCGCAAAAAAAGACTTCGACCTGTAGATACAAAAGAAAGCTTACATATTGAGTCGAAGTACTTTTTTAAATGATTTTTGTGCATATTTACTAAAAAAAGATCTATTTTATAAGCTGTAAGAGGGAAGAAATAAAAAAGATTAAGCTTTTTATAGAAAATTTATATTAATTAAATTAATTTGGCGATTTACTTGACTTGTCACCACCACCCTATGGTATAATGCCATTGTATCTTAGAAAAATAGAGAATAGGGGTATTTTGTAAAATTATCAAAGATACAATGTGATATATTCATAAAATGAAAATTGCATACGGGTGAAAAAATGGAAAAACAACAATCAAGCAAAAAGTATATAAGCAGCTTTCTATTCCTGATTGTTCTAATGATTATTACATATTGTTATATTTTTAAGAATTGTAATTTTAAAGGATTAGGCCAAGTAGTCTGTGAGTCGAAGATACAATATCTTTTACTTGGAATAGCAGCCATGTTTGTATATATAGGATTAGAAGGGGTGAATTTCCATATTATCGGTCATTCATTAGGCATAAAGTTCGGCTATATCAAGAGCTTTTGCTATGCATGTATCGATATTTATTTTTGTGGAATAACACCATCGGCGACAGGCGGACAGCCGATTTTGGCATACTATATGTCAAAAGATGATATTTCCATATCAAAGTCTTCTATTATGATTTTGTTATATACAGTAGTGTATAAAGTTGTCTTGTTATTATTAGGATCTCTTGTCTTGATCGTGCATTTTGATTTTATTGCACAAAGTCCTCTTACCATTGGGCTGTTTATACTTGGGATTGTAATAAATATAGTTATTATAACAGTTTGTTTAATGTGTATGTATTCAACAAAGATTGTACAAGGGATTGTAGTTAAGACAATTAACCTTTTGGCTGTTTTACATATCGTAAAAAAACCACAAGATAAAATAAAAGTTTTTTATTCATTATTAGATGATTATCAAGCAAGTGCTCAATTTGTAAAGAATAATCATCGAGTATTATGGAGAATGTTATTTATTACGTTGGTAGAGAGAGTTGCATATTTTTCTGTAGGTTATTTTGTCTATAAAGCACTAGGACTGAATGAATTTGGTATTCGAGATATTGTTGCAATTCAAGTAGTGATCTCTATTACCGTGGATTCATTACCGTTACCAGGTGCAGTAGGAGTTTCAGAGGCAATGTTATTTTTATTATATACGAAAGTATATATGGATGACCTTATAGCCCCTGCAATATTGTTAACTAGAGGAATTAACTTTTATATGATGTTATTGCTGACGGGTATCGTGACATTGGTGTTTCATTTATGTTGCAGAAGACCAGGCAAAGTACTGAAGGGAGAAACAATCAAATGATAGGATTTTATAATTATACAGTAATATTAAC
>JAUNRX010000212.1 GCA_030539495.1 bacterium | reverse complement strand
CCATCATCAAATAAGCGATAGCCAAGGAATTTATATGCAATCCGTTCACCGGACTTTAGCTTTACGCGCATTGCAGGGTTAATTTGGTCAATAATTAAGTTTAATGCACTATCGACCGTTATATTGGAGCCTGGATCTTTTAACAGATAGCGCTCAATAAGAAAGTCATAAGGTGAGCTGTTTTCATCGTTAGTATTGGTGCTGGCATCCACATTATTTTCATTTTTATATATAGTTGGGGATAAGGTTGCAATTGTTTGTTTCTTAGTATTAGAAGTACTTGAGCAGGCAGTCATAAGACAAAGCCCGCACAGTAATAATAGATACGATTTTTTCATATGCTTCTCCTCTTTTTATAAAAAAACATTAATACATATATTTAAGTATATTAGTTGAACTTTATTTTTAGACTAAAAATAAGATAAAAAATTAAAAAACTACCTATAATTCCTTTATTATTTACAAGTATATGTGTCAATGCTATAATGTTTATGCCTAAACTATGGGCTGGAGGACAATAAATGAGTAATCAGTTAGTAATATGTAAACGTAACAACCAGATTTTATCCTGTTTGCTAGAGGATAAGCAATTGGTGCAAATCAATGCGACAGATCTTGATCAGGAAAGTCTGTTAGGAAATATATATATTGGAAAAGTTAAAAATATCGTAAAGAATATCAATGCAGCATTTGTAGAAATTGCAGATGGTGTGATGTGCTATTTATCGTTAGAAAACAGTACGCCGCCAATCTTTGTAAATAACAAGAACACCGATAAGGTTGTGATTGGTGATGAGATCATTGTACAGATTGAGAAAGAGGGAATTAAGACAAAAGCCCCTGTAGTCACAAGCAATCTTGCATTTGTGGGAAAATATGCAATCTTAACTTATGGAAAGACAAAACTTGGTGTGTCCAATAAGATTACGGATGATACCCACAGAAAGGCATTACGTAATGTAATCGGCGCATATAAAAGTGAAGAGTATGGCCTTGTTGTAAGAACTAACGCAGAGGCTGTTAGTCCGGAAGTAATTCGTGAAGAAGTGGAAATGTTAATTACGAAATATAAACGTATCAAGGAATATGGCATTCATAAGACTTGTTTCTCCGTGCTCGATAAAGCACCAAAGAATTATTTATCCGATATTCGTGATGGATATGATGCAGTAATCGAACAGATTGTAACGGACGATCAAGAAATCTATGACGAGATCAAGACATTCTTAGAAGAAAATCAAGCATCCGATGTGCATAAGCTTCAGTTTTATAATGACAGGATGGTAAGCCTTTCTAATCTATACTCCATTGAGACAAAGGTGGAAAAGGCATTACAGGAACGAGTATGGCTTAAGAGTGGTGGATATCTAGTAATTCAGCCAACGGAAGCCTTGGTTGTAATCGATGTTAACACAGGAAAAGCAATTCAAGGGAAGAAGCGTGCAGAAGAGACATTCTTTAAGATCAATAAGGAAGCAGCCATTGAGATTGCAAAACAAGTACGACTTCGTAACTTATCCGGTATCATCATTATTGATTTTATCGATGTAGCAAGTGAAGCGTATAAAGAAGCAGAAATGGAATTGTTACGTAAAGAGTTCAGCAAGGATCCGGTTAAGACGATCGTTGTTGAAATGACAAAGTTAAACTTGGTAGAGGTGACACGTAAGAAAGTACGTAAGCCATTACATGAACAAATGAAAAAATAAGTAAGCCTAGGCTTGTAAAAAGGAGATGCGATTTAAAATGATAAAGACAAATGCGATACGACTATTAAGCGGTGCTAAAATTCCATTTGAAACCGTAGAATATGAAGTGGATGAAAATAATCTTGCTGGAACAGAAGTGGCAAAGAAAGTTGGAATACCGGTAGAGCAAGTGTTTAAGACATTAGTTGCAAAAGGGGAGAAACACGGCGTCTGCGTGTTCTGTATCCCTGCGGCAAAAGAGCTGGATCTAAAAAAGGCTGCAAAGCTGGTTGGCGAGAAGAAAATCGAAATGCTTCATGTAAAAGATTTGCTTGCGACAACGGGATATATCCGTGGAGGCTGTTCCCCAATCGGAATGAAGAAAAAGTTTCCAACCTTTATGCATGAAAGCATTTTAAATTATGACATGGTAGCAGTAAGTGCCGGTGTCAGAGGCTGTCAGGTTAATCTTGCACCAAGTGATTTGGTGAAGTTTGTAGGTGCCAAGACAGCTGATATCATCCTTTAATCTGATTTGGAAGAATATAACTGCTCCATTCGCTTTAAATCTATGTAAAATAGAACAAGTAAAAATTTAATTTAGTTGTAAGCGAGGGTATCCGTGTCAGAAAACAAACGAAAGTTATATACTAAAAATTTCACATTTTTAGTACTTGGTCAAATCATATCGCTCTTCGGTAGTGCGATTCAACGATTTGCCTTATCCTTATATATTTTAGAAATGACGGGTTCTGCTAGCATATTTGCCTCGATTTTGGCATTTAGCATAGTGCCCGTCATTTTACTTGCTCCATTTGCGGGCGTTATGGCGGATCGTTTTAATAAACGAAACATCATGGTAATTCTGGACTTTATCAGTTCCATTATATTAGCAATTTATGCAGGAATTCTTATGACAGGAAATGATCATTATCTTATCGTTGCGATTATGATGGTGTTATTATCTGGAATTTCTACATTATATCAGCCAAGTGTAACAGCAAGCATTCCGCTTCTTGTAGAAGAAGAGAACTTAATGCAGGCAAATGGTATTGTTCAACAGGTTTCCAGTATCAGCAATTTTGCAGGACCAATCATTGCTGGTGTGCTTTATGGATTTGTAGGAATTAAGGGAATTATCTTAATTAACCTGGTAAGTTTCTTCCTATCTGCAGTTATGGAATTATTTATTACCATTCCATATACAAAGCCAGAAAAGGTAGCATCCCCAATTAGCGGATTTATGCATGAATTAAAAGAAAGTTATGAATATTTAAAAAATGAGAACCGAGTAATCTTCCGTATGTGCATTACATCTGGATTATATAACTTGTTCTTAGTTCCGTTGTTAACAGTAGGAGCGCCTTATATTATAAAAGTACATTTAAATCAAAGTTCTGAATTATATGGACTTGCAGAAGGTGCGATTGCCTTCGGTATGATTATTGGTGCCATTGTTGTTGGTCGTATGCCAAAACGTTTCCATATCAAGCGTATTCACCGCGTGCTTTATTTTGCATCGGTCTGCATGGGAATGATGGCAGTAGCCTTAGCGTTTAGTGCCGACACAAGCAATGGACATCTCTTTGCATTTAGCTGCTTTACGTTCTTTGCAATGGGAATTATGGTGACAATTGGTATGGCAAATGTAGTAAGTGCTACGTTTATCCAACAATCTACTCCAAACAATATGCTCGGTAAGATTTCTGCATTTGGTGCAGCGTTTGCAACCATCTGTGTGCCACTTGGCCAAATGATCTTTGGTGCGCTTCTAGATGTGATGATGAACCATGTTTGGTTGATGGTATTGGTTTCAGGAATTGCTACTTTATTTGTAACGTTCCTTGTTCGATACAACGTATCGCAAATTCAAGAATAAATACAGTCTAAAAAGACTATGCTTAGCTATGTAAGCATAGTTCAGCTTGTCGGCAAAGTCGCCAAGCTTGGATGAAATCAGGATTTCATCCATTCCCTGAAGGAAACGATTCGTGCTCATTCGTGCAAGTCCCTAAAATGGGGACCTATTCGCACTAATCCGATATCCGAAAAGCGTCGTTTCCGAATATCGATTGAAATGAACACCTATGGTTTTCAATCTTTCCTCTAAGCAGTTCGTTGGAGTAAGGGGAAGAGTTTATTTGTCTACAGTCTAAAGACTATGCTTAGCTATGTAAGCATAGTCTCAGCTTGTCGACAAAGTCTCCAAGCTTGGATGAAATCAGGATTTCATCCAT
>JAUNRX010000060.1 GCA_030539495.1 bacterium | reverse complement strand
AACAAAGTGTGCGTTCCGCACACTTTCGCGTCTTAAGTCCTTTACAAGGAACACACACTTTGCTCGCGCCTCAGGGGAATGTCGCTGTTTTTAGTGACATCTTCCTTTCCCCTGAGAGCGCATCCTTACGCCCTTCTTTTAGGGCGTTTTTTAATTAATAGGAGAGGGCTCGAAGAGAACTTTCCTATTAATTAAAAAAAGATGGCAGTTTCCTATTGTGCCATCTTTTCTTAATTGATTATAGTTTGATAAAGATATCCGTTTCCGCTTTTAATCCTGCTGCAATCTCACGGTTTTCATCCATTCGACTTGTAATTCTTTCAATATCCTCGACTAGATCTTGCGTACTCTCTGCAGCCCCATTCACCCCTTCAACACCATCGCTAATTGCATCGGTTATGGTAGTAATGGCTATTGCAATCTCGGCTACTGCAACTGTAAGTTCTTCTGTCTTTACTGCAAATTCGTCCATTGCACCTTCAATATAGCTTGCATCCTCCTTATACTGTTCTCCAGTCTTTACAAAACTTTCAAACTCTGGAAGGATGGACTCTTGTAAATATCCAACAAGAGTATTGGCATGTTCTGATAAATTGTGTACTGCTTTAGTAACGACTCCATTGATCTGCTGAATGTTATTTGCAGTATCACGGCTTGAATCTGCCAGATTTCTAATTTCTTCTGCTACTACGGCGAAACCTTTTCCAGCCTCACCTGCTCTAGCTGCTTCAATCGATGCATTTAATGCAAGTAGGTTGGTCTGACTTGAAATACTAAGGATTTCATTTGTAAGAACATTTACATTGTCCACACTTTTACTATCCTGGATTGCAACGTTTAATACATCAAGAATTTCATGTAACGTATGCGTAATCTTTTCCATATTTAATTTTGCAGCCTGCTCCATTCGATCTGCATTCCGCTTCATCTCTTTAGAATAGTCATTGATTTGAATTGATTTTTCTGCAAAATTAACGACTTCCTCACGAACAGAAGATGTATTTTCATTGATTATAGAAGATTGACTTGCTACCTCTTCCATAGTTGCTGACAGCTCTTCTGTCAGTGCAGAAAGGTCTGATACGCTTTCCTCAGACTTTGTCACGCTTTGTACTACATCATTTACCACATCATCCATTTGGATTGCATCGTTACTGATTATGCCAAAGATATGCTGAAGTTCCTCCAAGAACTTATTGATTCCATTTCCTAACTCTGCAATCTCATCGTCATATTCCACTGTAATGCGCTTTGTTAAATCTCCCTGCTTCTTATTGATATCCTCAATTACTTCTGCAAGTTCATGTTCCATACTTGTAATTGGTCGGATAATCCTTAAAGTGATTCTTGTTACCGTCATCATGATTACTATGATTGTAACTACAATAATACTGCTGTTTGCCCAAAATGAGTAACGGTATACAGAGCGCAGTTGCTCACGTGCCGCACCACAAGCCTGTTCATTAAAGCTTTTTAAACTTACTAGATTTGTTCCAATTTCGGATGCATATCCAGCTAACTCTTTATTGGCAATTGCATATGCTTCTTCGGTCATATTTCCTGCACTCTTTGCAATCAGTAATGCCAATGATTGCTTGAATCCTTTATAACTTTCCTGAAGCGCTTTATACGCTGGTTCTTGCTCTTCTGTAATATGAACTTGATATACGTTGATTTTTTCTTCCATGGAGGCAGTCTCTTTCTTTACCTCCGTAACAATATCAAGCATTGTCGTTAAATCCAATGCGATAATATGAGACAGTACATCTTTATGAATGCTTTGTATACCTGCTTCAATTTCTCCCAGCATTGAAACACTTTCCATATATTCATCTGAAATCTTTGCAGCCTCTGTATTTACATTCTTTATTCCAAACAATCCTAATATGCTTGTTGCAAACGCTATCACAGCCAATGTAACCACTGGCACCATAATTAAGCGCCTAACACTTTTCATTGTTTTTTTATTCATATGGCTCTCCTTATGTTTTTCCATCCGTTAATCCGTCACTTTCGCCGTAATTGCTTTTACCATGGCATCCATTCGTTTCTGCATTGTGGATGGACTTACCTGCTTGTCGGCTACTTCTTGTCCAAATGCTTTTATCGCATCCCAGTAGCTTCCCCCTACACGCTGTAAGTTAGAAAACTCAGATTGTTCAATTAATGCCTGGATTGCCGAAGATGCTTCTACTTCCTTGGAAGCCGCAGCATTATTATTACTTGGTCCTTGTCCTCTTTCGTTAAAACGCAGCATTTGATTTTCTTCCTTTGTAATCCACTCTGCCAGTTTCATCGCCCATTCTTTATTTTCTGAATAGGCGTTTACACCAAGTAACTTATAACCTGCATAAGAAGACATCTGTACTTGCTTCCCTGCACATGTATACGTTGGTAGTTTTACTGCTGCATAGTCATTTCCCCAGGCTTTTTGCAACGCATTTGCGCTCCATACACCACTGACTCCTGCAATTACACTTCCATCTTCTGCACCTGCAATCAATCCGTCATCCCCTTGACTAGAAAATCCAGCATTCTTCGCAATGTCTAACATTGCATTTCCTACATCTACTCCTTTGATTTCACCCTTTTTTGCATTCCAATCGCAATAATTTGTTATGCTGTCTTCGTTTAATCCAAGAGAGAGACCAGTATTTCCAAAGAAGGAATACAGATACCATCCGGATGTAAAGTCCATTGTGATCTTTTTCTTATTATTTGCGGCAACTGCAAGCATTCCATCTAACGTTTCTACCTGTTTCTCTGAAAAATATTTTTTATTATAAAACATAAAGTATCCATTATCCGCCGTCATTGGATATGCGTACATGGTTCCATTAATCGACGCAGCCTCAACAGACCCTGCAGAATTCTCTGCTGTGATTTGTTCCGAATTGGTGATTGGTTCCAAAACACCTCCCGCTGCAAGTTCCATCAGCTGGTCATCTGCAAATGCAAATACATCCGCAACCTCATTTGCATTATCAAAAATTACTGTCTTACACTCTGATTCATTCTGTGGACTGACCACAATATTTAATTCCTGCTCCTCGGCATAGTGTTGTTTAAAACTTTCTGCCATCATTGTTAATAACTCCTGATCCTCAGGCGCTCCCCATACGGTCAATTCAACTGGATTATTAGCTGTACTATTTGTATTCTCAACGGCATCTATGTTCTGATCACATCCTGCCAATAAAATGGTGGATAGTATCCCTACAACGACTCCCTTTACTTTTGTTCGTTTCATATGTTTTTTTTCCTTTCGCCTTTGTGTATATAACCTTAATCCTGCCTATATTATAATATCGACATTTTTCGACATTTACTAATATATAAGTTTAACTTATGCTTTTCCGACATTGTTAGTGTCATTTTCCTATTTTTCGCCATATAATACAGTGTACTCTGTTATATAAGTGTGGCTATGCCTATGAACGTTGGCGACATCGTAACACGTAAATCATACAATCATGATGTAAACTTCATTGTTGAAGGAATTTCAAATGATCAAGTAACTCTATCCGGAGTTCACTATCGACTACACGCAGATGCCTTAGAAAGTGACTTAGACGTCATCGGAACCAGAGGTGTATCTGAACAACTTCAAACATCCGAATCCAGACCAGTTACAAAGGCCGAAGACACACGTGGAATTAAAAACAGCTTATTTGGCTGGATTAAAGATGAGGATTCACATGAATTAAATCATCCTTCTGATCATCTCCCCCCCTTGCTAATCGGGAAACGATTCGTAAGAATTCTTCATATTGATGCAAATGAACATTATTTAAACAAAAGTTTATCTCAATATGAAAAATTCGATCTTCCTGTGACTGGATTTAGTATTCCCGAAGAACTACAGCCAGATTTTATTTTGGGCCTATTGCAAAAATATCAGCCAAATATCTTAGTGCTCACAGGACATGACGCTGTTAGTAAGGACCGCCATGCTGCACAGACAATAAACGGATATTTAAATTCAAAATATTTTGTGGAGGCTATCCATACGGCTAGAGAGTTTAATCGAAACTACGATGAACTGGTCATTATTGCTGGCGGGTGCAAATCCTATTATGAAGCCCTTATGGAAGCCGGTGCTAACTTTGCAAGTTCACCAAATCGAGTAATGATCAGTATTACAGAGCCCGTTAACATTGCCTGTAAAATAGCGGCCTCTTCGATTCGAACAGTTGTAAGCATGGACAATATTGCAAAAGTCATCTCCTCTGGTTTTGAAGGATTTGGGGGCATTGAAACACGAGGACAATGCCGGGAAATCAAACCTATGTTTTAAGATACTGGTTTAATTTCACCGCATGCTCGTTAAAATTAGAAGAAGGGATATTGTAATCGTTACAATATCCCTTCTTCTAATTTTAACTCATTATTTTTAAGTAAACCATCAAATATATAGCACTCATTCCTAACATAAGCAGTGCAAATGGAACCGAAAATGCTAAATACGATCTTAAATTATAAATTCTTGCTATTTCCTTTTCTGTACTTAGAGAAATCTCCAGCCCTTTATGATGCAATGGTTTTTTATGTTTTCCCTTTATCCTATGCCGTTCTAAAAAATTCCTTGTCTGACTAAGCATGATCGGCCCCCCTGTAGCAGACCAAGGAAGCATGCTGCTTCCACATAAGATTCCCAATGCCAATGCCGCATAAATCAGCCGAAATGGGACAAGGGGCACTAAGGAACTGCAAATTGGCAGTAATGTGGCTGCTGCCGGACCCGCAGATAAAAAGGTAGATGCCACAAATGCTAATAACAAAATCGACAATGTAATCAAATACATATTATTATTTGTCAATCCTACAATATACTCTGCCGCTTCTGATAATGCACCACTTGCCTGTAACACTCCGGCAATTAAAAACAGGGAAATCAAAAATACGATGGAGTCCATAATTGGAAGTTCATCTAATAAAAGCATTTCATCTTTCTTTCTAACGCAGAGCAGTATCCCACCAAAAAATAACGATATATATGCTAAGGACACCTTATAAAATGGTCCAATGCTAATACAAATGATATAGATGATAAATAAAAGCATTACTTTTTGAAGCGCCTTAAAATCAACTTTTGGCTTATTTGTAAATGGACTTTCTCTTGTCTCTGGGCAATGTCGTTTATACCAAATATATGTATAAACGGATAATGTAAGTGCAAAAACCAAACATGGAATAAATAATTTATTTAAAAAATCTATCAATGTAAAATCCGAATATAACGTCAGTACAACTGCCGGCGTGTCAGCCCAAGGAAGTGGTGCTCCTCCTATATTGGAACCAATAATGATACTTACTAGAAGGGGAATTACCGGTAACTCAAATTCAATAATCATGTGTAACGCAATAGTTGAAAAAAGAAGCACAACCGTAAGATTATTCATAAACAATGAAATCGCATACACAAGCACTGGAATAAATACCATGATCAGTACTTTTTTCTTTTTCGTCAACCGCAAAAATTGATACCCAATATAATCAATAAAATGCATTTGCTCAAACGTGCTTGTAAACATAGTAAGTACAATTATTAGAATAATAATCTCACTTGGAAAACCCGCAAATGCCTCTGGCACATCATAGCTTCCTGTAATGACTCCTGTAATTAATAACAGTCCTGAACCAATTAAAGTGATTGCAATTCTATGCTTGGTAAATAAGATAATACTCAGATAGACACAAAACGTAATGACTAAGATAAGGGCCATCCTTTAGCCTCCAAACTGACAAAATCATATAACTTATTATATTCAGCGACTGAAAGAAAGACACAATTAGTTTAATTTTTCAAGTAATACGTTTGGTGATAAGTTTGCAGAGTAATCGATACCTCTAATTTATAGTTTCACTACTTCGTTTAGCATAATATCGGATAAGATCTCATTTTCTAAAATCAAACGAAGTGTTCCCTTGTAGTCACTAAATTCTTCTTCTAACTCCTTCGGACAAAAAGAGCGATCTGCCTGTTTCATCATGGATACATCAAATATGCTGTCACCCGCTGCAATGACCTGTCCCACGTTATAACAGTTTTTCAAACGTTTCACTGCCTCTCCTTTGGTCAGGGCTTTGGGCAGAACATATACCTTACTGTGATTGCTATAACAATCTACCAGCCTAAGGTCTAAGTTATGTTCCAGCATATCCACAGTCTTCTCAGGATTACTGCTCTTTGTAAATAAAAAGACATCATCCACCAGCCTGACCTCTAGCGTTCTATTCTCATCATTTCGTAATAATCCTTCTGCCTTTTCTAATTCGTTGACTGATGGTGCAATCAGTCTCATGGTCTCTTCCTTCCACGCTTGGTCTTCCTTTCCGTCACGTAACAAAGTTCCGCCATTACTCACTAACGCAACCGAAGGGGTCCAGGCTTCATTAAATGTAATCCGTTCATATTGTGCCACCGACCTTGTACTTACCGGCACCACCAATACTTGTTCTTTCACTTCATTTAACAGCTGATGGGAGGTCCTTGTCATAAAGGAAAGTTCTTTTCCCTGATAATACTCCACTACAATCTTTTCTGTCCCAATTTCTTTTTTATAAGAATAAATTAAGGTATTGTCTAAGTCCGACACTAGTATATTCATCTTGCCCTCGCTTTGTTTTATTGTGTATATCTTTTTCCATCTAACTAAAAAATGTACGATACCAGCGGGCAAAAAATCCTGTCCACCAATACCGTACAGTTTTACTATCGTCTGCTAAATGCTTTTCTAACTAAATCTACTGGATACATTGTTAAGGACATAAGGAGGACGATTCCCCATCCTTTTAATCCAAATCGTTCACAGCTAAATACTTCGCCGATCACACCACCAATAGACGCTACAAACACTTGAACTGCCATAATGACAAGCCAGATCTTTGCAAACATAGTATTTTCTTTGAAATGTTCGAATATGTTTGGTCCATCACTTCTAACGTTAAATGCATTCACCATAAAGCTGAATACAAACAAGCAGAAGTAACCGGTATAGAATTGTGCATCCGTAGCAAAGAATGTACGGAATACCGGTGCTTTAAACCATAATATACTCATAATAAATAACCAGCCACTCATAATGAGAATCTGAGAAGCCATTGCTTTACTAATAATGCTCTCATCTCTTCTACGAGGCTTATCATGCATATATTTCTTTAATGCAGGTTCGCCGGCAAACATGATGGATGCCAAACTGTCCATACAAAGATTGATCCAAAGTAAATGGGTTACCTTTAATGGTTCTTCTACCCCGATAAATGGACATACTGCAGAAACCAATACGGCTGCTACATTGATTACCAACTGCATCTTACAGAATTTCAAGATGTTGATATATAAAGTTCTACCATACCAGATAGCATTTTTAATGGAATTAAAGTTATCATCCAGAATAACTAACTTACCGGCTTCTTTTGCAACTTCAGTACCACTACCCATTGCAAATCCGACATCTGCTCTCTTTAATGCAGGACTATCGTTTACACCATCACCCGTCATACCAACTACTAAGTTCATTTCCTGACAGATACGAACCATTCTGCTCTTATCGGTTGGTAATGCTCTTGAAATGACACGGATGTCTTTTAAGATCTTCTTAACTTCGTCATCACTCATCTGGTTCAGTTCGCTGGAAGTTAATGCAATATCCGTATCTGTTTCATATAAGCCTGCTTCTTTTGCAATTGCAACTGCAGTCTCTTTTCGGTCACCGGTAATCATAACAACCTGAATTCCGGCTTCCCTAACTTCTTTGATTGCTTCTCTTGCTTCTGCTCTAACGTCATCACGAATACCAACTAAGCCGACTAAGACTAAATCGTCATTTACATGATCTCGTTGCATTGAAGATTTGCTATAACCAAATGCCAAGACTCTCATTGCACGGTTTGCCAACTGATCAATCTTTTCATTCAATACATCCAGTTGAATTGGAACTTCGACACCATCTGCATTTAAGTAAGTCTTTGCCTTTTCTAAAATACGTTCCGGAGCACCTTTATAGAAGGTCTTTCCTTGAGATGCGATATATGCCTGACTAAACTTGTTTGCACTGTTAAAGTCTTGCTGTTCGGTTACGATACACTTGGAATCCTTTTGTAATTCCTTATAAATATCCTCTCCTAGGAACTTTAATAATGCCTGGTCTGTCATATTACCGCCGACTACTTCATGTTTGTTATCAAACATGGCACCTGTATTCTTGCCAATACATAAATCCAGATGTCTTTTAATTTCTGCATTTTCTTTGTTTAACTTAGATCCGTTAAGATCCACTGTTCTTGCGCTTCCATCAAAGAATTCAACAACTTCTAATTTACCCTTTGTAATCGTACCTGTCTTATCACTGAATAAGATATTAAGGGAACCTGCTGTTTCAATACCGATTGACTTTCTTACAAGAACATTTACTTTAAATAACTTGCTTGTGTTCTGCATTAATACCAATGCGATTACAAGTGGAAGTCCTTCCGGAACTGCACAAACAATAATGGTAATCGCAACGGCAACGGCGCTCATGACATCTTTTAATACCGGAATCCAGCCAATGGAGAAATATCCGCTGATACTTCCTGCTAAGATGATATGATGGATAAAGTATGCAATTGCAATTACAATACCGCCAACATAACCAAATACAGAAATCTGATTTGCTAATTTGTTTAACTTCACCTTAAGTGGAGAATCTGGTTCTTTGTCTTCCATATCCTGAGCCATCTTGCCCATCATGGTTTTTTCTCCGACTTTTTGAACCAGCATTTTTGCTTCACCGTCTAATACGGTAGCGCCACGGAACAGACTGTGATCATCTACAAAGGTATCACCGGTAATGTCCTCAGGAATTACAAATCCATCTGTTGCTGCAGTCTTTGCACATTCCTCTGCCTCACCATTCAATGCACTGTTATCTACTGAGATTGTACCTTCCACTAAGACACCGTCGGCTAAGATCTTATCACCGGACTGTAATACTACAAGGTCTCCTACTACAAGGTCGTCTACTTCGATCACACTAATGGAACCGTTACGAATTACTTTTGCAGTCTCTTTCTTTTGGGACTGTTTTAATTTCCGATATGCATCGTCATTTGCTACGCCAGTCTTTGCAGATACAAAGTTTACTAGCAATACTGCAATAATTGTTCCTACCGGCTCATACCATTCACTTTGTCCTGTAAAGAACATGATCAGCATAATTCCAGAAATAACACACAGAATCCTGATCATTGGATCTTCAAATCCTTCTAAGAATTGCTGCCAGAATGTTTCAGGCTCTGCTTCCTTAATCTGATTGGATCCATATTTTTTACGGCTTTCTTCTACCTCAGCATCACTTAAGCCATGATACTTTTTATCCATATCACTATACTCGCTTTCATACATCTCATATTTTATTATTAAGTTTGTCTCTTACTGAAATCTTCTTGCTAATTCACTGATGGAATTATCCTGCGTTGGCTGACCAATTGCATTAAACTTCCATTCATTGCCTTTTCTGTATACCTCACCAAAGATCATGGCAGTCATGCCATCATAATTCTCTGATAAATTATACTTACACATTTCCCTATTTGTCTTCGCATCAACTAAACGGATAAAACAGTTTCTGATCATTCCAAAATGCTGATTTCTTGTTCTTGCACTGTAGATATTTACAGCTACGACAATTCGATCATATTCCTGTGGCAACTTCTTAAGTTCCACAATAATCTGTTCATCATCTCCATCGCCGGCACCGGTTAGATTATCTCCCATATGTCTGACAGCATCTGTCTTATGTCTTAACTGTCCAAAATACACAATATCTTCTTTCCCATTAGCTAATTTGCCATTCTTTAAAAGAATTGCGGATGCATCACAGTCAACATCCTCTGTTTTTTGAGAAAATAAAAAACGTTTTTTAGGCTGTTCTACTTCATCCCAGCCTAATCCGATTAAGATTGTTTCTAGTCCAGTATTTTCTTTTGTTAAGCTAATCTTTTGACCTTTTTGTAAACTAACTGCCATCTTAACTTCCTCCTACTCTGTTTCAATTCCATAGTTTGCACATAACGCAGCTAATCCGCCTTGATATCCACATCCGATGGCATTGAACTTCCATTCTCCATTATTCTTATATAATTCACCAAACACTGCTGCTGTTTCAATGGAGAAATCCTCTCCTAAATCATAACGTAACAGCTCTTCTCCGGTCTGCTCATTATAAACTCTTACAAATGCATTATTTACCTGACCAAAATTCTGTCTTCTTGTCTCTGCATCGTAAATCGTTACGGTAAATGCAATTTTTTCGATGGTTGCTGGAACCTTTGATAATTCCACTTTAATCTGTTCGTCATCTCCATCACCGTCACCGGTTAAATTATCTCCCATATGGGTTACGGCTCCACTTGGATGTTCTTTATTTCCAAAGAAAACAAAATCCTCTTGTCTTGTCGTTCTACCGTTGGCTCCTAATAAGAATGCTGCTGCATCCAGATCGAAATCACTTCCGGTATCAAATTGGTTAATATCCCAGCCGATTCCTACGACAACTTTATCAAGTCCTGGATTACCTTTTGTCAAACTAACTTTTTGTCCCTTTTGTAAACATACTGGCATTCTTTCTTCCTCCTAATTAGCAAGTTTCAATTCCGTAGTTCCCACATAATGCAGCCAAACCGCCTTGGAAACCACTTCCGATTGCATTGAATTTCCATTCTCCATTATTTCTGTAAAGTTCGCCTACAACTACTGCTGTTTCGATGGAGAAATCTTCTCCTAAATCGTAACGGATCAATTCGGCATTTGTTGCCTCATCCATAATTCGGATATACGCATTGCTTACTTGTCCGAAATTTTGTCTACGTTGTTCTGCATCATAAATTGTTACAGTAAATGCAATACGGGTAATGTTTGCAGGTACCTTTGTTAAATCAACGGTAATCTGTTCATCATCTCCATCGCCTTCACCGGTAAGGTTATCTCCCATATGTACCACAGATTCACTCTTATGAGTCAAGTTACCGTAGAATACAAAGTCATCAGAAGAAAGGCATTTTCCGTTATCTCCTACTAAGAATGCTGCTGCATCAAGGTCGAAGTCTGCACCACCATCATACTGGTTAACATCCCATCCTAATCCGACCATAAGTTTTTTAAGGCCTGGATTTCCTTTCGTTAAATTTACTTTCTGTCCTTTTTGTAAATTAATTGGCATAATATTGCTCCTCCTTTATAATTAATTACCACTTCTATTTTGTGGGTTGAACTTCTGATTAAAATCTGCTCGAATGGAATTTAAGCGTGCTTGATCATCCACACGTTGCTTTCTGGCATTTTCCTGAATCTGTTTTGTTTCATCAATACCGTTACAGATTGTTCTCCACGTACTTTCCAATGTTTCAATCTTAATGGAGCTTCCGGAAGCCAATTGTGTCGTTAATTTGGATTGTGCAACTGTGTTCTGTGCATTCTTGAGTAACATTTCATTTGTCTTTTCATCCAATGCAGACATTGCCTCTGCTTGAATCTTTTGACGTTTTAATAAGATTGCCTGTGACAATGCCTGCTTAAATACTGGCAACGTAATGATAAATGCAGAATTGATCTTGCGTACTAAATTCATATTACTGAATTCCATTGTCTTGATCATAGGAATTGACTGCATTGCAACATTTTCTGCAATTCTTAAATCTTGTGTTCTCTGTTCTAACATCATCTTTGCCTGATCAAGACTGGTAAGCTCGAACTGAATGGAATTATCTCCTGTTCGTTCATACTCAGCTTTTCTCTGTTCAATATAAGCATCAATCTCTTTAATCCCCTGTTCTCCGGCTAAAATGTATTTTTCTAACTCATGGAAATACTCTACATTTGCTTCAAACATAGTCTCTAAGTTTTTGTTAGACTGTTTGATCTCTGCCTCATATTGTTTTAACTGTACATAGATTTTATCTACTTCCTGCCCCATTGTATGGTATTTTGCAAGAATTTTATCTAACTGTTTTCTTAAATTTCCAAAAAGTTTGCCAAAAAGTCCTGGATTTTCTTTGATTTCATTAATATCAAACTGATCCATAATCTTGGCAAGCGTAGTAAGCATTGCACTAGAATCATCGATCTGACTCATATTCATGCTGTTAAGTACAACATCGGAAGCCTTGGAAATATTCTCTGCTACCTCACTACCAAAGCTTACAATGGTATCTAATTCATTGACACAAATCGTACTGACGATTGCATCTACCTCTTCTGTATCTACCATTCTTTCTGCAAACTGCTGTTTGTCCGCTTGAATATTAAATGGCAGTACTTCTAACTGCTCCGCTTTCTCTACCGGTACATCTGCTACAACCCCATCATTAGCTGGCTTTGCTCCAAAATTTAATCCCATAGTTTTCTTTATCCTCTCTTAAAAATTTTATTCATCAAGCCCCCATAGGAATGGGAATCATATGAAATCTTATTAAAGTTCGGTATCTGTAGGTCATATAGGTAAGTTCCTATCTGATGTTCTACAAATAATGGTCTTGTATAATGCTGTTCGATTACCTGATATCCGGTAGGAACAAACATTACAATATCAAATCCTAATAAATGCAAATAAGCAATCAATATACTGTCTTCCAAGCTGCACATCTTTTCTGTAGTACATAAAAGGATTAGCTTTGGCAGCTTCTTTGTGAAATCTATCTTTTGTATCTGACGCATTAACTCTTTATTTAGTTCCAATGCGACGGAAATAATCTTATATTCCACACCCTGGGAGTAGGTACCCTTAATTAATCCGGAATCCAATAGTTCCTGTAGTTTGTCTAACAAGTGCTCCTGAATTTCCTTCCTGCATATTCCATACATATAGCTTGGATGGGACTTGATCACATTCCGCTGTAACTTCCTGTTCTTTAAAAACATGGTTGCACTCTGACAATGGAAATCAAACGAAGTTACATACGGTATATTCTTAATTACAATGGTGTCCTCAACGATCAGCTTCTTGATTTCCTGCCAGTACTTTGTAATATTTCCGTCTTTGACACCTGAGACCTTTGAAATCATAACCGGGACAATTACCTCATCCTGCAGTGTTTCAAAATTAGGTCGATAAGTTGCCTCTTGATCCCATAAGAGAAACAGTTCTTCGTACATGGTCTGAAGGGAAATGGTCACTGCACGTTTATACTGTTGTTCCCGATACATGCCGCTGTCCTGATACAATAGCGTAGTCAGATCCTGTTCTGCATGATAGGCAACGGTACCGTAGCTTACGTCATTAGGACGCAGCGGGAACTTTTGAACCTGCATGGAATTCTCATAAACCTTCTCAAACAGCCTTGCATCCTTAAGCATGCAACTCTTTGTCCGATCCGGCTCAATGATCAAGACATCCAACGGAAGTCCTGCCAAAAGTCGAAGGAACAATGCCTCAAACTTTGTCTTGCAGACTCCAAAGTAAACAAATACTCCAATCTCTGACTCTTTATAGTTGGCAAACAACTGCTTTTCATAACGTCGATACCAGCAGATCAGATAGACTGCATAGTTTTTTAGTCGGTTCAGATTACTTTGTTCTTCTCCGCTTTCCTCTACGATCAATTCTGCAAATGCTTTTCTAATTTGATTTTCCAGTCCACGGTTAATGGAGCATTGGATTTTCCCCGTCATATCAAATAATAATTGGTCAACTTTCGTATAGTTGTTTCGATTTACCTGGTTTACCTCTTCTAATGTAGGAACAGGAAGTTCTTCTAGTACGAAGAAGTTGCGTCCTTGGCTTTCAATCTTCTCTTTCCAATGAAATAATTCATTGCAATAGGCAGCCTTGTCCTCTACCCCTATAATTCGAAGAAAACTATTATAGAACTGTGTTCTCTCCTCACCACGTGCTTCTGCTTTTACTAACGTATCTTTAAACGGTTCTCCGCTTAACCAAGTGTTGGTTGCCGCAATTCTGGTAAGTGACTCATTGAAAAGAATGGAAAGCCGTTCCTTCTTTTCAATGGTTTTCTGTAATGAGGTAATGGAAAACTCCTCCGGAAATGCACTTTCTCCATTTGCTGTATAGGCAAAGGACTCTTCTGATTTTGGGTCAAGCCTTAGATAAGACTGGTCCCCTTTCTTTTGGATCAGAACAATATCACATCCTGCCACTGCAATGATTCGAAGCATCTTTAACTCGTAAGTGCTGATTTCTCCCTCATACAGGATTTTCGGAACCTGCTCCTGTCCTAAACTCTTTAGGATACGCTCAAACTTATAGTACATCCAGCACATAAATTTGATATATGCATTTTTCAACATGTTATCATTCTTACCGGCCTTCCTCATTTCCAATAAGGTATCATAGATGCAGCCGGCAACGTTTTCTCTTTGGTTTACTTCAAGTCGTGGAAGCCAACGTTTTAGCTCGGCATTAAAAAAGGCTGGATCCATTCGAAACTCCATTCCCATCATTTCCTCATAATAGGCTAACTGCCTTTCATCCGGATTCGGAATCTTCCCAATACAGACAATGCCATTTCGCTTTGCTTCCTGTAAATATGTAAGTAAAAACTCTTCTGTCTTTTTACTCAGCCCATTTATCCGATAAAAATAAACTCCGCGTCTTTCTCTTTCGCTTAACTTTTTAAAATAATCGTTTAGTTGCGATAATGTTATCCTTTGAAACACACTTCATCACCGCCTATCTTAATTTTGTCACTTTATTATTCATTATATAGCCGAACATCCCACCAATAATTCCGCCGACTATATGTGTCAGGTTGGATACATTATCTTTCACAAAAATTCCGTCATAGACTTGTCCTCCAATATAGATGATGGAGATCAGTAAAAAGGTTACTGGAATTTCTCCCTCTTTCACTCCGGTAAAGGAAGACAAGATAATAAATGCAAATACGATTCCACTTGCCCCTAATAACATCGTTGTCGGGAAAAAGATCAAATTGATCACTGCCGTAACGATTGCCGTAACCACCATGACTAATAGGATATTGGAACTTCCGTACTTCTCCTCCAGAATTGGTCCGATCAGTAACAAGAGCATGATATTTCCACTAAAATGACTCCATCCTGCATGACCGCATACATGTCCCAACATACGGACGTATGTCAATGGATTTAGCAAGGAGGAACGATATACGCTAAAAAACATCTGGTTTGTCACGCCTGTTATCTGTTCCAATACGAGTGCTACAAAACATAGCAAGGTGAATCCCAAAATAATCGGTGCATTGAACGTAAGCTTTTTACTTCCAATCCCTAGATTTTTCATTCTCCTATACTCTCCTTCCCTTTTTATACATCTGCAATCTTCTTAATGATTCCACACGCCTTATAGTTCTCAAGCGGATAATATTCAATAGATACGTTCTTTTCTTCTGCTAATTGTATTAAATGTCTTAGCATCTCATTTTCTTTTTCCTTCTCATTAATTAAGATCTTCCATGGAACCCTTCTTAAAAGTACACGAGTGGCCTCGCCAATTCCCGGCTTAATAAAATTAATGTCGCTTACCTCATAGGCCTGTGCGATTTTCTTCACTTCCTCAAGTCCTGTACCCTTACTGACCGTTTCTTTTTCTATTCCGTCTCTTTCAAAATTGGACTGGATCGTTGTTAAGAATTGATTGGATAAATCCTTCTCTCTTAATTCACCATAATAGACTGCTCCATGAAAGTCATTCGGACCAATTACATCCTCTCGTAAAAAGGTACGGCTGATCAGACCGGATACCGTAGAATTCAAACAAGAACTAGGAATTAAAATATCCTCATGGGTACCGCATAACTTTGTCATATGAGCCGGATCGGCTACTACAGCTAACTCTTTCGATACTCCTTCATATTCCTCTAAATCCTTCTCTAATTCATGTAAGATTGCACCTTTTCCGATCCATCCATCTACAAACTGAAGCGTTTCCGGCTTATGTCGCTTTAAGATGTACTCCATAGCATTATGGTCGATTCCACGTCCTCGAATAATCGAAATTGCATAGTGTTTTACATCAATCTGATACTTCCATTCTAAATATCTCTTTAATAGAATGCCGATTGGAATTCCTGCTCTCGCTAAGGAAACAAGTACTACGTCTTTCCCCTTCTCTGCAATAATCTTATCTGCAAGGATTCCGATTGCTTGGGCAGTCACTACGGAATAATCTTCAAGTGCCCTCATATAAGCATCCATATAACGTCCGGTTGGTATATATTCTATCGGCAGCATCTCGCTATAATGCTTGCCTGACTGAATCAGTCGTTCCCGCTCCAAAGTTGACTGTGGAGCAACCATTCCGGTAATATCTTTTAACAGGATCGTTACATCCTGATCATCGTATGTACTTCTCACTTAGTTTCTCCATTCTACTAACATTATGTTGGTATTTCCTGCAGTCTCTAATGCATGTAACACTGTATTTAATGAGGACTCTCCTTGTACTCTGGCATCTGTTATAAGGAGTACCTGCTCGTATTTTTTTAAATTATATACATAAGTGCATCGTTCTTCTTCATAAAGGCTTCTTAGTTCAATTCTGCTGCTTAATGGGTACCCACTGTGGCTGCAAGTAAGGATTGGACTTCTCGTCGTTGCATGAAAGCTGACATAGCCGTTTCCTGCTGCTTGTTCAATTTCTCTGGCAACACAAAGTGCTGGATACATAAATTCTTCTGTTCCAAGAACAAGAACTTTCGAGTGTTCCTTTATAGAAATCTGTTTCATTACCTCAGAGGCAAATTCTTTACAATCCATTTCGTACTCTTTGCTGCTTACTAACTTTCTTGGATTTGATTTATTTCCAATCTGAATTACCGGAATCTTTCCAATGGTGTTTTCTTCGCTCTTACGTAATAAAAGTCCATCGTATACAAACTTGTCTACCATCTGCTCATACTGAGCATTATCGGTCTTTATCAGATATAACACTTCCCTCTGATTCTCTTTAAAACTATTTTCAACTTCCTTCGTCATTCCATTTAAAAGAGAGGCGATCACATATTGATAAGTCTTTCCTCCGGAAAGTGTTTCTAATTCACGTATAAGATTGCAGATCGTATTTCCGGTTGTCACCTCATCCTCTGCAAATACAATCTTATCAACTTGTTGTAATAGTTCTTTTAGTCCATTTTTTACAAGTCTTTGCTCTGTTGCATGGCTATGTGATTCAGAAAAGTAAAGGTATTCAGCACCCTCAACGTCTTCCCGCGTTGTCTGAATATAAGATACCTCTTGATTAATGTTTCTTGCAATGCCGGCTCCGATTGCAGTAGCTGTCTCCGCAAATGCGATTACCAGTACCTTTTCTTTTTCTTTTACTGTAGCATTTACTTTCTGTCCCAGTAGATCAAATACTTCATTTGCTACCGCAGGACTTACGGGGATATGTTTCCCCTGACATGGATTTACGATCAGATAGGTTCTTTTCTTATTATTTTCACGCTTGGCTACCCGTACTAGATCATTACTGGTATAATCTCTTTGTTGTTTCTGCATGTTTTCTCCACCCCATATAATTCTGCTAAAATCAATACTTTCTCTGCCCATCTAAGATGTGTCTTGCACTCATTCATGCGTTCCCCGATTACACTCTTTTCAACATATCTTACCTGATCGTTAAACAGTTCAATAATCTTGATTGCATCTAGATAGTCATGTTCTTTTACTCGTAATGCTTCATTGACAACCGCAATCTGTTTTGGATGGATTACTGTCTTGCCAATGCATCCATTAACCATGTCCAGTGCGATTTCTCTTTGCATTCCTTTTTTCCAATCCTGGTTTGCACTGTTAAAGTACTCCCATACCGGTCCTGAAATAACAAAGTCCCTGCCAAAGCAGGTAACAATATCTGCTAGTATATTTCTTACACATCCTATATCATAAATGGTTTGATCCATTTGTCGTCGAATTCCAAATTCTTTGCATAAATCATTGCCGCCAATCCTAATATTCAACACGTATTCTCGAATGGGCAATAATCGTTCTTTAATCTGCTCAAGCACCTTCCATCTTGTGCTTAGCGTCACTATATCCTGACTTTCAATAATTGGCATCATATATAACTTCTGTTTCGTGTGCCGATTAATTTCAAGTATTTGTTCTATGTATTCCTCCATTACCCCAATGCTAAACTTGGGAAATATAAATCCTGTTAAAATTTCTATACTGTCTTCTAACTGCTCGGAAATTCGCTTTACCTGTTGGGCATTCCGTACCCGAATAAAAATCTTCGGTAAAAAGAACTGTCTTTTCTTCGTTTCCAAAAATAAACGTTTTAATGTTTCCACTACCTCAAGTTCAGCACTTTCCACTGCGTAATCACTGATTGAATCCTCTAAACAGAGAGCTAAAGAATAAGTGGTACCAAATTTGCCGTCAATGACAGAATCACAAATCGTTTTATTATTTGCAGGAGAATATAATAATGCCCCTACACTGTATGAAAATAACCTATCCTTATCAGATTCTAATGTGGTATTATAACGATTCATTTCTCTAGCCTCCTAAAATCAATTTCATAAATTATGATATCATACTTTATTAGTGAATTCTACATTTTTTGCATTTTTTATAGTACCATTCTATAGAATTTAAAGCTAGAAATAGGAGGATGGCAAGATCTCTGTTCTTCCCATCCTCCTATTTCATTCTTCCTGTATACATAACACTATTGCATTCTATTATGGCATTTATGATATTGATATAATTTATAGGATTGACTCATAAAAAATAAAGTAACCAGTGCTTCTAATAGTTTACCTTCATTACCCATTATTATTTGAAATCGATTTACAAAAAATACACAATACCATACCCAAAGAAATACTCCAACGGAACATAACCAAAGACTAATTCTTCTAAGCATGCGCATCTCATTCCATACCCTCTATTAATCCATCTTATGAAAAAGAAAGGATTATGTGATAGTGAATACATCCTTGCAAAAAGAAAAGACTCCTGCATAGAATGACCTAAGCAGAAGTCTTTTACTAAAATATATTATAAAAGATAATGGTTTACGATTATTTATTTAATTGAGCTAATAATTGGTTTACATCAAGTCCATGAACCATGCAAGCTTCTTCTAACGTTTCTGCTTGAGAGGATGGACATCCAAGGCAGTGCATACCAGCAGCCATTAATACGCTAGCGTGATCTGGATTTGCTTTTAAGATTTCACCGATGATCATGTCTTTTGTGATTGCTCCGTCTGCTTCAACTGCAGCTGCAGCTTCTTCGCCGAAGAATAATTCCATATCTTCTTCTACAGACCCAATACCAGCGATACCGAAGTTTTCAACTAATACGTTTGCCACGTTTGGTGATAAGAAACCTGGAAGTGTTGGTCCTAAGTGGATTTCTTTTACGCCAAGGTATAATAAGGATAATAATACGATTACCGCTTTTTGTTCATACCAAGCAATGTTATAGATGATTGGTAATTCGTTGATATCTTCTAATTCGAAGATTTCTTTTAATTTTAATGCGATTAAAGCTAAAGAGTAAGAGTCGTTACATTGACCTGCATCTAATACTCTTGGGATACCGCCGATATCGCCTAAATCTAATTTATTGTATTTGTATTTTGCACAACCAGCTGTTAAGATTACAGAATCTTTTGGAAGGGCTTTTGCAAAATCAGTGTAGTAGTTACGTTTTGATGCACGGCCATCACAACCTGCCATTACTACGAATTTCTTGATTGCGCCGGATTTTACTGCATCTACTACAGCATCTGCTAATGCAAATACTTGAGCGTGAGCAAAACCACCAACGATTTCACCTGTTTCGATTTCAGTTGGAGCTGCACATTTTTTTGCTAATTCAATCATTTCAGAGAAGTCTTTCTTAGAACCTGCTTCACCAGCAATGTGTTTGCATCCTGGATATCCAGCTGCACCAGTTGTAAACATTCTATCTTTGTAAGTTTGTTTATCTGTAGGTGGTACGATACAGTTTGTAGTCATTAAGA
>JAUNRX010000211.1 GCA_030539495.1 bacterium | reverse complement strand
TCTGCATTGTCGTTTTGTGCAGCTGGAGAGCTTTCCATAAAGTATTCAAATGCTCGATTACCATGTCCTAATAAAGATTCTGCTAAAATGATCCATCCTTGTGTTTGAGAGAAGATACCGCCATTCTCCTTTGTAGAGCCGTTGAATAATAATGCTAATGCACCATCGAATGCATGGTCTTTATAAGAAGGAGCCATTACTCGACATCCAAATGGAGTATTTAATTCTCTATGAACACTTTCTAATGCTTTTTCTGCTTGTTCCTTAGTTGCTAATCCACTAATTACAGACCAACTTTGTGGATTTAACCACATATTTGCTTCTGGATCATGTTTAGAACCTATTACCGTACCATCTTCTTTATATCCACGGATAAAACGATCATCCTCCCAGCAGTTCTTCTGGATTGTTTCACCTAATACCTTTTGAACCTGATCCAAATAAGCGATATACTCTGTATCATTTTTCTCTTTTGCAAAATCACGCATTACTGACATTGCATAATATAATTGGAAGGCAACGAAGGAAGATTCCCCTTTCTTACCGAGACGTAAGCAGTCATTCCAGTCTGCATGAAGGCCTGCTGGCATATGATGATCGCCAAGACGTTCCATAGAGAAGTTGATGGCTCTCTTTAAATGGTCATAAACCGTTCCTTCGTCTTTATTTGCATATAAAACGACTTCATCGATAAATGCCTTATCGCCTGTCTCACCGATATATTTTAAAATGGTTGGGAATAACCATAATGCATCATCTGCACGATATGCTGGATGACCTGTTGCCTGTACATAGCTTACATCATCTGGAGTATCCTCATGACCTGCATTGTGATTGAACTTAACAAGTGGAAGCCCACCGCCATTGTCAACCTGGGCAGATAACATAAAGATAATTTCCTTCTTTGCAGCCTTTGGATCTAAGTGGATGACCCCTTGAATATCCTGAACCGTATCACGATATCCATAGCCATTTCGAAGTCCACAATAAATAAAGGATGCTGCTCTTGACCAGATAAATGTCATAAAGCATTGATAAGCATTCCATGTATTCACCATGTTATTGAACTCTGGACTTGGAGTATGTACTTGAAGGTTATTTAACTTATCATGCCAGAACTCTTTTAATTCCTCTAATTCCTTCTCAACAACACTTAAGTCCTGATAGCTCTCTAGGATTGGTGTACTTTCTGCATCATTATATTGACCAAGGATAAATGCAATTTCTTTTGTTTCTCCTGGTGCTAACTCTAATTTGCTATGTAATGCACCACAACCATTGCTATTGTAGTTTAAGACATTATCACATTCGCCTCGTTCTACTGCAATTGGATTGCCATAACTATGATATCTGCCAAGGAAAGATGCCTTATCTCCATTGTAAGAAGCAACTGGAGCACCTACTAAACCGAAGAAACGCTCGTTGTGATTGCTTCCTGTTTCATCTTTCCAGCTATTTTCATTCATTGTTTGAAGGATCTTATTTCCTTTAAAATAAGTACGTGTAATAAATAAGGAATATTGAAGGTTTACTTGATCATTTTCATAGTTTCCCTGATTTGTAAACTCTGCATAACCAAAGGTAGAAATCTTTCTTGGCTGATCTGTTGTATTGGTTACTTTTAGTCTCCACACTTCATAGGTCTTATCTAATGGAACATAGTAAAGCACTTCGGATTTGATTCCTGCATACTCTGCGATCATATTCGTATATGCAGTACCGTGATGACATTCGGATTTATATTCGTCTAAGCTTTTACCAACTGGCTGCCAGGATGCTGACCAATAATCTTTCGTTTCATCATCTCTTAAATAGATGTAACGGCCTGGTTTGTCCTCTGCATTAAATACATAACGTAAGATACGACCATTTGCACCACTCTTTACAAAACTATATCCGCCTGCATTATTTGAAATAATGGCGCCATATGCTGGAGAGCCTAGATAGTTTGCCCATGGAGCTGGTGTGTTAGGTTTTGTAATGACATATTCCCTATTCTTTTCATCAAAATAACCGTAATTCATAGCTAATCTCCTTCTATTCATTCTATATTTTTAATCTTTTTTACTCTTCTCGTGTTATATCATCAATTGTAAATGAAACCCATCTCCCCTACAATGTGCTATCTTAAACAGATAATGTATTATGATTTCTGATTGGCAAAGCACCTTGGCTGTTGTCCCGGCAAACAAAAAAAGCCCCGACAAAAAGAGGAATACTCTCTTTGTCGGAACCATCACTATTTATGTATTAATTAATAATTCTACGAATTGCCATTGGCTTACGATAATTATATTTGGAAATCTTTACGCCATCTCTTGGATTGCTGGCATGAATAATCTTATTATTTCCTATGTACATTGCTACATGACTCACTCTTCCGCCTGAACCATAAAACAATAAATCACCTTTTTGCATTTTCTTTACTGAAACCTTCTTACCTTTTTTAGACTGCTCACGAGAGGTTCTTGGTAATTTATATCCCATCTTTTTATAAATTGCTTGGACAAATCCAGAGCAATCGACTCCTCTTTTTAGGCTTGTCCCGCCCCATACATAACGTGCTCCACGATATTTCTTTGCATAATTGACTAATGCAGTTCGTTTTTGATTTGCTTTTGAAGTTTTCTTTTTCTTGCTTGCTGCTTGAACGGTATCTGTTGTATTTAGAATAGACACTGCTTCATTGACTCCCATAGCCAATACTACAGTGAAACATGCGAATAGTATAATAGACTTAATTTTTTTCATCTAAATCCTCCATTCAATCATTTCTAATGCATTTTGTCGATTTTTAAATATTACACAATTATTATGAATTGTTAGTATTATATTTCTTAAATGTTACAGAACTATTACAATTCATATGTTACCACTGTTAACAAATCGTGTCAACACTTATAGTAAATTTTTTCCATATTTTATTCAAGAAAATAGATTCCTTAGTAATTTTTGCACAAAAGAACATTTTCCCCTTGGAATATAGTTTAGGCTGCAAAATTCTCCTGGTCTCTAACTCCAAGCCCTGTTTATAGGTCTCTAGAAGTGCTTTTTTACAACAACACAATACAGCCCTTCACATATTCTATAATTTATTACAGATTAATTAACAAAGGCACCCAGCCATTTTGACTGGATGCCCATTTAAGCAAATACTTACTTTCTCTTTAAGATATCTTTTAATTCATCTACTGAGAAGTTGTAGTGTTTATTACAGAAATGACAATTTACTTCGATTGGTTCATTGTCATCTACCATTTGTTGAATATCATCTTTACCGATGGAAACGATTGCTTTTTCTACACGTTCCTTGCTGCAGTTACAGTAGAATTGTGTTGACATTGTATCCATGATTTCTAAACCGAAATCACCTAATACATATTCAAGGATCATTTCTGGTGTCATTCCTTCATCAAGTAAGCTTGTGATGGATGTGATTTCACCGATTTTCTTTTCTAACTTGCTGATTACTTCTTCATCTGCAAATGGAAGTAATTGAATGATAAAACCACCAGCACAACGTACTGTATTGTCTTTGTTCATTAATACGCCAAGTGCAACGCTTGAAGGTACTTGTTCACTAGTTGCATAGTAGTAAGTTAAATCTTCTGCGATTTCTCCTGATACAAGGTGAGTTGTACCAACGTATGGTTCTTTTAATCCCATATCTTTGATTACGTTCATAACACCAAGGTCTAACGCCTTGCCTACATCTAACTTGCCTTGTGCACTTGGAGGTAGCATAACGTCTGGACGGTTTACGTAACCTTTTACATTTGCTTTCGCATCTGCAGTTACAGTAAGGCCTTCGATTGGACCGCTGCATTTAATTTGAAGAGTTAATAAATCCTTTTCACTCTTCATCATGCTTCCCATCATACTACCAGCTGTAAGTAAACGGCCAAGTGCTGCTGTTGCAACTGGGCTTGTGTTATGTGCCGCTCTAGCTTCCTCTACTAAATCTCT
>JAUNRX010000059.1:3565-20253 GCA_030539495.1 bacterium | reverse complement strand
TTGCTTTTATTGATGAAGGTAATATTTACATCGAGCCATTGACGAAAGATGTAATAAATGATATTAATTTATATTAACACTATATTTAATTGTTTGGAGGATGCAAAATGGGTGAAGTAATAGTTGTAACTTCTGGTAAGGGTGGTGTTGGTAAAACAACAACGACTGCTAATGTTGGTACAGGCTTAGCAAAGCTAAATAAGAAAGTAGTTTTAATCGATACAGATATAGGTTTAAGAAACTTAGACGTTGTAATGGGACTTGAGAATAGAATTGTTTATAATTTAGTAGATGTTGTCGAAGGCAACTGTCGAATCAAACAAGCATTAATCAAAGACAAACGTTATCCAAATCTTTATTTATTACCATCTGCTCAAACAAGAGATAAGAATTCCGTATCTCCTGAGCAAATGAGAAAATTAGCGGATGAATTAAGAGAAGATTTTGATTATATCTTAATGGATTGTCCAGCTGGTATTGAGCAAGGATTTTTAAATGCAATTGCAGGTGCAGACAGCGCTTTAGTAGTAACAACTCCTGAAGTTTCTGCAGTAAGAGATGCAGATCGTATTATTGGGCTGTTAGATGCTCATGATATTAAAAATACACGATTAATCGTAAATAGATTACGTACAGATATGGTAAAACGCGGGGATATGATGTCAGCTGATGATGTGGTTGAAATTCTTGCAATTGACCTGATTGGTGTAGTACCTGACGATGAAAGCATCGTTGTTTCTACAAATCAAGGCGAGCCACTAGTTGGAACAGACGCATTAGCTGGAAAAGCATATATGAATATTTGTAGAAGAATTGTGGGCGAACAAGTTCCTCTTCTAGATTTAAATGTAAAATCTGGCTTAATGAGCAGATTAGCAAATCTATTAAAGAAGAACTAAGGAGGGTAATTAAGTATGAGTTTAGCAGATTTCTTTAAAAAGAAAGCATCTGGAAATGTTGCGAAAGACAGACTTAAATTAGTCTTAGTGTCGGATCGCGCCAATTGCTCACCAGAAATTATGGAACAGATTAAAAATGATATTATTCAGGTAATATCAAAATATGTAGAAATAGATACAACTGGCCTAGATATTAAAATTACTCAGACCGAGTCTGAGGGGAATAACGGTAGTGTTCCAGCATTATTTGCAAACATACCTATTAAAGATTTAAAAGCTGGGAAAAAATAAGGATGTAGTTACATGTTTACCTTTAATAAGTTCCTTTGCCTTATACTTAGGCCGACCTGTTAGAAAGATTAAGATGATCCTTGTTCTGGCTGTTCTTTTACTAAGTTGACGGAAAAGACGAAACGATCTCCGGACAACATTCGCGTTTATCTGGCTTAAGCAGCCAGAACAAAGTTTATGAAAGTACAAAGCCAACAAATGAAATGTTGGTAAATAACAAAAAAATAACGTTAGGGGGTAATACAATGAATATTGGTTTAGTTGCACACGATGCAAAAAAGAAATTAATGCAAAATTTCTGTATTGCTTATAGAGCAATCTTAAGCAAGAATGACTTATATGCTACTGGGACTACTGGACGTTTAATAGAAGAAGTAACAAACCTTTCTGTTCATAAGTATTTAGCTGGTCATTTGGGTGGAGAACAACAACTCGGAGCTCAGATTGAACATAATCAAATCGATATGGTCATTTTCTTAAGAGATCCATTGTCTCCAAAGTCTCACGAGCCAGACGTAAATAATGTTGTCCAATTATGTGATACACACAACATTCCTCTAGCAACCAATTTAGCTACAGCAGAGTTATTAATCAAAGCACTCGACCGTGGCGATTTAGATTGGAGAGAAATTTTTAAATAACAAAAGTGAAAAGGGGCTCAAATGAACAAGAAGATCGTATGCCTATTATTAGGCTTGACAGTTATTGTCTCTGGATGTTCATCCGCTGACCCTGACATTATTAGTTATCAGTCAAACGAAACCAATCTGGTTAGTTTGGCTGAAGACAAGCAAGAAAATTTGTTTTCTACAGAGTTAGCAGTGATTGATGAAAAAGAGCAAGATGCTGCAGATAAAGAAATGACTTCTAGTGCATCTATCTTAGTAAATAGAACCACAAAAGAAGTAGCGTATGCGAATAATGTATACGAAAAGTTATATCCAGCCAGTCTTACAAAGTTAGCTACAGCACTTATGACACTTAAGTATGGTAACTTAGAGGATATGGTTACAATTAGCTATGATGCATCCCATATTACAGAGTCCGGTGCTAAATTATGTGGCTTTAGTGAAGGGGATCAGGTTTCTTTAGAAACGCTACTACATCTAATGTTAGTGTATTCTGGAAATGATGCAGCTATGGCTGCAGCCGATTATTTATATGAAAATGAAGAAAATTTCTGTGAAGAAGTGAATCGTGAATTAAAAGCACTTGGTGCGACCAATACACATTTTGTGAATTCTCATGGATTAGATAATAAAGAGCACTATACAACAGCATATGATTTATATCTTATTTTTAATGAATTATTCCAATATGATCAGTTTAAATCAATTATCAATGAAAAATCATATAAAGCTGAATATACGACCAAAGAAGGAAAGCAAGTTCTAAAATATTTTGCGAATACCAATCAATATTTACTTGGTCTTACCAATGCACCAAACGACGTTACTGTTATTGGTGGTAAGACAGGAACAACAAGCTTTGCAGGTAACTGCTTAATCCTTTTTAGTACGGATCAAAAAGGCGATGAATATATTTCTCTTGTACTGAATGCAAATGGTAAAGCAGATTTATATAGACAAATGAATCACTTATTGTCTAAAATTTCTTAATTTGGACATTGGAAAAAATAACTAAAACCAGTTGAGTTTTAGTTATTTTTATTATATACTTTTTATAGATACATATCGAAAATAGCTTATTAATTTGTAACTTTAAACGTTTCCATGTAGTCATATAAGGAGGAGTTATTATGGTTCAGATTGTTGCTGGTGAGAAAGGGAAAGGAAAGACCAAACTATTAATTGCCAAAGCGAATGAGGATGTATTACAGATCAATGGTAATCTTGTTTATATTGATAAGAGCAATCGTCATATGTACGAGCTAAGTAATAAGATAAGACTCATTAATTCAAATGATTATTTTGTTTCCAATGCAGATGAATTCATTGGATTTTTATGCGGCGTTATTTCTTCTAATCATGATCTAGAAAAAATCTATGTAGATAGTTTCTTAAAGTTAGCATACATAACCGAAGAAAATATCGAACCTGTCTTAACAAAACTCCTCGATATATCCAATCATTTTAAAGTCGATATCGTAGTATGTATATCGTCCTCTAAGAAGAAAATTCCTGATAATTTCCTTGATTCTGTTATAATTGCGTTATAAATTCAAAGAGGAAAATACAAAGTTATATTTAATAATATATCTGAAAAAGGGCATCGTATTTTTACGATGCCCTTTTTCTCAGTAAAGAAAACTATGTTACAACTTGCCGATTTCTGGCGTTATTAATCATTGTTTCCAATACGTCCACAGTAACTAATAGCGTATAATCCGCATAAGCCAATCACTGCATATATAATTCGAGATATGATTGACATATTACCAAAAATTACACGAACTAAGTCGAATTCAAAGAATCCAACTAAGCCCCAGTTTACAGCACCAATTATAACTAAAATTAAAACAATATAATCTAAGGCCTTCATTCAATTACCTCCTTTTTCTTTCTATGTGTATTGTTTCCACAAAATATAAATTTATTCAATTTAATTAATCAGTTAAAGTTGAATATTCATCTTTGACATATGTAGTAATTGACAGTATAATAATCGTAGAACAAAAGATTTTATCAGGAGGTTACTTACCTTGGCTAATCAAAAGAAGGTAGTAAAGTTCAGACGACCAATTAATCTTAATTTGGGAGTAGTCATTTTTGTAATCATGTTTGTTTACTTAGTGATTGAATTGGTAAAATATTTCTCAGGGGAACAATTATCTGTCTATGAAGTTACAGAAAGTCAAATCGCCAACGATAATACATATCAAGGGTTGATAATAAGAGACGAAAAAGTAGTATCATTAGATAAAGAAGGATACTTAAGTTATTATGTATCTGAAGGTAAGAAAATAGGGAAAAATTCTACGATTTATTCCATCGATCAAACAGGAAACGTTTATGATTTATTGTCTGAAAATGAAAAACAAGAAGATTTAACAGAGAAAGATATTTTAGAGATTAGAGATTGTATTAATTCTTATCGTAGAATTTATAATGGAAGCAATTATAAAGCTGTATATGATTATAAATATAGTCTTGAGAATACTGCGATGGAGCTAACGAATATCAATTTATTGTCTTCTCTTGCAGAAATTCTAAAAACAAAGGACACGAAAGGTACATTTGATGTGGTTAAGACAAAGGACAGTGGTTCGGTTGCCTACTATACAGATGGATTTGAAAGTGTTACGGTTGATACTTTTACTGCAGACATGTTTGATTCTAGCAATTATAAGAAAACAGAACTTCGATCTACGGATAAAAAAGAGGCGAAGAGTGATGTTTATAAACTTATTACCAATGAAAATTGGAATATCGTAATTCCATTATCGGAATCACAAGCAAAGGCATTATCAGAACGAACAGTCGTTAAGGTTACTTTTATGCAGGACAAGCTTTATACGAATGCATTGTTTAAGATTATTCAGAAAGATAATAGAAAATATGGTATTATCTCGTTAAGAAACTATATTCAACAGTATTTAACAGATCGTTATATCGATATTTCCATCAGTACTGATGTGATTACTGGATATAAGGTGCCAAAATCTGCAGTTAC
The DNA here is from genome assembly GCA_030539495.1 of bacterium. Classification (GTDB taxonomy): domain Bacteria; phylum Bacillota; class Clostridia; order Lachnospirales; family Lachnospiraceae; genus KM106-2. Next base: position 15,430 of record JAUNRX010000059.1, on the reverse strand, counting down.
CGACAAAGCGTTTTATAAAATTCCAACCTCATACTTTACAAAGGGTGGAGATGATGACAGTACTGGCTTAATTCAAGTAACAACAGATAAAGAAGGAAAGAAGAAATATAAGTTTGTTGAGACATCTGTAGTCAGCAGTGATGACAAGTATTCTTATATTGATATATCCACTTTTAAAGAGGGCACGATCATCTGTGATGAAAAAGATAATAAAAAGCAGTTAACAATAAAAGAGACTGGTAAAGTTACCGGTGTTTATAATGTAAATAAAGGGTATCCTACATTTAAAGTGATTGAAGTGCTTACGGAAAACAACGAATATTACATTATTGGTATGAAGACAACAAATGGCCTTAATAATTACGACCATATTATTCTTAATGTCGATCTTGCAAAAGAAGAACATTATGTAGATTAATTTGTAAAGTATTATTACGGAAAGGTGACGAAATACAATGGTAAAAGAAAATTTACAAATAGTTGAACAGAAAATTGAAGAAGCTTGTAAGAGAGCAAATCGAGACCGCAGCGAAGTGACATTAATTGCGGTTAGTAAGACAAAGCCTGTTTCCATGATGAGAGAAGTAATGGAGACTGGCATCATCGATTTTGGTGAAAACAAGGTTCAAGAATTGACAAGAAAATACGAAGAACTAGATACCCCTTTAAACTGGCATTTAATTGGACATTTACAACGTAATAAGGCAAAATACATTGTGGACAAGGTAAGCTTGATCCATTCCGTAGATTCCTTACGATTGGCAGAACAGATTGATGAAGAGGCAAAAAAACATAATGTTGTAGTCAATATCTTAATCGAAGTAAATATCGCAGGCGAAGAGTCCAAGTTTGGTGTAAGGGAAGAAGAATTACTTCCATTATTGATGGAAATCAGTAAATTATCGAATGTAAAAGTACAAGGCCTTATGACAATTGCACCTTTTGTGGAAAATCCAGAGGAGAATCGAGTACACTTTAAGAATATGCATAAATTAATGATTGACATAAAATCCAAAAACATTGATAATATTAATATGAATATTCTTTCGATGGGTATGACTGGCGACTATGAAGTTGCCATTGAAGAAGGCGCAACCATGGTTCGTGTTGGTACAGGAATCTTTGGAGAGCGTAATTATAATATTTAACTAAATTGCTTATAATGGATACTGGGGAAGTATTCAAGATAGGAGTTAAGGATGGCTAATATGATAAAGAATTTAATAGGGTATTTGAAACTGAGCGAAGACGAAGAGTATGATGATTTCGATGAAATGTTTGAAGAACAAGAGCGTGAACGCGAAGTAGAAAAAGCAAAAGAAAAAACGAACAGAGAACAACAGACAAAAGAGCGTAATACAGCAAAGAATGCTTCACCAAAAGCAGAGGAGATTCCATTTTCTGAAATACGTGGAAATAGAGGGGGAACTAAAGTGGATAACAAAGCACCAAATAAAATTGTACCTATCCGTACAACATCTAAAGGGCTTGAAGTATGTATTATGAAGCCATCTTCATTTGAAGATTCCCAAGACATTTGTGATATGTTACTTAGCGGCCGCGCATCCGTTGTAAACTTAGAAGGATTTGATCCTTTAGACGCACAAAGAATTATGGATTTCATTTCTGGATGCGTATATGCGATTAATGGTAAATTACATCAAATTTCAAAATATATCTTTATTTTCTCACCAGACTCTATCGATATTTCTGGTGATTACTTAGAATTTATGCCAGATGAAGGATTTGAAGTTCCAACATTAAATAAGGATTTTTAATATGTTACAACTACTTGGACAAGCAATTTTTATTTTCTGCAAAGGGTTAGAATATCTGATCTTTGCATATGTAATTTTGTCCTGGTTGCCAAAATTGAAAGGATTTAAGCTTGTGGTTGCCCATATCTTAGATCCTTTATTTAGCATTATCCGTCTATTAATGAAGCACTCGGTGTTTCGTACCAATCAATTGGATCTTACTCCATTGGTTGCCTTATTAATAGTTACATTTATACAAACAATACTACTATAGAAAAATGTACATGGGAGTAGACGATGAATAAAGAAGAACAGCTAGTGCTAAAACGAATTGTTGATTTGGCATACCAGGCAGACCGCAGAGGGTATACGACATATACTGATTTTCTCAATATTAATGAGCAAAGTATTTTTCTAACGAATCTTAAAGAGCTTCCACCGGTAAAATACCAGATGTGGGGCGGTTATGAGGATGCAGAACGAAAAATTATTGGTTTTTATACAAATGATACAATTTTGACAGAAGAGTATGATATAAAGATGTTGGAAATGAAGCCGGTGAATGCCAAATTCGCAGATCAGTTATCGCATCGAGATTATCTTGGTGCATTAATGAACATGGGAATAGAACGATGCCGGTTAGGCGATATTCTAATTAAAAATAACTGTGGTTATGTATTTACGGATGCAGTCATCGGTGAATATATCGCTTCTAGTTTAACTAAAATAAAGCATACGACGGTGTCCTGTACTTTAAAGGAAATCGAAGAAATTGATGTAACACCTGAGTTCCAGGAAATCCATGGGACCATAGCCAGTGCCAGACTAGATGCAATTATAGCAACAGTCTTCAAAGCTTCTAGAAGCAGCATTACAGGCTTAATCTCAGGTGGTAAGGTTTTTGTAAATAGCAAGTTAATAGAATCTAATAGTTATACACTTAGGGAAGAGGATGTGGTATCTGTTAGAGGCTATGGAAAATTTATATTTAAGGGCATTAACAATCAAACGAAAAAAGGGCGATTGAGCGCTACATTTCTAAAATACATTTAGGAGGAGTTATATGTTAACACCAATCGAAATACAAAGCAAAACGTTTAAAACAGGTTTTGGATATGATAAAAAGGAAGTAGAAGCGTTTATTAAAGACGTAGTAAAAGATTACGAAGTATTATATAAAGATAATATTGAATTAAATGATAAAATCAATGTTTTAAGTGAAGGTGTTCAATACTACAAATCAATTGAAAAGACACTTCAAAAGGCATTAGTATTAGCACAGAAAGCTGCACAGGAAACAGAAGCAAATGCAACAGCGAAAGCTGAAAACATTGTAGCAACTGCAACAAACAGAGCAGCAACAATTGAAGAGGATGCTCACCAAAAAGCAGCCAAAATCAAATCCACTGCACAAGATCATGCAGATACTTTACTTACTAGAGCAAGAGAAGAATTAGAACATATTCAAATCGATGTTGCGAACCTTCTTCAACAATATGATAAGTATAAGATCCAATATGCACAATTAATTAATACTCAAAAAGAAATCTTAGAAAGTCCAGCATATAATGTTGACTACAGCAATTTCTTAACATTCCATTCTTTCATCTCTTCTAAGGTAGAAATGCCTAAGGTAGAAAAAGAATGTGGAGAGGAACTTGTAAAAGAAGCTATCGAAGTAGAAGCGAAACCGGAAGAGAAAGCGGAGCCAGTAAAAGTAGAAGAAGCTGTAGTGGAACCTGTAAAGAAAGAAGTAACTGCTGCAGAGCCAGTACAAGAAACTTCTAAACCAGAAGAAGATGCTAAATCCATGGATACGATGGACTTTATGCCTGAAATTAACTTAGACGGCATTTTAGATGATCCAGACCTTGAAGCTCAGTCTGAAGAACAAGACACTTCCATCGGCGATCATACAATGAAGGAATTAACTGCAACTACAGATGATGCATCTGATAAGAAGGAACCATCTTTAGAAGATACATTAAACCAGTTATCTGAAAAAGAATTGCTTATGAAACTTTTTGCAAGTGCAAACGAATCTGAATTAAAGACGAAAAAAGCTGATAAAAAAGATGATTTCGAATTTTTAGATTTATAGAAACAATAGAATTGATTCGGGGCTATCGCACGTATTATGCGTATAGCCCCGTTCTTGTATTACAGGAAATACTACAGTAGAAAGGAAGTTACGCTATGACAGATATAAAAAATATTACCGTGCATTATGAAGAAGCTCCAATTTACGATATATGTATTGAATCCGATTTTACATTACTATACAAGGAGCTAGAGAAGATCGGTACAAAGAATAAGAAGATTTGTATCGTTTGTGATTCTAATACAAAAGAGCTGTACTTAAATGAAGTAATCGACATTGTAAAGGATTATGCCATGGAAGTTGAAAGTTTCACATTCCCAGCAGGTGAGGAATCTAAAAACCTTGATGTAGTAAAACAACTGTACACTCAATTAATTGAATCCAGATTTGACCGTTCTGATCTGCTAATTGCATTAGGAGGAGGTGTTGTCGGCGATTTAACCGGCTATACTGCTGCTACGTATTTACGTGGCATTAGCTTTATGCAGATTCCAACAACGCTACTAGCAATGGTAGATTCAAGCATTGGTGGAAAGACCGGTGTTGATTTTGACTCCTATAAGAATATGGTAGGTGCCTTCCATCAGCCTAAGAGCGTGTATATCAATACTTCTTGCCTAAAGAGCCTTGATAAGCGTATCTTTGTGTCAGGCATTGGGGAAGTTGTGAAATATGGCTTGATCAATGACTTGGAATTTTATCAATGGTTAAAGGAACATAAGGATAACATCCTGTCTTATAAGCCAGAGGCATTAAAGCAGATGATTTATCGCTGCTGCAAAGATAAACAGTATGTTGTGGAAAATGATCCAACTGAAAAGGGAATGAGGGCGTTACTTAACCTTGGCCATACGATTGGTCATGCAGTAGAGAAGTTAAAAGACTTTTCCCTTTATCATGGAGAATGTGTATCCATCGGTATCGTAGCGGCAGCTTATCTGTCTATGTGTCGTGGTACCATTACAAAGGATGAGTTAAAAGAGATCAAAGAGGTCTTAACTAGCTTTACCCTTCCTATTTCCGTTACCGACCTGGAGGTAGAGAAGGTCTTAGCAGCGACTAAGAATGATAAGAAGATGCAGGCTGGAAAGATCAAGTTTATCCTGCTTAGCAAAGTCGGACAATGTGTTATTGACGATACTGTTTCAGATGAAGAGATGAAACAGGCGATCCAATATATTATTAAGAAATAGCAAGATAGAAAGGTTTAACTATGAAGAAGAAGTTTGGAGTGATTTGGGTGATCCTATTAGTGGTATTAGATCAGATTACAAAATATGTTGCCCAATCCTATTTAGTGGCCAATGGTCCTGTGGATGTGATTAAGAATGTATTCCAGTTCCATTACTTAGAGAACACAGGAATCGCGTTTGGATTATTCAAAGAGAAGTTTGCATTTTTTGTTGTAACGACAATTATAATTTTAGCGGTAATTGGCTATATTTATTATAAAATGCCAGACACAAAGAGATATCGCCCACTACAATTCTGCTTGATCTTTATCGCGGCAGGTGCAGTAGGTAATATGATCGATCGTATTGTTAATAACTACGTAATCGATTTCTTATATTTTAAATTAATTGATTTCCCAATCTTTAATGTTGCTGACTGCTATGTGACTTGCGCAGTCGCTGTTTTATTTGTCCTTTTACTATTTGTTTACAAGGATGAAGAACTTACATTTATTCAAAAAGGAAACAAAAAGGAAAGGTAATACTATGAATTTACAAACAGATGATACTATCGATAATATTGTTGCTTTTACAGTAACGAAAGAGGAAGGCAACAATCGTATCGATAAGTATTTATCGATCAAGCAATCAGAGCTCACAAGATCCTATCTTCAGAAGCTTATTAAGGATGGTTTAGTGGCTGTAAATGGTAAAGTGGTCAAGGCTAACTATAAAGTGGCTGAAAACGACGTTATTGAGGTTACAATTCCAGAATTAAAAGAGTTGGATGTTCTACCTGAGGATATTTCAATGGATATTATTTATGAAGACAGTGATGTTATTCTGATTAATAAAGCCAAAGGCGTGGTTGTCCACCCAGCGGCAGGTCATTATTCCGGTACGCTTGTAAATGGCTTACTTTATCATTGCAAGGATGACCTTTCAGGAATTAATGGCGTGATGCGTCCGGGAATTGTTCACCGAATTGATATGGATACAACAGGTGTCATTGTAATCTGTAAAAATGACAAGGCTCATAATATTGTAGCAGAACAGCTCAAAGAGCACTCTATTACTAGAAAGTATGTTGCAATCGTTCATGGCAATTTCAAGAATGATGAAGGTACCATTGAAGGTCCAATCGGCAGACATCCGGTAGACCGTAAGAAGATGGCAATCAACCATAAGAATGGTAAGCCTGCGATAACGCATTACAAGGTATTAGAGAATCTGAAAAACAATTTTACACTTGTAGAATGTCAGTTAGAGACAGGAAGAACACATCAGATTCGTGTTCATATGGCAAGTATCGGACATCCATTATTAGGTGACCATGTATACGGTCCTAGTAAATGTCCATTTAAGCTTCAAGGTCAGACACTTCATGCAAAGACACTTGGATTTATTCATCCTTCAACTGGAGAATATATGGAATTTGAAGCTCCATTACCTGATTATTTTGAAGATTTATTAAGAAAATTACGTCCTTAAGTAGTAGTATTTACTAGGGACTACAAAAGTAGAAAGGCTGCTGAGTAATCGGTTCAGCCTTTCTTTTTTTACGCGAACAACGAACTAAAGCGTGTTTCTTATCGTTGCTTCATTGACAGAGAAAATGAATTGATGTAAAATTACCATGTTGTGGAAACACTACTTTTGTAGTATTTGAAGAAACCATAGATAAAAACTAAGTCTACTTATGTAGAACAAGCTAGAGGTGACGAAAGAATGAAGGAAATAAGGCTACACGAAGGAGAATTGAACATAATGGAACTTTTATGGTCAAATAAATATTTGGCGGCAAAGGATATTTCCAAGATTGTCAAAGAGTACATCGGCTGGGAGAAGAATACGACCTATACGGTAATCAAACGATTAATTGATAAGGGCGCGATTGTACGGGAGGATCCAGGATTCATTTGCAGAGCCGCAATTTCAAAACGTGCCGTTCAAAATATAGAAACCAAATTCTTACTAAATAAATTATATAATGGGTCTTTAAGTACATTTTTTACAGATTATTTGAAAGAGCAAGAACTTAGCAGTCCAGAATTACTCGAATTGCAGAGAATAATTAGCGAACAGCGTCTTTAGCCTATTGAATTCGTAAGCTATTCACTATATAATTAAGTCTGGTACACAAATGAATATAACTAGGTAGAAGGAGTCATACAATGAAAGATCAAACTTGTGCATATTGTATGGGTGGAGATATTCTTGATAAATTCGGAATCTTCATCTGTGATTTAGAAGTAAGTCAATTAATCTTATTTAAGGAACAAAGCAAACCAGGTCGCTGTATCGTTGCATACAATGATCACGTAAGTGAAATTACAGATATTACAGCTGCAGAACGTAGAGCATTTATGGAAGATATTAACCGTGCTGCTGTAGCAATCCATAAAGCATTCCATCCAGATAAATTAAACTATGGTGCTTATGGTGATACAGGATGCCATTTACATATGCATTTATGTCCAAAATATGAAGGTCAGGATGAATGGGGCTCTACATTTGCTATGAACCCACAGAAGCAATTCTTAACTGATGCTGAATATGAAGTGATGATTGAAAAAATTAAAGCGAACTTATAGTACAAAAGCTAATGAGATACAGAGAATACCTGTATTTCGTTAGCTTTTTTTTCGGTAAATCTTAGGGAAGGGAAGTGAAACAGAAACGTGATTGATTGTATTCTTGATGAATTCAAATTAAACCATTGGATTGACCAGCAGGTGAAGCAGGCGAATTACGATAAGATCAAAGGGGTTTTAATTCTAAAGGACGGTGAGAAGCTTGCAGAACGTTACTATAACGGAAGCAGCTCTGCGAGCCGATATCCTCTTGCGGAAATGTCCTATCTGCTTGTGGCTCTCTTAGCAGGGATTGCAATCGATAAGCGGGTCCTTCGCAGTGTGGAAGTGTCAATCAGCGATCATTTACCGGAATTTCGTCGTCAGCATTTTACCTTGTACCATCGTATTAAGGTAAAGCATTTATTGACCATGAGTTCGGGCATCGAATATGGGGACGATATGACAAAGATCATCTCGAAAGATCCTCTATGCAATTTAAGCGAGGAGGCAATTTCTCAGATTATCAAATTACCTTTGGCGGAGGTACCGGGGCTTCATTATAAATATAAGAAAGTCGATATCATCATACTCTGCTGCCTTCTTGAGAATGTACTAGGCTATTCTTTGGTCGACTTCTGCAATGACGTTCTGTTTACCCCTTTAGACATTATGCCTTGTCACACTAAGGATCAGCAGGAAATCTTGCTAAATGTACGTGATATAGGAAAGCTAGGCCAGCTGATATTACAAAAGGGAATGTGGGAAAACCGAAAGATTGTAAATGCCGGTTACATCAGAGATATGATTACGCCTAGCAAGCAGAATAAAGATTTTGGCTATCAGGTGCGTCTGTATCCTTATGGCTATGGCGTGAGTAACCATAATGGAAGCCAGTTGATCGTATTTCCGGAGGCGAACCTTGTTGGTGTAATTATGGCAGGGAATAGCGCGGTACCAAGATATTATGGTGGAATAATATCGGGCGTATTAGACTTTATTCATTAATTTTCTACATAAAACGAGAAAATTGTAAAAAAAGCGTTGACTTTTTGGTATTGTAGACATATACTATGCATATACATATGGTAAATATTTCATTTACCAACTTGAAAATGATTTATTAACATAGCCGATATCTCAATTTTGAATAAAAACCTTCAAATGTGCCTATATCTAAGACTTCTTATGAAGTACTGGATATGGGCACTCGCTCTTTACGGAGTTATTTGAAATAAAGGTTTACACTGTTTGGCTGGAACTGTAAAATTATTATATAAGAAAGTAAATGCCAAATAGGAGGGATTAGATGAAGAGGAGATATCTAGTTTCAACGTTACTAATAGCGATAATTTTGGTGATTTTACTTGTGATAGCGTTTCGCTCCAAAGAAATGGATGATTTTGTGGATTATACGGTGATCGACAAGATCACAATCACCGATGGGGCTACGGGCGAACTTATGACGATCAAGGATGAAGGGACAATTGCTAAATTCAAGGAGTACTTGGACAACCTAACGTTTCGCAGAAAGATAGGACTATCAAAAGGAGACTATTTATATCGTATGGACTTCTATTATGGCAAGAATGTAGAGATACGGATTACGATTAGAAATGATCGAGTACAGATTGATAATGAGACCTATACCATGACCAATCATAACGGCAGCTCATGGGCGGACTTTTTAGAGAGCCTGAAGAAGTAAGTAAGTAAGAAGTAGGAGCAGAGGATGAATACGATACAAGACATAACAAACCAGTTTCAAATACCAGGTCAGTGGATCGAAGGGAAGCCTTATGGGGCAGGACATATCAACCAGACCTATTTGGTTTCCTTTCAGGATGAGCAGAAGACTATCAGGTACCTGCTTCAGAAGATCAGTAATAAAATCTTTCCGGATATCGGCTTAATGATGGATAACATAGAACGTGTACTAGTGAAGCTAAAGGAACACGGATATGGATTTGACTTAATTAAGACAGTATCACAGGAGACCTATTATAAGGCTGAAAATGGGGACTGTTTCCGCATGTACAGTCTGGTGGAACATGCCGTCAGCTATGAGACGATACAAAGTAAAAAACATGCGTATGAATGTGGAAAGATGGCAGCAGAGTTTCAGCAAGCGCTAGCCCAGTTTTCATTTGATCCGGCTTACGCGGATATGACAAAGGACTTTCATAATACCATGGCGTACTATAAACGGTTAGAACAGGCAATAAATGCTGACTGCTGCAACCGTGTAAATGAGGTACAAGACGAGATAGCCTTTTATAGGGAGCGAAAACACCAGATGGAACTGCTTCTTATGCAGGCCAAGCAAGCTAAAATCCCTTACCGGGCAACGCATAATGATATGAGGGTAAGCAACTTTATGATGGATATAGATACGGGGGATGCGGTGGCGTTAATTGACCTGGATACCGTAATTCCAGGACTTGCAGCTTATGATTATGGAGACGGCATCCGGTCTGCTGCAAAGCAGGTAACCCGTAAAGACGGCATAATTACAAGCGTTACATTTGACAAAGAAGTTGCAGAAGCATTTACCAAGGGGTATGTGATAAAGGCAAAAGAGTTTCTTACGAAGAATGAACTGTCTTCCCTGGCAGACGGCATTTTAGTCATGTCATTAGAGTGCGGAATGCGTTATCTGACGGACTACTTACAAGGAGACGTTTATTTTGCAAAGAATAAGAACGGGGAAAATAAGCAAAATGCCAGACGAGAGATGTTATTCGTAACAGAGGCAGAGAAACACATAGAGAAGATCAGAGCGTACATTGCGCAACTGGAGGTACAATAAGAGAAATGAAAGTTACACTAGTAATACTATTCCTATTATTTATTATTATCATTGGATTTTTACGTTTCTGTCCAAGCTTTGGCAGAACGGGCTCTAAAGAAGATCGTAAGGACTATGAAAAGAGAGCATCCAATTATAAAGATGGAAAGTTTAGAAATGATGGCGAATTCCGTCTTATGAGCGGTAGAAATAATGGAGAGAAAAACAATGTCGTGTCAAAAAGCGCGATTGTGCCAACGAGTGAAGTGCCAGTTCGTGCACCAAAGATTGAGCAGAGTCTAGATCAGGCAGCAGTTACCGTAACGTGGTTTGGACATTCTTCTATCCTATTACAAATAAATGGGCGAAACATCCTGATGGATCCGGTCTTTAGCAAGTTTGCTTCTCCGGTTTCCTTTGCAGGGCCAAAACGATTTAGTGAGCCACCGATTACGGTGGAAGCATTGCCTAAGATTGATCTTGTGCTGCTTTCCCATGACCATTATGATCATCTTGATTATAAAACGATTCGTGCAATCGACCATAAGGTAGGGGCGTATCTCGTTCCTCTGGGAGTAGAAAAGCATTTGGAACGCTGGAAGATCAGTAAGAAGAAAGTAAAGAACCTTGCATGGTGGGAAGAGACAAGCATTTATGGACTTACGATTGCCTGTACTCCTACCAGACACTTCTCGGGAAGAGGCCTTACGGATCATTTCAAATCCCTATGGTGCTCCTGGGTAATAAAGGCGGATTCTTATCAGGTCTTTGCCAGTGGTGATGGCGGTTATGGAACGCAGTTTAAGGAGATAAGGGAACGTTACGGGACCTTTGATTTGGCATTGATGGAATGTGGCCAGTATGATAAAGCTTGGCCATCGGTGCATATGACTCCGGAACAGACCTATCAGGCAGCAGAGGAATTAGAGGCGGATGTGATCCTGCCGATTCACTGGTGCGCCTATAAGCTTGCCAAACATCCTTGGGATGACCCGGTAGAGCGTTTACTGCTTGCAGCAGGAGAAAATGAAACGAATATTGTGACACCAAGAATTGGACAGACGGTAGATATGAATTGCTATGAAAAGTTCAGGGAACGTTGGTGGAGAGACTAAAGAGAAAGGGACACATACATTGTGTTCCTTTTTTCAGTTTATCGACAAAGTCGTTAAGTTATGAATGAAATTAGGAGGCATCTATGGAATATATCATTACTAGGGCATCCATTATAAATCGGTGTAATTCTAATAATAAGGAGCAAAGGAGGAACTAGCGCATTTGATAATGTGTATCCATTATGCAGGGAGTGTAATCAGGAGAAGGGAAAAGAGCTGGTCGATTCGATGGCATACTATTTGTATTTAAATACGGAGGTGAAAGAGGAATTGAAGAGATCCAACTGGGGGAAGTTTGAGTAACTGATGCAAAATAGTTCATTGACAAGAAAGGAGAACAAAAATGATTCGATATGTAC
>JAUNRX010000059.1:0-3465 GCA_030539495.1 bacterium | reverse complement strand
TGATGCAAAATAGTTCATTGACAAGAAAGGAGAACAAAAATGATTCGATATGTACATACAAATATTATTGCAAAGGACGTAGCAAACTTGATTGCGTTTTATAAACAGGTATTTAGGTGTAGGAGCATTGGGGAAACACGCAACTTACAGGGAGAATGGTTAGATAAGATGACAAGCCTTAACCATACGCATATTACGGGGGAGCATCTGCTGCTTCCTGGTTACGAGGACGAGCATCCAACCTTGGAAATCTTCTCCTATGACGAAATGAAGTCAAGAATGCCAGCCGAAATTAATCGTCTTGGTATTACCCATATTGCGTTTGAAGTAGATAACGTGGAAGAAACGTTAGCTAAGGTAATTGAGCATGGTGGAAAAGCGTATGGTGAGCTGGTAAAGGCAGACTATCCAAATGATATGGAGGCAATCTTTGTTTATGCACAGGATCCGGAAGGAAATATTATAGAATTACAAAGCTGGAGTAAGAAAGCAAAATGAAAGGAGTAACGAGATGAAGCAACTACTTAAGGTAACGCATCGTGTGGATGACTATGTGTGCATGTGGAATGGAATTGAGGATCTCTATATTATGGAGACACATGAAAAATTACCACCTATGTTCTTCTTTTCACTGGCTTCCTTTGGGTCATTCTGTTATATGAAGACGAATAAATCGGAATTGAAACGAATGGTGGCCCTGGGAGATGGCAGAACAAAGAAGATGTATGAGTTTCTTGCACCTATTGTTGGCTTTGATTACAAGCATCATCAATATAGCAGCTTTAAAGCAGCGTTAACAAAGGCAAAAAGCGAGATAGATAACGGATATCCTTGTATTCTTGGGGCATTGGACATGTATTATTTACACTACTATCCTAAGTTATACCATACCAGTCATATTCCATTTCATTATGTCATGATGATCGGATATGACGACGAGGCACAATACGTCTATATAAATGATTGTGGCAGGGAACAGATACAAGAAATGAGTTATGAGGAGCTTAAGCTTGCATGGGACTGTTCCTACCCTGGTCTATCGAAACCAAATACGGTTTGCTCCATAAGGATGCATAGTAAGAAGAATGTGTATGAGATTGCACAGGAAGCCTTAGCAAAGAAATGTGACCTGTTTCTAAATCCTCCCGTTGGCTTTTTAGGGCATCGCGGTCTAGATAAATTCATGAAAGACCTCCCAAATTGGAAGAAAGAGCTTTCCAAGGACGACTACGATAAGATCTTATATAATATGGTTCAATTCTTCGGCACGGTTCCTACAATTCCAAATGCCCTGCAAGGGAGCAAGGAAGAAGACGAAGTGGCATTTGGCGGAGGATTCGATAAGATCTCTGTTGTCCTGGAAGAGCTGGGGAGAGAATACCAGGATGAGAGAATGAAGAAGGCAGCAGGGGTATTTAGCCAAGGGGCAGCAGTGATTGAAAAGATTAAGGTGGTTATTGTGGAGTATCTTATTGGGGAAAGAGATCGAACTGATGAGATGGGGGAGTTGTTTGGTGAAGTTAAAGAGATTATGAGGAGAGGGTTTGAAGTGCTGGAATGTCCGACGGAAAAATTATTGTGAGATAAAATTTCAAACTGATTTAGTAAAAGATTTAGGTATAAGTTCACTTACACTTCGCAACTAAAAGAGACTAACAGAGCTTACTCTAGAAGTAAAAGACTTAGTAGAAACAAGAATTGATACTCCTATATTTACACCCCAATGACAAAATTGTAAAATTACTACAAGACCCAAAATACATAAAGTAAGGAGCTACCCAAAATGATCTATTCCAATCAACTACATCAAGCCCTACAAGTTCTATCCCTACAAAAGGCCTCAATATGCATCCACGCTTCAATGCGTTCTTTCACCGAGCCAATAGAGCAAGGAATTTTAACACTAGTAGACACATTCCTAGACCATAAAGATACGATTTTAGTTCCCACTTTCTCTGATCAGTTTCTAGAGCGACCAACCGCTCCATATATGCCAAAGCAAAATGGTGTTGGAGACTACTCGTATTTCTTAAACAATACATATGATGAAACAAAGATATTTAATCCCAATTGTAAAGACATAACGACTGAGGAAATGGGTACATTTCCAACGTATATCCTTAATTGCAAAGATAGTAAGCGCGGAAACCATATGTTAAATTCATTTACAGCATTAGGGCCAAATGCAGCAGAGCTTATCAGTGGGCAGACTGCTATAGACGTGTACGCTCCTTTGAAACAGCTTTATCAGGACGACGGTTACGTATTATTAATGGGAGTTGGCTTGGAGAGTGCAACAATCCTACATTATGCAGAGCAAGTTGCGGGACGTACACCATTTATTCGCTGGGCATTTAATGATAGGAAACAGATCATTCCGGTTTCAGCGGGAAGCTGCTCGGAGGGGTTCAATCGTCTAGCGCCATTCGTTGAGCCTTATAAAAAGAGTGTCACCGTGGGAGGCAGCGTTTGGCAGTGTTACCGTGCAAGAGACTTAGTGGATATATGTGCAGCAGAGATTAGAAGAAATCCCATGATTACGCATTGTGGGGATAAAGAATGTGAACGATGTAATGATGCGGTACTTGGAGGACCAATCATTGCGTTTGAATAAAAAAGGCAGAAAAAAGTGGCTAAGTATAATGATAGGAGGAGAACAATGGAGAGATTTATAAGTAAGATAAGGCAGGACATGGAGTTAGCAGACAAAATAGAGACATTTTGTGACTTTCGACTGGATGACGAGATTTTAGATTGTAATTCATTAGATTATGGAATGACGTTTAATATAGCTGGGCTAGCATTTGGTAATGACGGTGCAGGAGGAGAGTACATATTGTTAGATGACCGGACCGTTGGATTTTGCAGTTCAGAAGGCCAGTGTGGTCGTATTGCAGAAAATATCACAGATTTCTTTACGCTGATTACTAATTGCTATTATTATTGTGAGTACTTACATAAGGAGCTGGCAAATGATCCAGATAAGCTGGTGGAGTTTTTCCATAGATGGGAGGAAAAGAGCCGGGAAGAGTTTAATGAGGACTATGACGATGACTTTGATACAGTAAGAATGGAGATTGGCAAGGCGCTAGGGATCCCTGTAAGTGAGGAAGCTGCGTTACAGTCATTACAACGCTTATATCACTGTCTTACGATAGAACCACAGTTTATTTCCTATTGTCAAGAGGATAACGGGGACCTGTCACCATCCGAGCCTTTGATTTAAGAAGAGGATGATTTTGAAATGGAGGAATGGTTAGCTTATCAAGAAGCCCATAGCACCATTGGCATGTGTGAGGATACTCCATTTAGTTTCGACGTGTCATTTAACCTTATAGAGGGATCAATGGCATTTTTTAGCCTAGGAGTTGGATCTATTCGAAGTGAAAATGAGGAGTAATTTAGTGAAAAGATAAGAAAATACAGGAGAGAGAACATACGTTCGAACACTGGTAAAAAGCTCAT
>JAUNRX010000210.1 GCA_030539495.1 bacterium | reverse complement strand
TCTTAAATCCTTTACAAGGAACACACACTTTGCCCGCGCCGAAACAAGAAAAGGCGCAAAGAAATCTTTTCTATGTATTGAAAAGGGACCGATAGAAGGAAGGGCTATGTTATAAACCATTCCTTCTACCGGCCCCTTCTTTTAATTGTCAAAATAAAAGAGCTTTTATTGTAATACTGTCAAGTGTACTTAGCAATCAAACTTTACCACTCATTTCTTCTGTAAATCCTTATAAATCCTTCGAGTATCATCATCTCTTGCATCACTTAAGATATAGGTATTGCTTGTTGTCTTAAGTACAAGGAAACAGGATCTTTCAGGGTCTAAACAGGCTTTTACCGTACCATATGTCTGACTGCTAAATGTACCCTTCTTAAGATTATCCATACTTGTACCATTGATCTTACTTAAATTAGGCAGCTTTTCTAGTAACTCCACATTTACAATATCGTTTTTCTCAATGGTATAGTCTACTTTGTATCGTTTCACTTTCAGAGCCGTCTCTGTTGTATACAGATCAATCGGTGTAAATTCATCCGCGAGCATAAAGATCGAGGAAATTGGCAAACTCAAAAGACAAAGAATTACAAAAATCATAATTGCCTTTCCACCACGTCTCGCCATGTTAAAGGAGTATCCTGAGCCGATTCTTGTATCCACAAATGTAGACTTATCCTCTTTATTATAGTAAATAATACCGAAGATCCAATGGTCGTCCTCTGCTTCTAAGTCTTTCAATTCATATGTCTCACGCAGCCTTTTCCCCCTCTCTTTTATCTTCATTCCCGCGTCTACTATAAGCCATGCAAATAAAATCATATAGATTGTGGAGAGAAGTATTATTAAAAGCAACGAAATACTTTTTTGACATAATAAAAGCAACAGTCCAATGGAATAGATGGCATTAATCCAGCTTAGACATCCTAAATTCCTACCCCACTTTTGATTTTTCTCCCTGGCAATCTGCCAGTCGAATTCCTCATCTTCAATCCTTATTTTTATCTTTCTTCGTTGAAAGAATATACCAATCACTACTAACGCCAGAGTTGTGGATACCAATCCTAATGCAGAAATAAAATAGTCAAAAGTTACTGTTGACTTAGCCCAAAGATAGGCAAAACCAATGACAGTAAGGACACTTGCAGCTACTGCCGCCAGGAAAAACATATTTCCTGCAATTGGATCTGCCATACGCACCATGGTAAACTCTGAATTCTTCTCAGTTGCCGTATCAATATACCAGCGGTTCTCCTGTTTCATCCGTTTTAACTTTCCATTTGCTCGAATAAAAGGGAGCATGGTAAGAACGATCACCAAAAACATCCATGCCATGGTTAGCGTATACACAATAGAGAAATGTTTAATCAGTACAATTGGTATAAGGACAACTAGTAAAAGGACACTATACCACCCTAATTCCCTCTGATAGGATTTTTCCATCTCCTTTATACGGGAGTCCACATAATATTCCTTCTTCATCGTTACGCCAAATAGCATGTTTTCTTTTGGCTTTCCCTCGAACCGCATTACAAAATACATAATAGGAAGCACTATACCGATTGAAACAATAAAGATAATCGTTAATACCATGTTATTTCCTCCTTTTACGCCACATTTTATGCTCTCATTATACTACCAAAAAAGGAGGCAAAAACAACATTTATGCTGCTATCACCTCCTTTCTATATATATTATCGATCTTTCATACTAATGGACTCAATTGCAACACTTCCACCTCGTACAACTTCGATACGATTAATAAAAAGTTTATTAAATAAGGCTATAATATCATTATTTTTCTCTGCTGTCTTTACACATTGCAGTAAGATTGTATTTTTATTGTAATCAATGACTTTAAAATCAAATACCTGTGCAATACGGAATACTTCATCCTTCTCTTTCTCTGTACAATGATTTACTTTGACAAATAGGATTTCTTTCATATGAATACGCATATCCGTCATATCCACTACTTTGATTACCTCTACGCTGCGGTTTAACTGCTTCTTGATCTGTTCAAAGGTCTTGTCATCACTGGTCATGCTGATCGTCATTCTGGAAATTGTATTATCTTCCGTCTCGCCAACTGTCAAACTATCTACATTATAGGCCTTACTGGAAAACAATCCAGAGATTCTAGCAAGAACACCGATTTCATTTTCTACATATAATGATATCCATCTCTTTTTCATAGTTTCTCCCTCCTAGTAATCCATAATCATTTCGTTTAGTGGTTTTCCGCCGGGAACGATTGGCAATACGTTTGCTTCCCGCTCAATAATAAACTCAATTAACGTAGGGCCATCGTTATGTTCCCTTGCCTTTGTAAATGCAGCCTCAATCTCTTCTTCTTTGGTTACACGAATTCCTACTGCCTCATAACTTTCTGCTAACTTAACAAAGTCAGGCGTATACTTTGGACAGCATTTGGTCTTATCCTTACAGTCATGCTCACAATGTTTGCGGTAACGAAGACAGGTGCTGGAGTATCTCTTATTAAAGAACATTTCCTGCCACTGACGAACGTTTCCAAGATACCCATTATTAAAGACACAAAGGATAACTGGAAGCTCATTGGCTACTGCTGTGGCCATTTCCTGAATATTCATCTGCACGCCGCCATCTCCTGAAATACAGATGATTTCTTTGTCTGGACAGGCAATGGCTGCTCCGATTGCTGCAGGGAATCCATAGCCCATGGTTCCAAGTCCACCAGACGTACATAACTTCTTATTTGGTCCCAGATCAAGGTATTGAGTGGTCCATAACTGATTTTGGCCTACATCTGTTGTAATAATGGCATTGGTAAACATTTTATTTATCGTGCGGATAATTTTTTCCGGAGTAAGCCCTTTATATTCGTCCATATTGATTGGATATTCCTTTTTCCATGTGGTTACTTCTTCTACCCAATTCTCAATACGTAATTTCTTTGCATGATCAATCATCATATTAATTGCATTTTTCGCATCGGCAACGATTGGTATGTCTACCACGATATTTCTTGAAATAGAGGCTGAATCGATATCTACATGGATAATGGTTGCATTTTTTGCAAATTCACTGATTTTTCCAGTAATTCGGTCATTAAATCTGGTTCCTATGGAAAATAGTACATCACATTCAGTTATGGCACGATTGCTTGCATAATTTCCATGCATGCCGATATTTCCTATATATAATGGGTGATTGGTATCCAGGGCACCTTTTCCCATAATCGTCGTGATAACCGGAACACCTGTTATTTCGGCTAATTTTGTCATTTCTTCTCCGGCATGGGCAATGTTTACACCACCGCCAATTAAGAATACCGGTTTCTTTGCATGGGCTAAGACGCTCATTGCCTTCTTAATCTGGCCTGGATGTGCTGCTGTAGTTGGCTTATAACCTCTGATGCAGACGTCTTTTGGATATTCATCACTTCCTAATTCCATCTGAATATCTTTTGGAATATCAACTACGACAGGTCCTGGCTTTCCTGTTCTCGCTATGTAAAATGCTTCTTTTATAATGCGGGCCAAATCTTTTCGGTCACGTACCGTAATCGCCCATTTACAGATGCTTCTTGTAATTCCTACAATATCAACTTCCTGAAAGGCATCATTTCCAATAAGACTTGTCATAACCTGGCCAGTAAAGCAAACTAATGGTACACTGTCATAATTAGCAGTTGCAATCCCTGTTACAAGATTGGTGGCACCTGGTCCACTGGTAACTAGACAAACTCCTACTTTTCCTGTACTTCTTGCATATCCATCGGCTTCATGAATTAGTGCCTGCTCATGTCTTGGAAGGATCACCTCAATCTCCTCTTCATCGTATAATGCATCAAATAAATCAATTGCCATACCACCCGGATAGCCGAATAACTGCGTTACGCCCTCTTCTTTTAATGCTTTCACAAATAATTCAGTTCCTTTAATCTCCATGAGTAATTCCTCCTTATCCAGTCTTTCTATATTAAATACCTTCAAGTTAAAATCCTTATGTCAGAAAAAATAAATTGCAAACTACAGTGTGCCTCCTGCGGAGCATCTTTTTACTAAGAGA
>JAUNRX010000209.1 GCA_030539495.1 bacterium | reverse complement strand
TTCCTATAAGCGGTGCCTTGGAGTGAAGGTAAGAGTTTATTTGTCTACAGTCTGAAAGCAGCTACTTGTATGGGCAGGTAGCTGCTTTTTCGTTGTTTACAGGAAGGGAGGGACTTAAAGAGAAACCTCCAGTGTAAGTAGTAGTAATGAAATGATAAAAAGTGGTCGATAAAAGTAGTATCAAAGGATACGCAAGAGGAAGTATTAATTTGGACTTTTAGTTAAAGAAGGGAGTCAAGAATGAATAATCAGAATTTAATCGATCAGAATGAACAGCAGGTGAATGAGATACTGCTTAAGTTCTTTAAGAAATCAGTTATCGCAATGCCTATTATTGTTATTTGTAAGCTAGTGGGAATAATTCCAATGCCTTATGGACAGTTATTTTTCTTATTGGGGATGGGAGCATTAACTGTCTACGTACCAATCATCGCTATGAGATATTTAAAGCAATCTCAAGTCAAGTGGGTAGTCGTAATTGACATAACCATTTTTGCAACCATTATGTATTGCTTAATTTATGCACAGGGATTGTTACTGATGCTATTGCCATTAGCAGTAGGGGCGCTATACTATAATACGGATTTGATTAGAAAGTCAATACGAATGGTGTTGGGGGGCTTATTACTAGGGGAGATAGTTGCAAGTAAATCAGGGATTACGGTAGAGGCATCCTATCAATGGATACCAATCCATATGGCAATGTATCTATTTGAAATTATATTATTAGGCACTATATTGACACAGCTTGCAAAGCGTACGTTCTTTATGTTAAATGAGTCTCAGCGTTTAAATGAGCATGTAAGGCTTAATTTAGAAAAAAATCAACAGGTTTCTGTGGAACTGGAAAATACGATTAACCAAGTAAATGAGAATATGATACAGAGTAATGAAAGGGTTGGGCAGATGAGCGACTCCATTACCAGTATTGCAGCAAGCTCAAGGAATATCGTAGAGGTGGCACAAGGCACGGAGAAAATCGTTCTTAGTACGGTGACGAAGATTAAGTCCGCAGTAAAGCAGACAGAAGAAATCAATAAGATCAATCAGGCGATGGAGGCTGTAACAGTACAAAATAAAGCCAATATCGATCATTTTACAGAAGCTACAGAACGAATTAAGGACAAGACGGATTATAGCAAGGTATGCATGAGTCAGTTACAGGAGAAAATCAACCAGGTAAATGAGACGATTTCTTTAATTAATGAGATATCAGCCCAGACAGAATTACTTGCATTAAATGCATCCATTGAGGCAGCAAGAAGCGGGGAAGCCGGAAAAGGATTTGCCGTAATTGCAGGAGAAGTAAAGGCATTGGCGTTGCAGACGGCAGAATGTAACCAACAGGTAAGTACATTAATTAACACAGTCGGTACGGACTCGTTAGAGGTTGTACATGCAATCGAGGAAAATTATAAAGAAGTGGAGAAAAGCGTAGGCTATATGGCTGAAACAAATAAAAGCTTTGATTATTTCCTAGAAGTACAGAAGACAATGGCAGAACAGATCACCTCCATTTCTACAACGATCGGTGAGTTTATTGAAGAAAGCAATCGGATTGAGGAACATATTGAGATGCTATTAAGTAAAAATGCAATGAATGCAGAGGAGACAATTGAGATTGAAAAGGCGGTAAATGAAATTACCGTTCAGTCAAGAAGCATTGCAGAGAGTATGCATGTAATGGCAGAACAGGCCAAAGAATTAGTTGGGTAAAGAAAAAAAGGAATTCATTACGACTCTCCTCTTACTTAGTAGTATAATGACAATAGAGCTAAGAGAGTAGAAAATAAGGGGGAGTTGTAGTATGGGTTGTCTAGGAAACTTACTTTGGTTTATCTTTGGTGGTTTTTGGCTTGGATTAAGCTGGCTTTTGGCCGGCATCCTTTGGTGTATTACGATTATTGGAATTCCAATCGGGATGCAATGTTTTAAATTTGCCAGCCTTGCTTTCTTTCCATTTGGAAAAGAAGTACAGTATGGTGGTGGTGTCGGCTCATTCCTATTAAATATTTTATGGATCGTGGTGTCAGGTCTTCCACTTGCCATTGAGGCAGCAGGACTTGGATGTCTGTTATGTGTTACGATCATTGGAATACCTTTTGGACTTCAATGTTTCAAAATTGCGAAGCTCGCTTTGATGCCTTTTGGCAGTTCCGTGGAGTAAGGCTGGCGCAGTTGGAAATTGTGAAGGGTGTTCATTAAAATACTTTTAGTTTTACGAAAAAGAGATACGAGGTTTCGTAGCAATACTATTTGTTCTTCCGCTACCTCTACAGTGCTATCTAAATATTCACTGATGTCGTACACCTGTGGTGTTCGCCCTCATTGGATATTTAGACATCACAGTAACGGTAGATGAAGTACAAGATAGTATTGTTAGAACCTCGTATCTCTTTTCTGTAGTCTGAGAGTATTTTAATGAAAACCCATTAGCTGATTGCGATGCGCCAAGCTTGGATGAAATCAGGATTTCATCCATTCCCTGAAGGAAACGATTAGTGCTCATTCGTGCAAGTCCCTAAAATACAGGACCTATTCGCACTAATCCGATATCCGAAAAGCGCGGTTTCCGGATATCGATTAAAATGAACACCTATGGTTTTCAAACTTTCCTATAAGCGCTACCTTGGAGTGAAGGTAAGAGTTTATTTCTCTACAGTCTGAGGAAGGTATTATTTTATAATACCTGTCCAAAAGACAAGTTTCCCCAAAGACGAATTTCCGAAAGGACTGGACTTGTAAGGCTTGATTTATAAAAAAAATAGTTTGTGGGGATAGTAGTGGAGAATAGAAAAATATTTTAATGTTTAGTAAAACGTAACATTTGTTACGGAAATTATAAGCGAGATGGGATATGATTAGGGTACAAACAACGAAGAGATAATTAGGAGGCAACATATGAGTGCATTTTTAGGTCCAATTCATTATTGGTTATATAATAAAATTATGATTCAAGAAAATTTAGTAGAGATGATCTTGAAATTAAATGAGATAGAAGGTTATGTACCGGAGCTTGAAAACGATGTAAATCGTCAGTGCGGTATGATTGAAAGAAAACCATTAGAAGATATGATCGATACGGGAAATATCCATGGCTGGTTACAAGAACGTATTATCGTTGTTGAAAAACGATTAAGCTTTGTAGTAACGGCAATCGTAAAAGACGATCAAGAGAGAATGGAACAAATATTAGATGTAGCATATCAAATGGGGGAAGAAACTTATCTTAACGTTTCTGAAAACGAAACATTAGATACTGCTGAAAAAGTATACAAAGCAATTAACGACATGTTACTTGATGGTATGCCATGTGACCGTATCAATGAATTATTAGCTTCATCTGACAATGAGGTTGTTTACCGCCAATCAAGATGTATCCATGAAACTTACTGGGTAGAAATTGGTGGATTAGTAATGCATTACTATGACATTCGCCGTAAGTTCTTACAAGGATTTTTAGAAAAATCAGCATTTGAATTTGTAGTAGATGAACAAGATAACTTTAAAATAAGGAGAAAATAAGTATGTACGGAATTGAAGTATTAGTAAATGAACATGAAAATATCAAACGTATGGCAGAAGTTATGAGAGCTGCCAGCTTACAAGTAATGAACGGAGCAGAGTTAGTAGTTGCTGACTTTGATGCTATGGTTGATTTTATTCGAAATTATGCAGATAAACATCACCACAAAAAAGAAGAAGATGTATTATTTATGTATATGAAAGAGGACCTTGGACAAGTTGCCCAAACATTAATTACAAACGGCATGCTTGTAGAACATGATCTTGGAAGACTCCATATGAAAGAACTTGATGAAGCATTAAGATCTTATGAATTGGATCAAAACGACCAAGCAAAGCTTGATGTAATTGTTAACACAACAGGTTACACATATTTAATCAAACGTCATATTGATAAAGAAAATGCAGCAGTGTTTACATTTGGGGAAAGAGGCTTAAAAGAAGAAAGCCGCAACCAAGTGGATCAAAAGACAAAAGAATTAGAAGAAGCTGCCCAAAAAGACGGCCTTCAAGAGAAGTATTTAAACATACTTGCAACATTAGAAAAGAAATATTTATAAATAGAAAAGGTGCCTCTTGGAATAGTCCAGGGGGCATTTTT
>JAUNRX010000058.1:6446-20742 GCA_030539495.1 bacterium | reverse complement strand
CCTCCTTTTCCTTTGTCCTGCTTCCATAAAGTGAATATATAAAAACGGATTCTTTAAAAAAAGAATCCGTCTCCTTTGACCTATGATTAATAGCAGCGTTCTAAGATTTCTAAAACATCTTCCTTACTAAGTTTTTTATATCCGCCACCTAATACGGTTGAATCTGCAATCTTTGGTAACATTTCTTTTGTTGCTCCAAGTTCTCTTATGGAAGTTACCATACCGCATTCTTTCATAAACAGTTCTAATTGAGTAATGCCTTCTAATGCAATTTCATCCTTCGTTCTTCCTTCTGTAGATACATGCCAGATTTCTGTTGCAAAACGTACAAACTTATCTAATCCATAAGAATAGATGGAACGATAGTATGGAAGAGAAATTGCTGCAAGTCCCATACCATGAGCACAATCTGTGTAAGCACCTAATTGATGTTCAATCATATGAACTTCCCAGTCTTGTGTTTTTGATAAGCCTGTAACTGTATTTAACGCAAGGGTAGCACTCCACATAATGTTACTTCTCGCTTCGTAATCTTCTGGATTTTTAATTGCAACTCTAACATTATCAATTACGCAACGAAGAAGTCCTTCAATTACATAATCTGTCGTATTGTTGTCTTCTCCTGAGAAATATTGTTCCATTAAGTGGGACATAATATCAAACACACCACTTACCATTTGATATTGTGGAACTGAATACGTATATTCTGGATTTAAAATGGAGAACTTAGGATTTACTTCCGGACCATATACTCGTCCAGCTTTGATCTTTAATTCTTCATTGGTTACTACAGATCCACCATTCATTTCGGAACCGGTACCAACCATTGTTAACACAGATGCAACAGGAATAATTTCATTATTTACTGGTTCAAAGTTCATCCAGTATCTTGTAAATGCATCTCCTTCACAGTAAGCAGAAACTGAAATTGCCTTTGCGCAGTCAATAACAGAGCCACCGCCTACGGCTAAGATTAAATCTACTTTATTGTCACGAACAAGCTTTCCGCCTTCTAATACTTTTTCATAGGTTGGGTTTGACATAACGCCTGGTAACTCAACTACTTTCTTACCACTTTCGTTTAAGATTGCAATTAATTGATCATATAAGCCAATTTTCTTAATGGAATTTCTTCCGTATACTAAAAGAACAGTTTCACCAAAGTTTACAAGTTCTCCTTTTAATTGAGCTAAAGAATCCTTTCCAAAATGAATTCTTGTTGGATTATAATACGTAAAATCATATAACATGACTAATCTCCTCTTTCCTATTTTTTTTACAAACTACTATTACTATCATACCTCTTTGAGTTAACTCTAAGTCAATATTTTTTTTACAATAAAATACGAAAAGAGACTCTATGGTAAGAGTCTCTTCCAAATTCCCCAATTTTCATTTTTGCTACATCTCTAGAAACGGTATCTTTACCTTTGGCCGTTCCACCAATCCAAAGTCTTTTGCTTTATAATTCCATAATGCAGAACCAATTCCTTTTTTGTCAAATGCGGTGCAAATGTCTTCATACCATTTGCTTACCTCATCATCGCTTGCTTGATCAATCACCCCATATTCCCCACAATAGAGGCTTACTCCCTTTTCCTCTGCAATCTCAATTGCTTCTGAAAATAATTTCTCATAAAACTCAATATCAATATGCTTACCGGAATACTCTTCCTTCATAAGGTCTAACCCTCTCTCTGGAATTGCATCAAAGTATTCCTGCCCCGTCAATGGATACGATATTTTAAGACCTTTCGGCATCTCCTTTACCCAATATGCATTTTGATGAGTAAATACAAATGGTTCATAGCAATGAAAGTTATAGACTAGATGATCATCGTCCGGTAACTCCAATAGTTTGATTGTTTCGATACTGCTGTAATTTACTCCACCTACTAAGATTTTTATGGTTGGACAAATTGCTCGAATCTCTTTGATTGCCCAGGTCGCAATCTGATTCCACTCAGCTACCACTTTTGGATCCACTACTTCATTTAACAACTCGAATGCCAATATATCTCCATCATCGCCATACCTTTGTGCAAGCTGTTTCCAAAGGGTGATAAACTTTTGCTGTAACTCTTTGTTAAAAAAGAAATCCCCAGAATTCTCATAATTATCAAAAATATATCCTTCTGTCTTATGTAGATCTAATACCATGTTGAGTCCATTCTTCCTGCACCATCCAATACATTTGGTAATATAGGAAAATCCTCGTTCTAAGAATACTCCGTCATGGTTACATACTAATTCATAATCAATTGGTACGCGGACATGATCCGCGCCCCATCCTGCTATTGTTTCAATATCGCTTGGTGTTATAAAACTATCGTAGTGCTCATAACTATGCTCACATTGGGATAGCCAGCCACCAAGATTTACTCCATGCATAAACCCTTCGTTTCTCTTCATAGTCTCTATCCTTTCACGCTTCCAAGTGCAACTCCTTGCACGATATATTTTGATAAGAATAAATACACAATGATTACTGGGAAGATGGAAAATGCAATCATGATATATACTTGTCCCATATCAAAGTTTAACCAATCCGCACTTCTTAGCTGTGCAATCAAAACAGGAAGTGTCTTTTTCTTATCGTCTTGTAAAATCAATGCTGGGATAAAGTAGTTATTCCAGCTGGAAACAAAACCAAAAATAGCTTGGACCGCAATTGCCGGCTTCATAAGTGGAATGATCATCGTATTGAAGATACGGAATTCTCCGGCACCATCTATTCTTGCTGCCTCCACAATTGCCAGCTGTAACGTAGACTCCATATACTGTTTCATATAAAAGAAAGTTACCGGTGCTGCAATGCTTGGGATAATCAAAGGAACAAATGTATTCATAAGTCCCATATCATCCACTAAGCGTAAAAATCCAAGTGCAGTTACTTGTGAAGGAATCATCATTACCATAAGGATAAAGGTAAACATATACTTCTTAAGCTTAAACTCATACGTATGGATTGCATATGCTGTCATCGCTGAAAAATAAGTTGTTAAGATTGCACTAAGGGATGCAATAAACAGACTGTTAAATAATCCGTGCCATATAGGCAACGCTCCTTGCATCAGCTTTGTCCAGTTCTTAATCAGATATTTCCCCGGCACTGGCGAAAATCCAACCTGGATCTCCGCATTGCTTCTGGTTGCATTTACAAATAATATATAAAACCAGAATAGACATAGCATTGATACAAGGACTAACACAACATATGTAATCAGCCTCTTTATACGGCTTCCAATTCCTTGTCGTTCTTTTTCCATCTATTTAGCCTCCTTTTTATCGGTAATTTTGAATACAAGCAGGCTTAAGATACCAGTGATAATAAATAACAATACTGATAATGCTCCACCCATACCATAATTCTTGCTATACAAATGTTTATTTAAGTACATGATAAGCGTCATGGAAGACTCTACCGGGTTACCCGTTCCATTGGTAAGGATTTGAGGAACATCAAACATCTGTAAACCACCAATTAAGGAAGTGATCATGACATAAATTAAAATCGGTTTTACAAGTGGCAGCGTGATTCGAGAAAAGATTTGCAGAGAAGTGGCCCCATCCACCTCTGCAGCTTCTGTCAGTGAAGGATCGATTCCCATCATACCTGCCATAAGTAATATGGTCGTGTTACCAAACCACATAATGCAGTTCATAAATGCAATCAGCGTTCTTGTACTCCATACATTGGATAAAAACTTATATCCATTTTGCAAAATTCCAAGATCTACCAAGATGGAGTTGATTGGTCCCTTTTCAGAGAACAATACGAAGAATAACATGGAAAATGCGGATGCCATAATTAAGTTTGGCAGATAAATTACGATTTTAAAAAATCCGGTTCCCTTGATCTTTGCTCTTTTATTGGAGAACCAAGCTCCAAGTAGGAGGGATAACAGGATTTGAGGTACAAATCCCATTCCCCACATAATCATGGTATTCTTTAGATATGTCCAGATGTCACCGTCGGTAAAGATCTTTAAATAATTATCGAATCCAACGAAATTAGGTCCTACCTGGCTTAACCCGGAACGGTAATTTTCAAAAAAACTATTATATACAGTACTGACAAGTGGTATTAATTGAAAAATAACATACACAGAAATGAATGGAATTAAGAAAATATATCCCCACCTGTTGTACCTGACTACCTTACTCTTTTTACCTCTTTGTGCCTTTTTCATTTCACCCCTCCACTTCTATGTCGCAAGCATTTATACTAGTGTTTTAGTTCTGGATATTTTGTTTCGACATTTTTATAGAACATATCCAATGCTGCTTCTAAAGTCTGGTGTCCTTCAAAATAATCTTTCATTGCTTTTTGGAATTCTTCATTACATCCTGCATCATATGGAGTAAGATTATTTAGGTTAATCTTATCTGCACCGGTACAGAACATTCCAAGAGGATTTTGTCCGCCAAGGATCTTACTGCTATACCCTTTGTCTTCAGCCATTGTCTGCATTGCAGATTTGTTATTTACAAACTCATTGTTCTTCTTAACAAACTCTGTCATGACTTTTTCATCACATGTCATTGTCTCTATAATATTTTTTACAAGTTCTTTGTTATCGGTACCATTTGCACCACAGATCCAAGAACCACCCCAGTAGAAACTTTGTGGTCCGTCTGTTGCAGCCCATTTACCATCCAGGTCATGACCGCCAAGGGTGAAATCGATAAACCATGCTGGTCCAAAGTAACAGAATACATCACTTGCACTTGTAAATCCTTTTTGCCAGTCTCCTGACCATAATTCATATGTTTCCGTATATTTCTGATCAAACATTTCCTTGGATAATTTCACCCAGTTCATAATTTGTTCATCAATATTAATTTTTCCGTCTACTACCCATTTTGAAGAAACATTATTGGAAAATACACGATATGTATCGTTTGTAGAAGAAGTCGTATGGTAACCGGCTTTCTTTAATGTTGCTGCAGTCTGTTTGAACGTATCCCAATCTTTTACGTATTCCTGGATTTTTTTTGGATCATCCGTATTAAATACTTTTTTCGCAACATCTCTTCTGTAAATCATTGCTCCAGGGCATGCCTGCCAAGAAACCCCTTTTAAATTGCCCTTTGAGTCAGTCACAATATCTTTTGTATATTGATACTGTTTGGATAGCTTATCCGCGGAAATTCCAAGTTCCTTTTCCACATCAAGTGTATAATCTGTATTTACATACTTTAATGCATAATCTGCTTCTACTAGGAAAATATCTATTTTATCATCTGCCGCAGCATCCTTCTGCTTTAACAAGCTTTCGTCTAACGCATTTTGATATGCATTGTCTGTACTTGGTGTCATCTTCCATTTCACTGTTACATCCCCGATTTTTCCTGTTGTCTTATCAATTTCTTGATATCCAGGATAATGCTCTTTTAATCTTGTCTGAAATTCTTCATTCCAACAACTGATATTTAACACCTTTCCGCCATCTGATGCTTTTGCACTCTGACCAGAACCACCTTTAGAACCACAACCACTTAACATTGCTGCTGCCATTGCCATGGCTAACATACCACTTATGATTTTTCTTCTCATGAAAAATTCCTCCCTTTTTCTGCTAATTCATTGTTTTTCCATATTATTGTGTCTGTATTTATCTTTTTGTTGTATTTATAGTACAATACTTTATCGACAAATTATATTAAATAAATTGTAAAAATATCATATTCATGTCATAATTAGTACATAGATTTATTATTTCTATATTTTTTATATAAGGGAGAACCATATGAGCTTACAAAAAGATTGGTGTTACAAAGAACTAATGGCAAATGAGGCCTCCGCAAACCATAGACCGATGGAGGATGAATACTCCTTTTATCACGCGGTAAAGACCGGAGATATTAAGTTTGTGAAGAAGAATTTAGAAGAGCGTGCATTTAGCAACCTAGATGATATGGGCATCCTATCAATGAATCCATTAACCAATATGAAGTATCATTTTGTAATTACGGTTGCCATGATCACAAGGCATTGCGTAGAAGGCGGACTAGAGTTGGAACAGTCCTATCGATTAAGTGACTTTTACATCTTAAAAATGGATTCTTGCGACTCTGTAGAAGAGATTACGAAACTGCATGATATCATGGTGCTAGATTATACAGAAAAAATGCAGCAATTTAAGAAGAATGCGATTCTCTCCAAGCCGATTACGCTCTGTATCGACTATATTTATAACCATCTCCATGATCGAATTACAGTAAAAGATCTGGCATTGTATACAGATTTGTCGGAGAGCTATCTTTCCAGGCTATTTAAGAAAGAACTAAATATCTCCATTAGTGATTACATACGAGAAAAGAAAATAGAAACGGCACAGAATTTACTGATGTACTCTAATTATAGTTTTATCGACATTAGTAACTATCTTGCCTTCTCTTCCCAAAGCCACTTTATTCAGACCTTTGTGAAACAAGTCGGCACCACGCCAAAAAAATATCGTGACCAGTATTATCGTACTTCTTGGTAAGAGCAAGGAGTTTTCGATGTACGAATGAGCACGAATCGTTTCCTTCATTTTTTTCTCTCCTATCCTTATTATCAAAAAATCAGCTTAACCAGAACACCTGCTCCAAACAACGTGACTACGCTGCCTAATACATAATTTATCTTTACAAACAACCTTTCCGTAATCTTCTTATGAAATGCATGAAGCACCGACGTCATTACAATCCACCACAGGAATGTTCCAATAAAGATACCGCTAACGACTTCCATGCCTTCTAAAATTGTTGTGATCTCTTTAATTTCAAAAATGGAAAATGCAAGAATAAATGTTAGAATGGTTGCAGGATTTGTAGTTGCAATAAAGAAAGAGGAGAGAAAAAAGGAGACCATCTGTGAAGTCTTTACTGTCTCTTCTATCGAGAGGGAGGTTTTCCTCATGATCCCAATTCCCATAAGAATGACAAATACTCCTCCGATTCCACTAATTACGTTCTGATAGCTAAGCATATAGTCGGAAACAATATGCAGACCAAATACACAAAGACAGGCATACATCACGTCAGACACTGAGGAGCCTAACCCTGATGCCAAGCCCGCCCTGACTCCATATGTTATGGTTCTTCGTACGGTCAAGGCACCAATTGCTCCTACCGGAATTCCAAATACAATTCCGATTACTATGCCTTTTATTAGGTATTCCAAATAATCCCCCCTTTCTACTCAAACTACATTAACACTGATTTACTGCCCATTCCTGATAAGCCATTACTCCCTTTTTCAACCGCTCTAATCCATCTAAAAGCAGCTCTCTTGGACAGGCAACATTCATACGTAAAAAACCATTGCCGCTTTTCCCATAACTATCTCCACTGCACAAACGAAGTCCTGTGTTATCATAGATAAACTCCGTTAATGTTTCCGAGAATAAGGAAATTGATTGACAATCCAGCCATAACAGATACGTTGCATCAGAAGGTACCACCTTCACTTCTAGAAGCTCCTTGCTAATAAATTCTCTTACCATCTGTTTATTTTCATAGAGATATTGACGAAGTTCATCCAGCCATGCCTCACCTTTTGTAAATGCTGCCACCGTGGCTGCAACTGCAAAGCTATTTGGTTCTGCCACTTCATCCGTATTCAATCCTCGCCAAACTTTATGATGCAACTGTTTATTTGGAATCATGACAGCTGCCGTCTGCAATCCTGCAATATTAAATGCCTTCGTTGGCGCCATACAGGTAATGCTGTTATTCGCGCAACATTCCGAAACGGAAGCAAATGGTACATAAGAATGACCTGGATCGGTCAAATCACAGTGGATTTCATCAGATACTACGACTACATGATACTTGTGACAAAGTTCTCCGATACGGGCAAGTGTTTCTTTATCCCAGATCTTGCCCACTGGATTATGAGGATTACACAAAATCATCATAGTTGTCTGTTGATCCGATAACTTCTTCTCTAAATCCTCAAAATCAATCGAATAGCTTTCACCATCATAAACCAATCTATTCTCTAAGACGTTGCGTCCATTGTTAACTATCGAGTTAAAAAAGATATTATAGACAGGAGTCTGAACTACCACGTTTTCTCCTACTGTGGTAATCTTACGAACGATACTGGAAATAGCAGGGACAACGCCGGTAGTAAAGATCAGGCTTTCTTTTTCAATGGAAAGCCCATGTCTTCTTTCCCACCAGCTAATAATTGCCTGGTACCAGTCTTCGGTTACGTCATTATATCCAAAGACTCCATGTTCTACACGGCTCTTTAATGCCTCAATTACTTCAGGAGCCGTCTTGAAATCCATATCTGCAACCCACATAGGTAGTTCATTCTCTTTACCGTCCCATTTTAAAGAACCCGTATTCCTTCTATCTACCACTTCATCAAAATTATATTGCATTTTCCATCGCTCCTGTCGTAATCCTAGTTTTTGCCGGATTGATCTTTGTTTCATCTAAAATCAATTCGCCAATGGCATCTGCTGTAATGGTACCACCACTTGGATTGCATACGCTGTCCACCATGCCATTGATTTCTGCATCTACGGTAGAATATTCAAATGCTAATGTCGTATTTAGTAAACGGCAATCTTTTAGCACAATCTTATTCATATAACACATTCCTTGTAGGCTTTCGATGGTACAGTTAATAAATGTTACATTTTTTGCATTCCATCCAAGGTATTCTCCAGAGATAAAGGAATCATATACTGTCACGTTTTCACAATTCCAGAAAGCATCCTTTGCAAGTAATTTTGCATTTCTAATCTCGATATTCTTTCCTCCATCAAAACAATAGTTTCCTACTAATTCAAATCCATCGATCTTCACATCCGAAACATTCATTGCAAAATAATCACCCTTTGCCGTCACATTTTTCATTTGGATGTCATTACAGTTCCATAACGTTTCCTCTGCATTTGGCATTGTCACATTGGTTAACTTAATTCCATTTGCCCTACGAAATGTCTTTGGTGCCTGAATTATACAGTCTGTCATAGCGATATCGTCGGTATACCAGATCCCTGCACGAGCCATGTCAAATAAGGTACAATCCTTTAATGTAATATGTTTGCTGTACCAAAGTGGATATTTCCATTTAAACATACTGTTTAGCAAGTCAATGTTACTGCTTTCTTTTAATGGCGATTCCCCATCGGCAAATGTGCTATAGTTGATTTCCATATTCTTTGCGCCAAATAACGCACGCTCTCCAGTTAAAAATTGTTGTTCCATTACTTTTTTCATACTATTCTCCTTTAATCTTTTATTTTATAAATCAGATAATCCAAACAATCGAGTTTCGCATTGTAACTGTGTATTTGCTGTAATAACAAGGCACGATGCCGACTAAGGATATGTAACTGTTCCGCTGTATGTTCTTTTCTTGTCTCTTCTATAAAATCCGTAATCAACTGGGTAGAGCATCCTGCATCTTTTAAGTTTTGTATTATCGTTTCTTCTTCCATCAATTTCTCTTCCATATCGTCCTCCTATACTTGCATTATAGGACTCTTTTATTTAAATAACTAATACTTATACCAAATACATTGGTATGCTTGAAAGGTATCGTAAGAACTACTATAATGAGGGTAAATAAAAAAGGAGGTTTCCATATGGAATTACGTGTTTTACGATATTTTCTCGCAGTTGCAAGAGAGCAGACCATCTCTGGCGCAGCAGAGCTATTACATATTACACAGCCAACGCTGTCTAGGCAGCTTATGGAGCTGGAAGAAGAATTAGGCCACCCTTTATTTATTCGTGGCAATCGAAAAATCACCCTTACCGAAGAAGGCCTGTTTTTGCGAAAACGTGCACAAGAAATTATTGACTTAGTGGAAAAGACCCAGACTGAGTTTACTATAGATGATGAACTTATTGGTGGAGACATCTTTATCGGTGGAGGTGAAACAGATGCCATGCGGCTGCTTGCTAAAATAGCCTTTCATCTACAGCAACAATATCCCAATATCCGCTATCACTTATTTAGTGGGAATGGCGATGATGTCATGGACCACCTAGATAAAGGGCTTATTGATTTTGGTGTATTGATCGAGCCTGCTGATATTACCAAATATGACTTCATCCGTATTCCGGCAAAAGACACTTGGGGTATCTTAATGCGAAAGGACAGTCCGCTTGCTTCCAAACCTCATATTGAAGCCTCTGATCTCTTTGATATTCCGCTTATCACCTCTCGCCAGACCATGATCAACGAGCAGATGACCAAGTGGATCGGCCGTGACTTTGGAGAACTAAATACTGTCTCCACCTACAATCTGATCTTCAATGCTTCTTTACTTGTAGAGCAAGGCATGGGCTATGCATTATGTCTAGATAAGCTGATTAATACGACCGGGGACAGTACGCTTTGCTTTCGTCCATTGTTTCCACCTCTAGAATCCAATCTAGATGTAGTATGGAAAAAGTATCAAGTATTCTCAAAAGCATCTGAGAAATTTATAAACAGTATGAGGGTTGAGTTTAATGCGCTTCCTTAGCCTTGCTTTTTTTAATTATACGTGTTAGAGTTAACTCGAAGTCAAGGTTTTTTGACTATCCCATACTTTAGGAGGTTTCAATGAAGACATATAGCATTGGTGAGGTAGGAAAACTTCTTAATCTTACGTCTTATACCTTACGATATTATGAAAAAGAAGGACTTCTTCCTAATATCCAGCGTTCGGAAAGCGGGATCCGACGTTTTACTGAAGCAGATCTTGGTTTCTTAAGGGTCATTAACTGTCTAAAAGCAACCGGTATGCCGATTAAAGATATCAAGCAGTTTATCGATTGGTGTGATCAAGGCGATGCAACCCTCAAAGATCGATATGATATGTTCTTAGAACGAAAAGAAACAGTACAAAGACAGATTAATGAACTTGAAAAAGTAATGGACGTCATTGATTATAAATGCGACTATTATCGTTCTGCCTTAGAAACTAGTACCAAAGAACATCTAAAAATAAAAAGCGAGTAAAACATTCCCTTGTTTTACTCGCTTTTTTCTCTAATCTAAATGAAATACTAAATGTAAATCTTTACTTACCGGGCTATTATCTGGATTGGTCTCCATTACATCCGCCATAAAATCCCACCATTTTCGATTAATTGCAGTGTCAGCAGATGCATTCCACTTTTCCTCATCTTCAATCTCAATAGTTCCAAACAACGTCAATGTTTCTGGATCAAGAAAGATGGAATAATTGGTCCCGCCATACTCATGAATCATGTCTTTCATCTCGTCCCACAATTCATTATGTCGTTTCTCATACTCTTTCTCCATTCCTGGATATAACTTCATTTTAAATGCTTTATGCATAAACTCTCCCCCATTTCTAACAGTAGGCATTTTCCTTCCACGTCCCTGAATAATATCGATACACACAATATAGACACCCACATCCCCAAGATAACGGTGTCGCCAGCCAAATTCCAGTAACACCAAATGGCTTTACCAAAAGATAGGCAAATACAATCCTTCCTGTAATCTCTGCCACTCCAGCCAAAAAGGATGCATTCACATCACCGGCTCCACGAATTAAGTTTAGATAACTATTCATAATGCCGGCAATAATATAGGCAATTCCAATGACCGTCATATAAACGCATCCAATTTTAATGGAAGCCGCAGCTTTGACAGGATCTAAGAAAATGGATAATAACTGTTCCTTAAATAGTAATACTAGTACTGCAAGTCCACAGCAAAATGCCATCATAAGCTTTATCGTAGTATGTAATGCCTCTCGAATCCTATTAAAATCCTTGCTTCCGATATTCTGACCAGTAAATACAGATAAGGAACTTCCCAGTGCAACCACGACCTGGATGGTAACCGAATCAATTTTTTGCACCGCCGCATAAGCAGACATAGTAGCGCTTCCATATGTATTTACAAGCCCTTGCACACTCATCCCACCTAATGATATTAAAGAACTCTGTATTGCACTGGGAACACCAGCCTTAACAATTGTTATAATCATATCCTTTTGTGGCTTCCAATTAAGATGCTCAATTCCAATAAATTTCCGCTGCCTGATCAAATGTATGATGCAGATGGATGCAGAAACTAGCTGTGCAATCACTGTACCATAGGCAACCCCTGCAACTCCCATATGAAACCTAAGTACGAACAGTAGGTTACAGGCAATGTTTACAATAGAAGAAACCAACATGGCAAGCAACGGTGTCCTTGAGTCACCGATACTCCTTATAATGGAAGCCGCTGCATTATATAACGTCATCCCTAACATACCAACAACACAAATTCTCATATACGTCAGCGAGTCGTTTCTAATGTGGTCCGGAACTTGTAGCAGCTTTAATATAAATGGAATACAGAAATATCCAAGCGTTGATATAATCAGTGTAAACATACCAACAAGCTCCATAATTGCCACTACTGCTGCACGAAGCTTATCCCGATTATGAACACCAAAGTATTGTGCAATTACAATTCCTGCACCTACGCTTAATCCCATCATAAGTGAGTTCATAACGGCAATCGCATTTCCCGTCGTACCTACTGCTGCTAATGCATCCGAACCGATAAATCGTCCCACAATTACAGTATCAATAAAATTATAAAACTGCTGAAACACATTTCCAATCATAAGGGGTACTGCAAATTGGACTAACAGATTTGGTATCTTGCCCTTTGTCATATCTGTTGTCATAGATGGACCTCCTCTTGCATACGCCTGTATTCTTTCCTCTTATCGTCTACAAGCTTGTTCTATCATAGCAAGTTCTTCCCTGCTAAACTGGGTATGACCAACAATTTTCACATTTTCCCGAATTTGACTTGCCTTGGAAGCACCGATCAACACACTGGTTACTTCATGATCCTTTAAGATCCAGGACAATGACATTTGTGCCAAGGACTGGCCTCTAGAAGCAGCAATCTCATTTAATTCACGAATAGATACTAATCGTTCTTCTGTAAGGTCCGACTCCTTCAAAAAACGTCCGTCCCTTCGTATACGGCTGTCTTCTGGAATCCCATTTATATATTTATTGGTAAGAAGCCCTTGAGCAAGTGGACAGAACGCAATAATCCCTACACCATTTTCTGCAGCAAAGTGTTTTAATCCATCCTCTTCGATATTGCGTTCAAAAAGAGAATACTTTCTTTGATTAATAATAAATGGTGTCTTAAGCTCCCTTAAAATCTTCATTGCTGCTTCCGTCTGCTCTTTATTGTAATTGGAAATTCCTACATACAATGCCTTACCACTTTTCACAATAGAGTCAAGGGCAAGCATCGTCTCTTCCAATGGTGTCTCTGGATCCGGTCTATGATGATAGAAGATATCTACATAATCAAGGCCTAATCGTTGTAAGCTTTGATCCAGACTAGAGACCAAATATTTCTTAGAGCCCCAATTTCCATAAGGTCCTGGCCACATATCATACCCTGCCTTTGTAGAGATTAACAATTCATCTCGGTAGCTATGCATTTCCTGTTTTAAGATACGTCCAAAATTCTCTTCTGCCGCACCATAAACTGGTCCATAATTATTTGCCAGATCAAAATGGGTAATTCCAAGATCAAATGCCGTGAAGCACATATCCTTCATATTTTCATAATTGTCGACACTTCCAAAATTATGCCACAATCCAAGGGACAGGGCTGGAAGCTTTATTCCACTTGCTCCACAACGGTTATATTGCATCGTATCATATCTCTTTTCTTCTGCTTGATACATCTTATTCCTCCATCAATAAATCATTTAATTGGTCATTTTATCTTTTTTGAACAACCTTATATTCATATCGTTCTAACTCATAGTCGACATCATCAATTGTGACTGTTCTCTTTTTCGTACTAAAATTCATAATAAAACGATAGGACACCCCATCTTTTTCTCGTTCCTTAATCATTACATCCGGTACAAATGTACTGTCACAGAGACGTTTGATTTTTGCCTCCTTTAAAACATCGGAAAGAAACTCATAAAGAAACTCTTCGTCCATCCTGCTTGCTACATAAAGGGCTGTGCCCTTTCCCCATGCATGTTTTGTAACAACCGGAGTCCCTTTGTAGAAATCGTCCCCATACTCTGCTGTTACGTCAGCATCCTGATTTCG
The DNA here is from genome assembly GCA_030539495.1 of bacterium. Classification (GTDB taxonomy): domain Bacteria; phylum Bacillota; class Clostridia; order Lachnospirales; family Lachnospiraceae; genus KM106-2. The sequence goes on along the minus strand of JAUNRX010000058.1, from coordinate 6,666 downwards.
AACGATATCGCAGTAATCCAGTGCCTTATATTGTCTGCCTTTATACATAACTGGATTATATTCCTCATCTGTTAGCACATCCGTCTCTTCTACGCAGAGGCCAAATACCTCTTGTAATCCATAGGGTGGGAAACATTCATAGACTAAATCATTTTCATTAACTATGCCGCTAAATACGCTAAGAAGGAAGGTTCCTCCCTTCTCCACATACTTCTTAATT